>JAFZBH010000045.1 GCA_017561865.1 Bacteroidales bacterium | reverse complement strand
GGAAAAAGCAGATTATCGTTTTGATTGTAAGATTTAAAGATTACCTTTGCCATTGCTGATCTGTAATTGATTTTCTTTCTTTTTTTCGCAACTACAAGATAGTAATTATTTATCAGAAAAGCAATAGCTATTCCTTTGATTATCAAAAGAATAGCTATTTTTTGTTGGTCCGTGGCGGCCACGGACGTCCGGGCGATTAGGAGGGAAAGGAGCAGCGGGGCCCGCTGAGGACAGCGGTGCTGCAAGCAGGACGGCGTGTGTCTGACGACTGTTGGACAGGACCGCAGGACCTGGCCAAAAAGGAGGAGTTAGCCGTCCAGTAACCGAAGCGGACAGCCCCGCCCTTTCCCGACGTCAGCCCGGATGCCTGTGGCTGACCGGACGGCAAATAAAAAGAGGATGACCTCAAAGTCCTTTGGACTTATTAGTCATCCTCTTTCGTGCGGCAGGTGAGACTCGAACTCACACAGGCCAAACGCCCACTACCCCCTCAAAGTAGCGTGTCTACCATTTCACCACTGCCGCAGTTCTACTTTGGGATTGCAAAAATAGAGATATTTCCCGAAATCGCAAAAAAAATGTTTATTTTTGTATAGCAATGGACAAGTTCGTCAGCAGCATGAAAGTAGCCGCGCTCGTCGAGGCCAATTACCGGCTTCTCGGCGTGTTGTCACGCGTGGGGATCGACGGGAGTTTCGGCGAGAAGACGGTCTCGGAGGCGTGCATCCAGTCAGGTCTGGACCCTGACACGGTCATCCTGCTGTGCGAGGTGTATTCCTTCCCGGACTTCAAGCCGACGACGGAGCAGCTGCGCCACAGCCACGTGGGCGACATCCTCCGTTATCTGCACAAGTCGCACGATTATTATCTGAACCGCGCCCTGGTGGTGATGGAAGAGGCGGTGACCCGCTTGCTGGAGCCTTGTTCTGCGCCGCAGAGGAAGGTGGTCTGGGATTTCTTCCTGGGCTACAAGACGGAGCTGCAGAGCCATTTCAGCCTGGAGGAGCAGGAAGTGATCCCCTATGTGCAGGACCTGATCATCGGCCGTCGCCGGAGCGGTTTTTCCATCGACCGTTTCGAGGAGAACCACTCCAACGTCGACGAGAAGCTCTCCGACTTCAAGAACCTGGTGATGAAGTCCCTGCCGCAAGTCTGCGACCGGGAGCTGCGCATCGAACTGCTGCTGCATCTGTGCGTGCTGCAGGAGGACCTGAAGTGCCACACGTACATCGAGGACAGTATCCTGGTACCGATGGTGCGGCTGATGGAGAATCCACAGCGCTACCGGGAGCGCCCGCACACGCCGGACGAGGAGCCGCAGGAGCGGCACGAACTTTCCGAGCGGGAGAAGGAGATCCTGGTGAGCGTGGCGCAGGGGCTGCTGAACAAGGAGATCGCCGACCGGCACAACATCTCCATCAACACGGTGATCACGCACCGCAAGAACATCACCCGCAAGACGGGAATCCGGACGGTGCCCGGCTTGACGGTGTACGCCATCCTGAACAATCTGATCGATATCAACGACATCGAATAGACTATGCTGAAGGTCGAAGCGCCGGGCGGGGCCCGGGAAATCCTGCTGCACGCCTGCTGCGCGCCTTGCTCCGGAGCCATCCTCGAGTGTCTGGGGGAAAGTGGGATCCGCCCGACCGTGTTCTTCAGCAATTCCAATATCTATCCGCGCGAGGAGTATGAGCTGCGCCTGTCGGAGCTGCGGCGCTATGCGGAACTGATGGGTGTCGAACTGGTGGCGGACGAGTATGACCACGAGGCCTGGCTGGCGGCCGTCCGCGGGCTGGAGGACGAGCCGGAACGGGGGGCGAGGTGCGCTGCCTGTTTCCGCTTCCGCCTCGGCCGCGCCGCCCGATATGCCGCCTCCCGCGGCCTTCACGTCCTCGCCACGACCCTGGCTTCCTCCCGCTGGAAGGATCTTGACCAGGTCAACGCCGCCGGAACAACTGCCTGCTGCGAAACGGAAGCGGCGGTCGGGTCTGAAAACCGTGCCACCCTCGGCATCGTAAGAGGGAGGGGCCCATCGTCAGATGGGAGGGGTCCGGCAGAGCCGGACGTTTTCAGACCCGAGCCGCCGTGCAGTGGAGCAGAGCAGGCAGCGGTTGCCTTCTGGGCTCAGAACTGGCGGAAAGGAGGGCTGCAGGAGCGGAGGAACGAGGTGATCCGGGAGCAGGGATTCTACAACCAGAACTGGTGCGGATGTGAGTTTTCAAGGAAACAAAACCCTTTAAATCCATAAATTATGTTAGCAAAAATCATCTACATCCTCGGTGTCATCGTCGCCATCTGGTGCGTGCTCGACATCTTCAAGCACAACAAGGTCGGCCTGGTGGGGAAGATCCTCATCTCGGTGGCCGTGCTTGCGTTCAGCTGGCTGGGCTTCATCGTCTATTATTTCCTGATCCGCGATAGGATATAAGGACTCTCGACAGCCGCACGGAAAGACAACCTTCCCCCGGGAGGTTGTCTTTTTTTGTGTTTTTCCCAACCTTTCGGGCGGAGGCTGCGTTATAGCATTGCAGCCCTTAACAAAACCGGCCCCGACGCGTCTTGTAGATGGCTGAGTGGCAGGAAGATAACGCGGGGAAGCAGAGAAGGGAGATTTGAAAAATGATAATTAATTTTCAAAAATCAGCATATAATTATTGTAAAACAATAAAAATGTATTACCTTTGCCCTTGGAGATTTCTCGCTGCGCTCGAAATGACAAGAGGGGGTGCTCGAAATGACACGAGGTGAGCGAAGCGAACATTCGTGGCGGCAGTAGCCTGCAAGCGAGGCGAAAAAAGATTTTTGCAAAAAAATTTGCAGATATAAAAAAGATATGTACCTTTGCAGTGTAATAGTTCAATAATACACTATGCTTATCGAACTCAAAGACGTCAACAAGACATACAATAACGGGCAGCCGCTGCACGTGCTGAAAGGCATCAACCTCGACATCGACCGCGGGGAGTTCGTTTCCATCATGGGCGCCTCCGGCTCCGGCAAGTCCACCCTGCTCAACATCCTGGGCATCCTGGACAACTACGACACGGGGGAGTATTACATCGACGGCCGCCTCATCAAGAACCTCACGGAAAAACAGGCCGCGGACTACCGCAACCGGATGATCGGCTTCATCTTCCAGTCCTATAACCTCATCGGATTCAAGACCGCCGTCGAAAACGTGGAACTCCCGCTGTTCTATCAGGGTGTCGCGCGCAAGAAGCGCCACCAGATGGCGATGGAATACCTTGACCGTCTGGGCCTCGCCGACTGGGCGAAGCACTATCCCAACGAGATGTCCGGCGGTCAGAAACAGCGCGTCGCCATCGCCCGGGCCCTGATCACCCGCCCCCAGATCGTTCTCGCCGACGAACCCACGGGCGCCCTCGATTCGAAGACCTCGGTCGAAATCATGGAGCTGCTCCAGCAGCTCAACCGCGAGGACAAGATGACCATCATCGTCGTCACCCACGAGAGCGGCGTCGCCAACGCCACCAACAAGATCGTCCACATCAAGGACGGCATCATCGGACAGATCGAAGACAACCGCGCGCACAGCGCCTCCGTGTTCGGCACCAGCACCATCATGAAATGAGAGACGTCTTCACCGAAATATGGGAGAGCGTTCGCCGCAACAAGCTCCGCACCTGCCTCACGGGCTTTGCGGTGGCCTGGGGCATTTTCATGCTCATCGTCCTGCTGGGCGCCGGCAACGGCATTATGAACACCACCGAGGCGAACATGGCCGGCATCAACTCCAACACGATGTCCGTCTATGGCAACTCGACGTCGAAACCCTACGGTGGCTTCAAGCAGGGCCGCTACATCGAGCTGACCGAGCGGGACATGGCGCTCACGGCCGGTCCGGCCTTCGCCGACCACGTGGATGAAGTCTCCGCCACCCTCAGCCAGAGCGGCTTCATGATGACCTACGGCAAACGCTACTTCAGCGTCGGCCTGACGGGCGTCTATCCGGACTACGCCCGGATGAACCGGATCGAGATCCACGCCGGCCGCTTCATCAACCGAGGCGACCTCGACGCCTGCCGCAAGGTGATCGTCATCACCCACCTGCAGGCCCGCAACTTCCTGGGAGGCAAGGAGAACTATGACTCCCTGATCGGAGAGCGCGTCAAGATCGGCAACCTCTCCTTCAAGATCGTGGGTGTCCGCCAGGCGGCGGAGAACGAAAACGACACGGAGATATACACCCCCTACACGACCCTCAAGGGCATCTTCGGCAAGAGCGACAAGATCGACATGCTGTCCTTCACCTTCCACGGCCTGGACACCGAGGCGGAGAACGAGGCATTCGAAAAAGAATACAAGCGCGTGTTGAATACCGTCCACGGCGCCGCCCCGGACGACGAACGCGCCATCTGGATCCGTAACTCCTTCCGGATGAACATGCAGATGAACAAGGGGCGTCATATCCTGGAGATCTTCCTCTGGGTCGTCGGCCTGTTCACGCTGCTGAGCGGCATCGTGGGCGTGAGCAATATCATGCTCATCACGGTCAAGGAACGCACGCACGAATTCGGCATCCGCAAGGCCATCGGCGCGAACCCCTGGTCCGTCATGAAACTGATCATCGCCGAGAGCGTGAGCATCACCGCCTTCTTCGGCTACATCGGGATGGTGCTGGGGATGTTCGCCTGCGAACTGCTGGACGCCACCGTGGGCTCCAACCCCGTCGAACTTTTCGGGGAGAGCATCAAAGTGATGCAGGATCCTTCCGTGGGCCTGGACGTCGCCCTCGAGGCGACCCTGCTGCTCATCGTCGCCGGCACCCTGGCCGGCCTCATTCCGGCGCGCAAGGCTGCCAAAGTCAAACCCATTGAAGCACTGAGAGCCGAATGAGACTGGATATCAACACCTATCACGAGATCGCGGACTCCCTGCTGCGCAACAAGAGCCGGAGCCTGCTGACCGGATTCGGCATCTTCTGGGGACTGTTCATGCTGCTGGTGATGCTCGGTGCCGGCGACGGCATCAAGGGTCTGCTGACCGAGAACTTCGAGGGCTTCGCCTCCAATGCCGCCATCATCGTGTCGTCCAATACGTCCGTGCCGTACAAGGGCTTCCAGGAAGGCCGCTACTGGGAGTTGGAATACCGCGACATGGAGCGTCTGAAAAAGCTCATTCCGGAACTGGACGTCGTGACTCCGATGATCAGCCAGTGGGGCCAGAATGCCGTGTACAATTCGCTGTCGACCAGCGCAAACGTGACCGGTGTGAATGCGGATTACGTCGCCATCGAGGCGCCCGTGATGAAATACGGCCGCTTCCTGAACGAAGTGGACGTGGAGCGCGGACGCAAGGTCTGCGTGATCGGCAAGCGCATCTACCAGGACCTTTTCCCCGACGGGGGAGACCCTTGCGGTACTTTCATCCAGGTCGGTTCGGTCTTTTTCCAAATCGTCGGCGTGAACGTTTCTTCCGGCATGATGAACATCAACGGAAGCACGGAGCAGAAAGTGATCATCCCCGCGACCATCGCCCAGCAGCTGTACAACCGGGGCGAGAGCGTGGATATCCTCTGCGCGACGGCCAAATCCGGCATCCATATGACCGAACTGGAGACGCGGGTCCGGCAGGTCCTGGGCCGGGAGCATTTCTTCGACCCGGATGACGAACCGGCGATGATGTTCCTGGACACCGAGCAGATCTTCTCGCTGATCGACACCCTGTTCCGCGGCGTGGACTTCCTGATCCTGCTGATCGGACTGGGAACACTGTTCGCAGGAGCCGTCGGCGTGAGCAATATCATGATGGTCACGGTCAAGGAGCGCACCGTCGAGATCGGCATCCGCCGTGCCATCGGTGCCACGCCTTCCGATATCCTGTCCCAGATCATGCTCGAGAGCGTGAGCCTGACCTTGATAGCGGGTATGTTCGGCATCATGTTCTCGGTGATGTCGCTGAGCGTGGCCGAGATGATCGTGCGGAGCTCCGGCGAGTTCAACCCCGCCTTCCAGATAAGCTTCGGACTGGCGGTGGCGGCGGCCGCCCTGCTTGCCCTGCTCGGCGTCGTGGCCGGCCTGGCGCCCGCCCTTCGCGCGATGAACATCAAGCCCGTGGACGCCATGAGAGACGAATAATAAAAAAGCACAAGATATATGAAAAAGTTTTCCAAGTACATCCTGACCGCGGTTCTCGCGATCCTTTTCATCGGGACCTTCGTGTTCCTCTACAAGAAATCCCGGCCGGCCGAGGTCCGCTACCAGGAGATCGAAGCGGCCGTGGCGGACATCGAGCGCACGACCGTGGTGACGGGCAAGATCGTCCCGCGCAACGAGGTCAACGTCAAGCCGCAGATCAACGGCATCATTGCCGAGCTCTACAAGGAAGCCGGCCAGCAGGTCAAGGAGGGCGAGATCATCGCCAAGCTCCGCGTCATTCCGGACATGAACTCCCTGAGCTCCGCGCAGAGCCGCGTGCGCCTGGCCGAAATCAACCTCAAACAGGCCAAGACCAACTACGACCGGGAGAAGGCGCTCTACGACAAGAAGCTCGTAAGCGACGAGGAATACGACCAGGTGCTGCAGGCCTACAACCAGGCCCGCGAGGAAAAGGCGGCCGCCCAGGAGTCCCTGGAGGTCATCCGCGACGGCGTGTCCTCTTCCAACAAGACGGGCAGCTCGACCCTGATCCGCTCCACCATCACGGGCCTCATCCTCGACATCCCGGTCAAGGTCGGCAACTCCGTGATCCAGGCGAACACGATGAACGACGGCACCACGGTGGCGACGGTCGCCAATATGTCCGACCTCATCTTTGACGGCAACATCGACGAGACGGAAGTGGGCGCTCTTTCCGAAGGCACGCCCATGCACATCCGCATCGGCGCCCTGCAGGACTTCGGCACCGAGGCATTCCTGGAGTACATTTCGCCGAAGGCGGTCGAGAACAACGGCGCCAACCAGTTCGAGATCAAGGCGGCCGTGAAGGTGACGGGCGACCACAAGATCCGCTCCGGCTACAGCGCCAACGCGGAGATCGTCCTGGAGCGGGCGGAGCAGGTGCTGTCCGTGCCCGAGAGCGCGCTGGAGTTCGACGGCGACGACACCTTCGTGTACCGCAAGAACGGCTCCGCCTACGACCGCATCCCGGTCAAGACCGGCCTGAGCGACGGCATCAACATCGAAATCACCGAGGGCCTGCAGCAGGGCGACATCGTCCGCGGTCCGAAGATCATCGAAGACAAGAAATAGAAGCCATGAACAGAATCGCCATCATCGCCGCCGTGCTGCTGTGCGGCCTGTCCGCCCGGGCGCAGCAAGGGCCCTGGAGCCTCTCGGACTGCATCGACTACGCCCTGGAGCACAACCTGAGCGTGAGACAGAGCGCGCTCCAGGTCGAACAGAGCGAAGTGGAACTCAATACGGCCCAGAACCGCCGTCTGCCTTCGGTCAGCGCCTCCGCTTCGGAGAACCTCTCCTTCGGCCGCGGCCTCACGGCGGACAATACGTATTCCAACTCGAACACGACCTCGACCTCCTTCTCGCTCGGAGGCAGCGTGCCCATCTTCCAGGGTTTCGACATCACCAACGGCATCCGTTTGGGCGAACTGAACCTGGCGGCCGCGACGGCCGACCTGGAGAAGGCGCGGGACGACATCCGCGTGGCCGTGGCCCAGGCCTTCGTGCAGATCCTCTACGACCAGGAGCTGCTGCGCGTGGCCCGCGAACAGTCCGCGCACGACGAGGAGCTGCTGGAGCAGATCAAGGAACGGCTGAGCGCTGGCAAGGTGAGCGCCGCGGAGGTGTCCGCCCAGCAGGCCACCCTGGCTCAGAGCCGCCAGTCCGAGATCCAGGCCGAAGGCAACCTGCGCATCGCGCTGCTCGAGCTCACGCAGCTGCTGGAGCTCCCTTCCCCGGAAGGCTTCAGTATCGTCACGCCCGAGGTGGGCGATCCGTCGCAGGCCCTACTGATGCGTCCGGAGGCCATCTACGAGGAGGCCGTGGCGGTCAAGCCGGCCGTGGAGGCTGCCAAGCTGAACGTGGACTATGCGGAACTGAGCATCGCCCGCGCCAAGGGCGCCTACCTGCCCACGCTCTCGCTCAGCGGGGGGCTCGGCTCCAACTACTACACCAATTCCAAGTTCTCTTCCGACCCGTTCGGCGAGCAGCTCAAGAACAATTTCAGCCAGTACGTCGGCCTGTCGCTGAGCATCCCCATCTTCCAGGGTTTCTCGACCCGGAACAACGTTCGGTCGGCCCAGCTTAACCATAAGGGACAGCAGATCCAGCTCGAGAACGTGAAGAAGAATCTCTACAAGGAGATCCAGCAGGCATACTACAATGCCGTGACGGCCCAGGCCCGCTATGCGGGCAGCCGGGAATCGGCCGCAAGCGCCCGGCAGCATTACGAGCTGACCGAGGAGAAGTACCGGGTCGGCAAGGCCGGCATCGCGGACTACAACGACGCCCGCAACAGTTGGCTGCGCGCCGAGTCCGAGCACATCCAGGCCCGTTTCCAGTGCCTGTACCAGACCAAACTGCTGGACTTCTACCGGGGCAGGGACTTGGATTTCTAGTTTTTTGTTAACTTTGTGATATGAAAAGGATATTATTGACCATTGCGGTGCTCGCCCTGGGTGCGGGTGTCGCTTCCGCGCAGGACCGGGAAATCGACCTCCAGGAACTGGATGAACTCAACAAGATTGAACTTTCCAAGGACGGCTCCCGCGTGAATACGGAGCTGCATCTTGCCTTCCCGATGTATTTCGGAGCCTCCACACTCACGAACGTGACCTACAAGGGAGACTGGGATCCTTCCTCTGACCTGGTCTATTACCATGATTTCCTGAAGTTCCGCACGGGCCAGAATTTCGTCTATGCCCTGCAGCTGGCGGAGATGGAAATCCGTGGAGATATGCTGAGTCTTTCGCTCGGCCTTCGCTGGACTTTTATGGATTTTACCTTTTCGGATCCCAGTTTTACGCTCCGTCCGTACAGTGGTCCCCAGTTCCTTTCTTCATCAGCAGGTAGTAATGTCTATGTTCCGGTGCCTGTCTCGTCCGTCAACCCCAGCTACGAACGTGGCAAATCCAAGATTCACGCCAGCTATTTCGGCATCCCGCTGCGCGTCGGACTCAATTTCGGCAAGGCTACGCTGTATGCCGGAGCCAGCGCCGAGCTGCTTACCGGCGGCTATGCGAAATTTAAGCGCCCGAAGGACCGCCAGCAGATCAGGGAAGTGTTCAATCCTTTCCGCGCCACGGTCGAGGGCGGTTTCTCCTACGGCAATCTGGGCGTTTTCGTCATGTACGGCCTGACGCCGCTGTTCCAGGAGTCCCTGAGCGATGCCCGCACCATTTCCTTCGGCCTGCTCCTGGGCCTGTAGGGATGGCCTTTCGCGAAATAGAACGTAAATTCCTGGTCGCCGGGCCCTTCCGTGGGGAAGAGTCCGGCGCCAGCCGCATTGTACAGGGGTTCCTCAGTTCGGCTCCCGGCCGGACGGTGCGCGTGAGGGTTTACGGAGACAAGGGCTTCCTGACCGTCAAGGGTCCCGCCCGGGGACTGACCCGTTTCGAGTGGGAGAAGGAAATTCCGGCTGCGGAGGCGGAACTGCTGCTCCCGCTGTGCGAGCCGGGCGTGATCGACAAGACGCGCCACCTCGTGCCCGGCCCGGACGGCCACGTCTGGGAGGTGGACGAGTTCCACGGCGACAACGAAGGGCTCGTGGTTGCTGAGATCGAGCTCTCGGCCGAGGACGAGCCGTTCGAGCGTCCCGCCTGGCTGGGGGAGGAGGTCACGGGAGACAGGCGTTATTACAACTCCTCGCTGACGAAGCGTCCTTACAAGTTTTGGAAAGAAAACGAAATATGAGCAAAAAGACCGTTCTCGTGTCCGGCGGAGCCGGATTCATCGGCAGCCACGTGACCGTGGAGCTCGCCCAGGCCGGCTACGATGTCGTCATCGCCGACAATTTCTCCAACTGCGACGAGACCAACTACAGGGGCGTCTGCGCCATACTCGGCCGGGAAATGCCGCTCGTGCGGATGGATTTCTGCGACCGTGGGGCCGTGGATGCGCTCTTCGCGCAGTACCCCTTCGACGCCGTCATCCATTTCGCCGCCTTCAAGGCGGTGGGCGAATCGGTCGCGGAGCCGCTGAAGTATTATCGCAACAACCTCCTGTCGTTTGTCAATATTTTGGATGCCGCGCGTGAAAAGGGCGGGCTCAATGTGCTCTTCTCCTCGTCCGCGACGGTTTATGGCGAGACGGACCGGCTGCCGGTCACGGAAGCCTCACCCCGCCAGGAGGCGAAGTCGCCCTACGGCAACACGAAAGTGATGTGCGAGGACATCCTGCGCGACAGCGTGAAGGCGTATCCCGGCATCCGGGGCATCGCGCTGCGTTATTTCAACCCCATCGGGGCACATCCTTCGGCGCTGATCGGCGAGCTGCCGCGCGGCGTGCCCAACAACCTGGTGCCCTTCATCACCCAGACTGCCATCGGGAAGCGGGAGTGCCTGTCGGTGTTCGGGAACGATTATCCCACGCCGGACGGGACCTGCCTGCGGGACTATATCGACATCGTCGACCTGGCCCGGGCGCACGTGTGTGCCGTCACGCGGATGTGCGAGGACCGGATGAAGGAGCCCTACGAGATTTTTAACGTGGGAACGGGCCGGCCGGTCTCGGTGCTGGAGTTGGTGAATGCTTTCGAGAAAGTCAACGGCGTGAAGCTGAACTGGAAGTTCGCCCCGCGCCGCCCGGGCGACGTGACGGCCATATGGGCCGACCCGACCCTGGCGGAGAAGGAGCTCGGCTGGAAGGCGGAGCGCAGCGTGGAGGACACCCTCAAAGCCGCCTGGGCCTGGGAGCGGCGGCTCGCCGGAAAGTAATGTATATCGGGCTCATATCGGATACCCACGGGGTCTTCAGCGACGGTTTCAGGTCTTTCCTGGAACCGGTGGACGTCATCTGGCATGCGGGGGACTTCGGCGGGGGCCTGTCGTTCGTCGATTCGATCGCGGCGTTCAAGCCGCTGGTGGGCGTGGCCGGCAACTGCGACGGCCAGGACATCCGCCGCGAATACCCCCTTCACCAGTATCTGGAGGTCCAGGGACTGAAGGTCCTGATGACCCATATCGGCGGCTCTCCGGGCCACTACGACATCCGCGCTGCCGCCCTGATCGACCGCTACAAGCCCGATGTCTTCATATGCGGCCACTCGCATATTCTGAAGGTGATGCAGGACCATCAGCATAAGATGCTGTATATCAATCCCGGCGCCGCCGGCCTGCAGGGCTGGCAGGTCGTACGCACCGCCCTCCGCTTCAAGATCGAGGGGGGCGAGGTCAAGGATATGGAGGTCTTCGAGCTGGCGCGAAAATAAATTTTTCAACTTTTTTCCAACCTTTCGCTCCCGCTTTGCGTTATAGCTATGAAACCACCCTGGAAAGGGGAAAGAAAAGTTGAACAATTAAACAATAAACGTTATGGACCTGTACGAAATGTTGCTTCCGCTTGCCATCTGTGTGATACTCCCGGTGATGATTGTCTGGTTTGTCAGCCGCGTGCGGCAGAACGAAACGAACCGCAAGGCTGAGATTATGCTGAAGGCCATCGAGAATGGTGCAAGCATCGATCCCGCCCTCTTCAAGACGGAGAGCAAGAAAAAGGCTTCGATCAAACAGGATATGCTGGACAAACTCACCGGAGGCTGCATCACCAGCCTGATGGGCGTGGCCTTCCTGACGGCCGGTCTGCTGTTCGCATACCATCCTCTCTGGCACGCATTTCTTTCTCCAAGTCTGCTGATTGTCGCCGGAGCTGTGATGATGGCTGTGGGCATCGGGCTGTTCATCACCTTTATCACGGGCAGGAAGATGCTCGCCAAGGAGATGGAGGCCGAAGAGAGAGATCTTCTGGAGAACAAGTAAAGAATGACTCGGGAGCGGTTTATCTCCGAAGTGAGGGCGTGTCAGGGACGGCTGCGGCGGTTCCTGACATCGCTGTGCGGGGATGCCGCCCTGGCGGACGATCTGGCGCAGGAGGCGCTGGTGCGGGCTTATGTCAACTCCGACCGCTTCATCGGAAACTTCAAGGCCTGGGTCTTTCGGATCGCTTACAACTGCTTTATAGACAACCTGCGGCGGGTGCCGGCGCCGTCGGCGTCGATGGAATCGCCTGAAGTGTTGCACGTGGCCGACGGGGCCGCTTCGGACGCCTCTTTCCGGCACGAAGAACTGCGACGGGCGCTGACGCGCCTTCCCGAAAAGGAACGGACCGCCATCGTCCTGCATTATTTCGAAGACCTTCCGATCAAGGAGATCGCATCCATCATGCAGATCCCTTCCGGCACGGTCAAATACCATCTTTCGGTGGGCAGGGACCACCTCAGACAGTACATCCGCTTATGAAAGATATCGAACAGTTTTTACGCGAAAACGCGCCGGACACTCCGGCCGAAGGGCAATTCATGATCGAGACGAACGCCCGGTTGAACGCCGTGGAAGGCATCAAGCGGGAAGTGGACGGAGAGCGCCGCCGGGGCCGGATTGCACTCATCATCGCCCTGGCCGCCGGCCTCGTGCTCGGCTGCCTGGTCACGCTTCTGGTGCTGTTCTGTCCCGTCCAGCCTGCCGCGGACAGCACGGCTTTCACCAAGGCGCTGGAGGCCCTCCAGGACAAGAAGGAATTCCTGTTCGGCGCCATCGCCTTCTTCGCCATCGCCCTCGGCGTCGTCTCCGTGACCAAGAAGCAGGAAGTGCTCTAGTTTGAACCTCATTATGATTTGTTCGAACTATTGATTATCTTTACCTGTCGATAAACTGTCAGTATGATGAAAACCAAAGTTTTGTTTCTGTGCGGGATACTCTCTTTCGCCGCGGTGACTGCCACCTATGGGCAGGGTACTTTCGACGAGAATACGAAGGTCACTTTATCCAGGAAGACCACTAGCGTAAACACCAAGGATATGGACATTCCGGACATCAAGATTGTCCCGAAAAGGGAGATGACGGGTGGTCAGCAGGGTGCCGATCTCGGCCTCAGCGTGCTATGGGCGACGAGCAACATTGACGCCAACAATGCCGGCGGCTATTATGGCCGGATCGTCGCCTGGGGTGAACTGAACGAAAAGAGCAGTTACACCAAGGCGAACAGCGAGCACTACGACAGGCCGCGGAGTGACATCAGCGGAAATGTCAACCAAGACATCGCGGCACGACGCTGGGGCAACGGCTGGCGCCTTCCCACGGAGAAAGAGATGAAGGAGTTGCGGGAGAAATGCGTGTGGACCTGGTCGCACGAGAGCGGTCGGGACGGGTACCTGGTCGTGAGCAAAATCAACGGCAATTATATCTTCCTGCCTGCGGTGGGCATCAACAGGTCCGATTCCATCACCGAGATGAACAAGCGGGGTTATTATTGGACCTCCACCCCCGCCGGCAGCCACACCAGTGCGTATCGCCTGAGTTTCGACGAAGAAGGAATCAATATTCTCGAGGGCTCCCGCTTCGAAGGCTGCTATATCCGCGCCGTTCGCAGCAAATAGCTATGGCCTCGAAGGCAAAGACCGTTTTTTACTGCACCTCGTGCGGGAATGAAAGCCCCAAATGGATGGGGCGCTGCCCGGCGTGCGGGGAATGGAATACGATGAAGGAGGCTCCCGTGGAGCCGAAAAAAGGGCCTGCTACCGGTGGAGCCCGTGGCGGGTCTGTCGGGACCGGACGCCGGCCGCAGCCGCTGCGTGAAATCGACGATTCGCAGGAAGCCCGCATCTCCCTCGGGATGGGGGAAGTGGACCGGATCCTGGGCGGTGGAATGGTGCGGGGTTCGCTGGTGCTCATCGGCGGCGAGCCGGGCATAGGCAAATCCACCCTCAGCCTGCAGATTCCGCTGTGCTGCAAGGATTTGCGTACGCTGTACGTGACGGGGGAAGAGAGCGCCAGGCAAGTGGGGATGCGCGCCCGCCGGCTGGGCGGCGACAGCAGCTACTGCACCATCTTCTGCGAGACGCTGATCGGCGCCGTGATCGAGGAAGCGCAGGCGATGGGGCCCGACCTGATGATCGTGGACTCCGTGCAGACGATGTACACCGACACGGTGGACTCCGCCCCCGGCTCCGTGAGCCAAATCAAGGAGGTGGCCTCGGCCCTGCTGCGATTCGCCAAGGAGAGCGGCGTGCCCGTGATCCTGATCGGGCACATCACCAAGGACGGTTTCATCGCCGGTCCGAAGATCCTGGAGCACATCGTAGACGTGGTCCTGCAGTTCGAAGGGGAGAACCGCGGCTCCTACAGGATCCTGCGGAGCATCAAGAACCGTTTCGGTTCGACCTCCGAACTGGCGGTCTTCGAGATGACGGGGACGGGCCTGCGCGAAGTGGCCAACCCGTCGGAGATGCTGATCCCGATGCACGAACAGGGGCTCAGCGGCACGGCCATCGCGGCGATGCTGGACGGGACACGCCCGTTGCTTTTCGAAGTGCAGGCGCTCGTGAGCAGTGCCGTCTACGGCACGGCGCAGCGCTCCGCGACGGGTTTCGACGCCCGGCGGCTCAATATGCTGCT
Organism: Bacteroidales bacterium; assembly: GCA_017561865.1. Taxonomy (GTDB): domain Bacteria; phylum Bacteroidota; class Bacteroidia; order Bacteroidales; family UBA932; genus Cryptobacteroides. Next base: position 44,903 of record JAFZBH010000045.1, on the reverse strand, counting down.
GGCGGTGCTGGAGAAGCGCGCCGGCTTCCACCTCAGCGCCAAGGACGTGTTCCTGAATATGGCCGGCGGCCTGAAGGTCAGCGATCCGGCGGTCGACCTGGCGGTCATCTGCGCCGTGCTGTCGTCCAATTTCGATTTTGCCATCCCCTCGGACGTGTGTTTTGCCGGCGAAGTAGGCCTGAGCGGCGAGATCCGCCCCGTGGGGCAGATCGAGCGCCGTGTGCAGGAAGCCGCCCGGCTGGGCTTCAAACGGATCTTCATCTCGTCATTCTCCAAGGTGGAGGTGAAGCCGGAAGGCATCCGCGTGGTGAAGGTCGCCGACGTGCCGGCGCTGGTGAAAGCCCTGTTCAAATAGCGTATGGAGCTGTTTTTCTCTGACGACATCCAGGACGCCCAGGTCCGCTTGGACCCGGAGGAGTCCGCGCACTGCGTCCGCGTGCTGCGGCACCGCGAGGGCGACGAGATCTCGGTGATCGACGGCCGCGGGACGCTTTACCGCTGTGTGCTCGAGATCGCTGACGCCAAGGGCGCCTGGGCGCGGGTGCTGGAACGCAAGCACGGTTTCGGCGCGCATCCCTATCACCTGACGATGGCGGTCTGCCCGACCAAGAATCTGGACCGCTACGAGTGGTTCGTGGAGAAAGTGACGGAGATCGGGGTGGATATGATCGCCCCGGTGATCGGCGAGCGCTCGGAGCGCAAGGTCCTCAAGACGGACCGCCTGCGCCGCCTCGCGCTTTCCGCCGCCAAGCAGTCGCTCAAAGCCGCCATTCCGCAGATCGCCGAGCCTGTCTCGGTCCGCGACTTCATCGCCGCCGCTCCCGCCGATGCGCTTAAACTCATCTGCTATTGCTTTGACGATGTCCCCCGAATACCTATCACCAAGGTATTGCAATCGGCCGAAGCGCTTAATCCGGCAGGCAGTGCTGCCGGCAAACCCGTAGCCACCCGTGGCTTCGTAAACGGGAGGGGCCCAAGCGTCAGCTTGGGAGGGATGAGCGAAGCGAAGGTTTGCGGCAGCAGCTGCCTGCCGGAAGCGCGGCCGATTGCGATCTTGATCGGGCCGGAGGGGGATTTCAGTCCCGAAGAAGCGGCGTTGGCCCGGGAGAACTGCTGGATCCCGGTGTCGCTTGGCGAGAGCCGCCTGCGGACGGAGACCGCTGCGGTCGTGGCCGCCACCGCAGTCTATTTTTGCGTGATAAGTAACTAGTTGAAACTGACGATATTATGGAATCCGTGGCACCTATTTTGGATACCACGGATTCCAGATTTTATTGATAATCAATCATTTACTAATCACGCATCGTCCGGAGTGCGGGGAAGTGTAGGGATAGAGGTGGAATCACGGCCGCAGGATCTCCACTTCGCCGCCCAGGCCGAGCTTGATGATCTGCGAGGAGCGGCCGGTGGCGCCGCGCCCGAAAGGTTTCGGCACGACATAGTCCACCGCCTCCTTGATCTCCTCCGGGATCTCGGCGAAAGTCGCCGGGGTGGGCTCCCCGGAGATGTTGGCGGAGGTGCTGACGAGCGGGCGGCGCAGACGCCGCACCAGCTCGCGGCAGAAAGCGCCGGCGGTGAGGTCCCTGCGTGGTGCGGCGCCTTTCACCGGCACTTCGTCCTCCTCTTCCTCCACCAACGGGATGCGGATTCCCACGGAGCCGTCTTCGGCCACGGCGTTGGGCGCCAGGTACTGCGCTCCCGGGTAGATGATGGTCATCGGCGCGTCGTTGACCTCGACGAGGTCGATGGCGATGGAAGGGATGACCTTGATGTATTTCGCGACCATGTCGAGGTCGCAGGCAAGGAGCACAAGGGACTTGGCCTCCGAGCGGCGCTTGATCTCGAACACGCGCGCGACGGCTTTCTCGTTGGTGGCGTCGCAGCCGATGCCCCAGACGGTGTCGGTGGGGTAGAGGATCACCCCGCCTTCGCGGAGCACCTTCACGGCTTCCTGGATGATGGGTGTGCTGTCCATATCAGAGTCGGTCTTTTTCAAACAGGATGCCCCGCTTACGCCACCACAGGATCATCAGCCAGCCGATGAGCATGCCGCCCAGGTGCGCGAAATGGGCGATGCCGCTGGCCCAGCCGGTCACGCCGGTCACGAGTTCGATGGCGGCGAAGGCCACGACCATCCACTTGGCGCTGAGCGTCACGGGCGGGAAGAGCAGGGTCATCTTCGAATCGGGGAAGAGCATCGCGTAGCCCATCAGCACGCCGTAGATGGCGCCCGAGGCGCCCACGGTCGGAGTGCCCTTGATGGCGGCGATCTGCTCCAGGGCGGTGGCGTTGCCCAGCGCCGCCCCGTTCATATAGGACTGCATCTGCAGGTATTCGACTCCGAGGTGCAGCGCCACGGCGCCCAGTCCGCAGACGAAGTAGAACAGCAGGAATTTCTTGCTGCCGATGATGCGCTCCACCACGCAACCGAAGATCAGCAGCGTGTACATATTGAAGAAGATGTGCCAGAAGCCCCCGTGCATGAACATATGCGTGACGACCTGCCACCAGTGGAAATAGGGCGAGGTGGGATAGAACAGGGCGAAGGTCCCGATCATGAAGTTCTCGTTGATCAGCGTCGCGATGAAGATGATCACGTTGATGATGATCAGGTTTTTGGTCACAGGCGGCAGCGAGGAAAGGAATCCCCCGCGTCCGCCCTCACCTGCGTAGTAGTTGAATGACATTTCAGAATTTTTTGTCTATTTCCCCGAGGGGCACGATGCTGACGATGCGCCGCCCGCCGGGGGTGAGTTCGGCGTTCCCGCTTGCAAAAAGCGTGTCAATGAGCCGCTGCGCTTCCTGCGGGGAGCTGAGCGGATCGGCGTGTGAGGCGCCCAGGGTGGCGAATTTCTCCGCCAGGCGCTGTTGCATCACTTCCGGCAGGGCGTCGCGGTCCTCTGACAAAATGTACACGAGGTCGCTGACAAGCTGCTCGACCTTGCCGCTTTCGCAGCTGTAGCCTTCGGGCACGCCGTTCACGACGACGGTGTCCGTCCCGAAGGGGGCGATGTCGAAGCCGAGGCTGCCCAGCAGTGCGGCGTTTTCTTCGAAAAGGAGGCGCTGCTGCACCCCCACGGCCACCTGCACCGGGAATAGGGCGGTCTGCGTGACGTGCGCCTGCCGGCCAAGGGCGCGGAGCGTCTGCTCGTAGAGGATGCGCTCGCGGGCGCGGCCGATGTGCACGATCATCAGCCCGGAAGCCGCCGGGGTGAGGATGTATTTGCCCTGGAGGATGAGGATGCGCCCCAGCGGGAGGGTCTTTTCCTCGAAGAGGCGGCCGTAGTCCTCGCTGCGGTCGACGTGGCGGCTGTAGTCGTAGCCGGGAGGGATTTCTCGGCTTCGCTCGAGATGACAGGGGTCTGAGGCCTCCACCCCCGCGTTGAACGGGTCGAAGCCCGGGTCCGTCTCGATGACGGGCATCGACACGCCCTTGTACTGCTCGAAGCTCTTGCCCAGCTGGGGCAGGGGGACGGCGCCTTCCGTGTTGAAATCGATGCTGGCGCCGAAACTGTTGCGCCCGAGCGTCTCCTTGACGCAGGCGTAGAGGATCTGGAAGATGACGGCGTCGTCCTCGAACTTGATTTCGGTCTTGGTCGGGTGGATGTTGACGTCGATGCTGTGCGGATCCGCCTCGAGGAAAATGAAATAGGCGGGGGTGACCCCTTCCGGGATCATTTCCTCGTAAGCCTTCATCACCGCCTTGTGGAGGTAGGAGCTGCGGAAGAAGCGGCCGTTGACGAAGAAATACTGGTTGCCAAGGGTCTTGCGGGCGGCCTCCGGCCGGCCCACGAAACCGGTGATGCGAACCACCGACGTGTCGGCCGACAGGTCCACGACGTCTCCGATCACACTGCTTCCCAGCAGGTCCAGGATGCGGAATTTCAGGGACTTGGCTTTCTTGAGGACAAAGATGTCCCGGCCGTTGTGGGAAAGGGTGAAGGCGATTTCGGGCCTCGTGAGGGCCACGCGGGTGAACTCCTCGAGGATGTGCTTGAACTCGACGTTGTCGCTCTTGAGGAACTTGCGGCGGGCCGGGGTGTTGTAGAAGAGGTTGCGCACCGCGAAATTGGACCCCGCCGGGGCCGCCACGGTGGCGGTCTTCGTCTCGCCGAAGGCGCCCACGCGCACTTCGGTGCCCGTCTCGTCCTGCGGACGGCGGGTGCGAAGGGTCACTTCCGCGACGGCGGCGATGCTGGCGAGCGCCTCTCCGCGGAAACCGTAGGTGAGGATCTGTTCCAGGTCCTCCGGGGTGGCGATCTTGGAGGTGGCGTGGCGTTCGAAGCAGAGCACGGCATCCACGGGGGACATCCCGCAGCCGTTGTCGATGACCTGCAGGAGCGTGCGCCCGGCGTCGGTCACGACCACGGAAATCTGGCTCGCGCCGGCGTCGACGGCATTCTCCATCAACTCCTTCACCACGGACGCGGGCCGCTGTACGACCTCGCCCGCGGCGATCATGTTGGCAACCTGCGCCGGCAGGATCTTCAACTTGCCCATTCCTCCTCTACAGCAGCGAATAGAATTTCGCGATGTACCAGAGCACCACGACGATCAGCAGCAGCGAGATGATGCCGATGATGGTCTGCGCCCGTTTCATCGGGGTGCGGGTACGCGGACCCTCCCGGAAGGAGCCCTTGATGTAGGAGCCGGGCACGTAGGTGCCTTCTTTCTTCTCCTTCTCCAGGGTGCCGTCCACGGCGCCGAAACGGCGCTTGCGTTCTTCCTCGGCCGGATCGTAGTAGATCGGCTTGTAGTTGAAAACCCGGTGTTCGTTGTCACCGAAGAAATTAAATAATCCCATAACTCACAAATGTAACCATTTTTCTTTATTTTTGCAGCGATATGGACTTCAGAATAGGACAAGGATACGACGTGCACGCCCTCGCGGAGGGCCTGCCGATGTGCCTGGGCGGCGTTCGGATCCCGTCAAAGACGGGCTTCGTGGCCCATTCGGACGGCGACGTGGCGATTCACGCGCTGTGCGACGCGCTGCTCGGCGCGCTCGCCCTGGGCGACATCGGCCACCTTTTCCCGGACACGGACGACCGTTGGAAAGGGGTGGACAGCAAGGAACTGCTCGCCTCGGTGCTTGCCCTGCCGGAATTCGAAGGCTGGCAGCTGGTCAATGCCGACATCACGATCGCCCTGCAGGCGCCCAAGCTCGCCCCGCACATCGCCGCGATGCGCCGTACGCTCGCCGGCGTGATGGGGGTCGGGGAGGACCGCGTAAGCGTCAAAGCCACCACGACTGAGCGCCTGGGATTCGTCGGAAGGGGCGAAGGATGTGAAGTTTGGGCGATTGTGCTGATTGCGCGAAAATAATTTTGCAAATTGGCAAAAGTATTGTACATTTGCAGTCCCAAATCCGCAAGGGGGCGGGAAACTTGAAATATTGAGATGTGGTGTAATGGTAGCACTACAGATTCTGGCTCTGTCAGTGAGGGTTCGAATCCTTCCATCTCAACAAAGCTTTTTGGCCTGATGGCGGGGTAGCTCAGCTGGTTAGAGCGTCGGATTCATAATCCGGAGGTCGTGGGATCGTGACCCACTCCCGCTACCCTTCATACATATTCAGCATATATATCGCCCGGCGCACTTCGATGCGGCGGTTTTTTCGTTTTATGCGGAGGATTGATGGGATTACGCCGGAGAATGCTTATCTTGTGGAACAAATCAGGATATGGCAAAAGAAAACGTTTATCTGGCATCCAAGCCCCGTTACGAGATCCTCGACGGGCTGCGCGGCGTGGCCGCGCTGATGGTCGTCATTTTCCACTGTTTCGAGACCTATGTGCCGGTCTTTAAGACGCAGATCGTCAACCACGGCTACCTGGCGGTGGATTTCTTCTTCGTGCTGAGCGGCTTCGTGATCGGCTACGCCTACGACGACCGCTGGGACAGGATGACCACCTGGGGCTTCTTCAAGCGGCGCCTGACGCGCCTGCACCCGATGGTGATCGCCGGCATGCTGGTGGGAGCCGCCCTGTTCTTCTTCTCGCCGGTCGCCTTCCCGAAAACGGTTCAGGTCGAGGGCTGGAAATTCGCCCTCTGCCTGGTGATGGGCCTGCTGATGATCCCGTGCGGCAACGGGCTGGACATCCGCGGATGGGGAGAACTGAACTCGTTCAACGGCCCGCAGTGGACGCTGACCTTCGAGTATGTCGGCAATATCCTCTATGCCTTCGTGCTGCGCCGGCTGCCGAAGATCGCGCTGGCTCTCCTGTGCGTCGGCTGCGCCTTCTTCACCCTGGACCTGACGCTGGGCTGGGACGTGTTCGGCCTGTTCCCGGACGGCCCGCAGTACACCGTAATCGGCGGCTGGAGCCTCACGTCGCAGCAAATCTACATCGGCTTCACGCGGCTGCTCTATCCATTCCTCTGCGGTCTGCTGATTTCGCGCATCCTGCCTTCGCACCGCAGCGAGAGCAATCCCAGCGGCTCGCCCGTCCACCTGAAGGGCGGCTTCTGGTGGTGCAGCCTGGCGCTCGTCGTGATCTTCTCCATCCCCTGCATCGGCGGGGACTACGGCGTGCCCGACGGCATCTACCAAGCGGTCTGCATCCTGCTGCTCTTCCCGCTGATCGTGCTGGCCGGAGCGGGCAGCGTGACCACGGACCGGCGGAGCACGGCCGTCTGCAAATGGCTGGGCGACATTTCCTATCCCATCTACATCACCCACTATCCGCTGATGTATATGCAGATGTCCTGGGCCGCGGCGCACCCCGACGCCCCGCTCTGGATGCACATCGTCGTGAACGCGGGCATCGTGTTCCTGTCCGTCATCCTGGCGTACGGTCTCTTCAAGATTTATGACGAGCCGGTCCGCGAATGGCTCAAGGAGCACTGGCTCAAACGGAATAAACGCAAATGAAAACGCTGAAGACAATCTTGATCCTGTGTGCCGGCTTCGCCGTGGCGACGTTTGCCGCCGGGCGCCTGGACGCGCAGGACCTGCCGCACTACAAAAGGGTGGTCAAGGCGCTGAGCTCCGCCAGATACCAGGGCCGCGGCTATGCCCGGGGCGGTGCCAACAAGGCAGGGAAATACCTGGAGAAGGAATACCGGAAGGCCGGGGCGGACGAAGTGACCCTGCAGCCTTTCACCATCGACATCAACACCTTCAACGGCCGGATGGCGATGTGGGCGGACGGGAAGAAGCTCAAGCCCGGCGTGGACTTCTCGATGCGGGAGTATTCTCCCGGCGTGCACGGGGAGTTCCCCGTGTACCACGTGGACACGCTGAACTTCGACGCCGACAAGATGTTCTCCGACCTGGCCCGGCCGGAATACGCCAACTGCCTGGTATGCTGCGAGTTCTGGTTCGCCTATAGGCATAAGGAGGCGTTCGGACGCCTGCAGAAGGCGGGGGAGTGCACCAACGCGGGGCTGATCCAGACCTGGACTTCGCCCATCAAGTTCTACAAGGCCTATGGCGAGAAGGTCGTCGACAAGCCCATCATCTGGGTGACGCCCGAGGCCATCGAGGGCGTGAAGTCCGTGCGCGTGGACGTGGACAACGAGTTCCTCGACGACTATGCCTTGTTCAACGTCATCGCCAAGGTGGAAGGGGAGCGGCACGACAGCTGCTACGTGTTCACGGCCCACTATGACCATCTGGGCAACCTGGGACGCCGTGTCTGGTACGCCGGGGCCAACGACAACGCCTCCGGCACGGCCGCCCTCGTCACGCTGGCCGCATATTACGTCCGGCACCGCCCTCCGTACGATATGTATTTCCTGTCCGTCTCCGGCGAAGATGCGAACCTGCGGGGTTCGGAATTCTACGCGAACCATCCCCTCGTGCCGCTGGAGCGGATCCGATACCTGTTCAATCTCGATATGATCGGGGACAACAATCCCGTGCAGTACTGCGAAGTGAGCGACGAGGGCCTGCGGGGTTATGCGCTCTTTGAGCGGATCAACGCCGAAAAACAGCTCTTCCAGGCCTTGAACCGCGGCGAGCTGGCCGCCAACAGCGACCATTATCCTTTCGCTTCCCGCGGGGTGCCCTGCATCTTCCTGGAGAACCAGGAGGGCGACGCCTTCCCGTTCTACCATACCATCTACGACACCTGGAAGAACGCCGTCTTCGACAGCTACGAGCCGGTGTTCAATCTGGTGACGGGATTCATCGCACGCTATTGAAACAATTGAAGTCAAGACAGATATGCGAATCAGACATCTTTTGACCGCCTCTGTGGCGCTCTGCTGCCTGGCATTTCCCGCCTTCGCGCAGCAGATCCGCAACATTGATGAGACCGTCGTGCTCCGCAGCGACGGCAGCGCCCGTGTCACGCAGGTGTGGGACGTGACCGTGGTCTCGGGGACGGAATTCTACCTGCCGTACGACAACCTGGGCCCGATGGACATCACCGACCTGTCCGTGGTCGAGAACGGGGTGGTCTTCGCTTCGGATGGGGACCGCTGGGACACCGACCGCACCCGGGAGCAGAAGCGGGGCCGCTGCGGCATCGTGCGAAAGGGAAGCGGCAGCCTGGAGCTGTGCTGGGGCGAGGGCGACTACGGCGACCACCTCTGGACGGTCAACTATACGGTCAAGGGCCTTGCGATGCGTATGGGCGAGTACAACGGCCTGTATTTCACGTTCGTCAATCCGGGCCTGATGGCGCCGCCGCAGCACGTGAAGGTGATGATCTATAACGAAACCGGCGGACCGGCGTGGACGACGGAGAACGTGAAGGTCTGGGGCTTCCGCAGCGACAGCGAGATCTTCGTGGAGGACGGCGCCATCCGGGCGGAATCGAAGGCTCCGTTCGGACGCAACAATGCGATGACGGTGCTGGTCCGCTTCGATCCGGACCTCTTCGTGCCGGAGATTACCTATAACAAGGATTTCGAGAAGGTGCAGAAAATGGCCTTCGAAGGCAGCGACTACAAGAAGAAGATGTCGTTCTGGGAGACGGTCAAGACCATCTTCGCGAGTATTTTCATCGTGGCGATGCTGCTGCTCTCGCCTGGCGGGATCCTGGCCGTCACCATCCTCGTGTATCTGTATATGTGGATCGCTTCGATGCTGGGCTTCAAATACAAGAGATCCATCTTCGGGCAGTCCCGGATCAAGGGCTGGTACCGGGACGTGCCCCTGGAAGGCAATATCCACGCGGCTTATTATGCCCTGACCAAAGGAGTGAAGATGGAAGGGATGGGCGGCCCGGATCCGTCCAAGCATCTGATTGGCGCCTATTTCCTCCGCTGGGTGCTGGACGGCAACGTGACCGTGCTTCCCGACCCGGGCAACGAGAACCGGGTCAACCTCTCCTTCGAGAAGGATTGCCAGTTCCCCGACACGGTCGAGAACGACCTCTACAAGATGGTCCGGGAGGCCAGCGGCAGCAACCTCATCCTGGAGGCGGGCGAGTTTGAGAAATGGGCGAAGAAATCCTTCAGGAAGGTGTCCGACCTGCCTGAAAGGGAAAAGACGCGCGGGCGCAAGTGGTTTCAGGACAAGCATTATATGCTCCGCAACGACGTCTGCAACGACGAAGGCAAGGAGCAGGCCCGGCATCTGATCGAGTTCAAGAATTTCCTGGAAGACTTCACGCTCAGCGGCGAGCGCAGCGCCATCGAGGTGACCCTCTGGAAGGACTATCTCGTGTTCGCGGCCCTGTTCGGCATCGCCGACAAGGTGGCGAAGGAGTTCCAGAAGCTGTATCCGGGCCAGTTCGAGCAGTTCACGCAGACGGCCGGCCTGACCAACGCCACGCTCTTCGATATGATGCAGGCGTCCAACCGGATTTCCGCCACGGCGATGCGCAACGCGGCCGCCGAGAAGTCGGCTCATTCCAGCAGCGGCGGCAGCAGCGGCGGGCGGTCCTGGCGCAGCGGCGGTGGCGGCGGCTTCTCGATAGGCGGAGGCGGCGGGTCGTTTGGCGGTTCGTTCGGCGGCGGCAGCCGGTGATGCCTTTTTGGAAACTCTTGATTTTGAAATATTTGTGAACTAACCCCAAACCGTTTATGCTCATCGCTTTGAAACTCCTGGGCTCGATCGCCCTCCTGATATACGGCATGAAGGTCATGAGCGAAGCCCTGCAGAAAATGGCAGGTCCGCAGCTCCGTCACCTCCTCGGCGCGATGACCACCAACCGTTTTTCGGGCGTTGCCACCGGCGCGCTCGTGACCGTGGCCGTCCAGTCTTCCGCGGCGACCACCGTGATGACGGTGTCCTTCGTGAATGCCGCCCTGCTGACCCTGCGGCAGGCCATCTCGGTCATCATGGGCGCCAACATCGGTACGACGATGAGCGCCTGGATCATGTCGGCGGGCTTCTCGTTCAACATCACGACCCTGGTGTGGCCGGCGTTCCTCGTGGGCATCATCCTGATCCAGCTGGGCAAGCACCGCTACGCGGGCGACTTCCTCTTCGGCCTGTCCTTCCTGCTCTTCGCCCTGGGGATGCTCAAGCAGACGGGCACGGAGATGGACTTGGCCAGCAACCCGGCCGTGGTGGACTTCTTCGCAAGTTTCAAGACGAACTACTGGACCATCCTGCTGTTCCTGCTGATCGGTACGGTCCTGACGGCCCTCGTGCAGAGTTCCGCCGCCCTGATGGCCATCACGATGGTGCTCTGCTCAACGGGAGCGATCACGATTTACCAGGGCATCGCCCTGGTGATGGGTGAGAACATCGGTACCACCGTCACCGCCAACCTGGCGGCCTTGAACGCCAACACGCAGGCGCGGCGCACGGCTATGGCGCACCTGCTGTTCAACGTGTTCGGCGTCGTCTGGGTGCTGATCGCCTTCTTCCCCTTCGTGCGGCTGGTCTGCGGCATCGTCGGGATGGACCCGGCGGCCGATGCCCAGAACCCCACGCAGCTGTCCTTCGCCCTGGCCACCTTCCACACCTGCTTCAACCTCGTCAACACGGCCGTGCTCATCTGGTTCATTCCGCAGATCGAGAAGATCGTCTGCGCGCTGATCCGGCCCAAAAAGACCGAGGAGGAGGAAGAGTTCCGCCTCAAGTATATCCGTGGCGGTATCATGAAGACGCCGGAGCTTTCCGTCTTCCAGGCCCAGAAGGAGATCGTCACCTTCGGCGAGCGTATGCTGCGTATGTTCGGCATGGTGAGGGAGCTGTACCGGGCCGAAGACGATGAGAATTTCCAGAAGATATTCGACCGCATCAAGAAATACGAGGAGATCAGCGACCGGATGGAGAACGAGATCGCGCTCTATCTGGGCAAGGTGGGCGACGCCCATCTGTCCGATGACACCAAAGAGAAGATCCGCTCGATGCTCCGCCAGATCGGAGAACTGGAGTCCGTGGGCGACAGCTTCTACAATCTGGCCCGGATCCTGCGCCGCCGCCGCGACAAGCAGATCAACTTCACGCCCGACCAGGTGGAAGCCGGCGTCGAGATGATCCGTCTGGTCGAAGCTGCGATGACGCAGATGAACGCCGTGCTCGCAGGCCGCCGGGAGGATTTCAAACTGGCTGATTCCGAGCGGATCGAAGAACAGATCAACGACCTGCGCAACTCCCTGCGTGATCGCAATGTGGCCGACGTGGACAACCACGTGTACAGCTACGAAGCCGGCACGGTGTTCATGGATATGGTCAACGAATGCGAGAAGACCGGCGACTACGTGATGAACGTCGTGGAGGCCCGCCTGGAAAATACCTTTGCAAAATGAGACATCTGTCGCTCCTGTTGGCCGGTCTTCTCCTGGCAGTCCCGGCCATCGCCCAAAACCGGACTGCCGATCCGGACCCGGTTTTCAAAGTCAAAGTCAATACGGCCCGCGAGCCCATCGCCGCCGGTCCCTGGGCCCCGACCGTGGAGAGCCTCTCCGCCTGGGAATGCCCGGAATGGTTCCGCGACGCCAAATTCGGCATCTGGGCCCACTGGGGGCCGCAGTGCCAGCCCGAAGACGGTGACTGGTATGCCCGCAATATGTACATCGAAGGCAGTGACCAATACCTGTACAATATCGATACCCGGGACCACCCGTCCCGTTTCGGTTTCAAGGACTGGATCCACGAATGGAAAGCGGAGAATTGGGATCCTGACGCGCTGGTCAAACTCTATAAGGATGCAGGCGCCCGCTATTTCTTCACCCTTGCGAACCACCACGACAATTTCGACCTCTACGACAGTAAATACCAGAGTTGGAACTCCGTGGCCCTGGGGCCGGAAAAAGACATTGTGGGCGGCTGGGCCGAGGCCTGTCGCAAATACGGGCTACGCCTGGGCGTGAGCGTACACGCCGCCCATTCCTGGTGCTGGTACGAGACTTCCCGCGGAGCCGATACCAAGGGCCCGCTCGCCGGCGTCCCATATGACGGCTGGCTGACCAGGGAAGACGGGAAAGGCACCTGGTGGGAGGGCCTCGACCCGCAGGAACTCTACGAGCAGCGCCACCCGCTCAGCCCCAACAACCGCGCCTGGGACTGGGAAGAAGACCGGGTCACGCCTCCCGACCAGGCCTTCTGCGATAAGATATACAACCGGACCGTCCAGCTCATCAACGACTACGACCCGGATATCGTCTATTTCGATGATACCTACCTGCCGCTCTGGCCCGTCAGCGACGCCGGCCTGAAGATTCTCGCACACGGCTACAACCGAAGTGCCGCCCGCAACGGTGGCGAGAGCCAGATCGTCTTCACGGGAAAAGTCTTGACGGACTGGCAGAAACGCACGCTCCTGTGGGATGTGGAACGAGGCGCGCCCGACGCCATTCAGGACCTTCCCTGGCAGACCTGCACCTGCATAGGTGAATGGCATTACAACAAACACGTCTATTATGCAGACCGTTACAAGTCTGCCGCCCAGGTCGTTTCGATGCTGGTGGATGTGGTGTCGAAAAACGGGAACCTGCTGCTGAACGTCCCGCTGCGCGGCGACGGTACACCGGACCCGACCGAATTGCGCATCATCCAGGAAATCGGCCACTGGATGCAGATCAACGGCGAAAGCATCTACGACACCCGCCCCTGGGTCATCTACGGCGAAGGGCCCACCGCCGAAGCCGCGAACCCCATCAACGCGCAGGGCTTCAACGAAGGCCGCCAGAAGTATTCCGCCGCGGATATCCGCTTCAACAAGAAGGGTGACAAGGTGCTTTATGTCACACTCCTGGGCATCCCTGAGGCCGATGTCACCGTCAGGGCGCTCGGCTCCAAGACCGAACAGAACACCCGTAAAATCAAGAGCATTTCCCTGCTGGGCAGCGACGAAAAACTTGTCTGGACCCAGGGGAAGGATGCGCTGACCATCGGGAAACCTGCCGGGATGCCCTCTCCGGAGGCCGTTGTTTTCAAAGTCACGCTTCGCTAGCCCGGAGACTTGGTTTTATCGCAGGCGTTGAGTTATTCCGCGCGGTTCGGTTTGCCCGGAGTGGGCACGGAAGCCAGGCGGAAATCTTCGCACAGGTTGTCCGTGTCGGCTCCGTCGGGCCAGCGGACCAGGCAGACGGTCTGAGGCTTTGCATTTGGATTGCGGGCCAGTAGCCAGGCGGGCATCGGCTGAGGCGCCACGGCCTGGCAGCCGCCTCCGCGCTGGTCGCCTTCCAGGGTGGCCAGTTCCGGACTGGTGATGGTGCCGTTGGCGCTGGAATTGCTCTGCTGAGAGCCGTACACGATGGCATCCAGGACAGTACCCGTGGCCGGATCGACCAGGGCGACGGATCCGGCGGAAGCGGACATAGCGTAACGGAACACGAGCCCTTTGTCTGGCTGTCCGGTCGCGTACACGCCTTCCGGCTCGGAAGTGAACGGTTGGAGGGCCTCGCCGCTACGGTGTACGAAGCGGGTGGCGGGCTCGAAGCGGATGCCGGTACCGGGGCTGGAAACGTCCACCCCTTCCGCGTGATCTTTCCGAAGCGCCTGCGTCAACTCCACAAGGCCCGGTTCGGACGGGGTGGAAGAGAACGGCTCACCGAACTGGCGTATGCGTTTCCGGGCAGAGACGAGCACTTCCTTGACGATGACAATTTCCTTGCGGTCGCCGGTGTCGACAGTCAGTTCCTGTCCGGGCGTCAGGTCCGCGGTGGTGTCGATATGGAGCGTATTGTCTCCGGCTTTGGCCGGCTCTGAGAGGTTGCTCTGGGTGGCGGGGGTGCCGACCTCCGTCACGGTGACCAGTTCATAATCGCCGCCCAGGCCGATGCCCAGTTTCCGCCCGACTTCGATATTGGCAAGGGATGTGGCGGGAAGGACTTCCGTCCCGGCCGGGAAAGAGAGCTTCGGGCCGGTGGACACCGGGATGAAGATGGTCGTCGGGGCCGGAACGGCCTCGGGCGCCTGCTTCAGCAGCAGGAAAGCGCCGGGGGCGAGAGAGGTGCCTTGGGGCAGCGTCAGGGCCCGGACTGCGGACTGCCCGCTGCGGCGGACGACCAGTTCGAGTCCGGAAAGATCCGTTTCGGCTTCGCCGGCATTATACAACTCGATGAAAGGATTCACGCCCTCGCCGGACAAGCCGATTTCATTGATCTTGACGGCTTCGGCGCAGCGGACCCGGGCAGAGACCGTGGCTTCCCCGCCCGTCCAGTAGGCAATCGTCTTCATCTCTTCGGAAGAGCGCACGGAGGAGGCGGTCACTTCGTAAATCACCGTCGCCTTCTCGCCCGGCGACAGGCTGTGCGTGAACTCACTGACCCGGCGGATACCCCAGCCGGCGGGCAGCCAGAAATCGAATGAAATGTCCGTGAACGGCTCGGAGGTGACATTCTCCAGGAAAACGCCCACCTGCCGGCTTTCACCCGGCCGGAAAGAAGTGATGCGCGACAGGGCGAGCGGATAGGCGCGGTACTGCGCGGCGGCGATGTTCGCCTGTACGGCGGCAAGGGTCTTGTCGGAAGGATAGCCGACGGTCATCACGCCCTCGTAGAAGGTGCCGGCGGAGCCGTTGCCGTTGTCGCCGCCGTTGCCCAGCAGCATACCGCCCTTCTTGTGCATCGGGTAGTAGGCGTCACTGTCCGGCGTGTGCGGGCGCGGGCCGTTGTAGAAGGTGGTGAGCGTATCGCAGGATGCATCCGCTCCGCGCAGGTCCCACTGGTTGCCGCCGCCCCCGTTCACGTAGACGCTCACGAACCTCCACTCGGTGATGGACGGGACGTCGTTCTGCTTGGCGTCATAGCCCGAGAAGAGACCGGCCTCCATGTCGGCCATGATCCAGGGGCCTTCGCCGTTGCCGCGGCCCCAGGCCGTTGAGGTACCATAGTAGGTGGTCTCCATCGTGCCCGTGCCCACGGCGCGGCCGTTGGTGGAGGAATTGCCGTAGTCGAAGCAGCAGCCGCTGTCGTAATGCGTCCCGTCGATCACATAGTAGATTCCCTCCGGCTCGTCGTCAATGGCCAGACCGCGGGCGTCGTTGCAGCGGTAGCCCATACCCGGCATGATGTACACGCCGTAGACCTTGTGGCCGCGGAGCAGCGCCGGTGCCATATCGGCGATGGCGGGGTTGTTGAATCCGCCCGTGTCGGGGCCCTGGAAGGTGCCCGGCGGAGCGGGCAGCAGGTCGTTGCCCAGGCCGGACTGGTCGTAGATGATGGAGATGTAGCAGACCGTTCCTTCGCAGAAATCGTCCTGCGGGGCCGTATTGGCTATGCCATCGCGGGTGGCGCGAATGTCAAGCGTGGCGCCGTCGGAGTCGCGCTGCACCTGGTAGAGCGGACCGCGGTAGCGGGAGTTGAGCAGGCGGGTGGTGCTGTGGGCCGTCACGCAGGGGGTGCCGCCCTGGCGGTAGATGTCGCAGGGAAGCGTTTGGGAGGGCTTGCAGCAGACGGCCAGCACGGCCCCTGCCGCCAGAACCGCCGCAGCGGTCAGAACAAAAATAATTCTCTTCATACTCTTTCTCTATACGCCGGCGGACGGAGTCTTCCAGACGGGGTCCCCGGAAATCTACGATTTTTGGGGTTTAGAGACGGGCGGCCGGAAATTATTTTTCGGACAAGTTTGCCGAAAAACCAATTTCCGCTCCGCTGTCCGCCGCCGGCTTTTCGTTATCGAACGGGAGTCAGCCGGAGGATGCCGATGGCGTTCTCCGGGAGAGTGAATTCAAAGGATCCGTTCACCGTGCCGAGCGACTTGGTGTGCGGGACGACGGCTTCGGTGTATTTCACGCGGCGGCCGAAGCGGAAGGCCATCCCGACCATGCCGGGGCGCTCACCTGCGCGGGGACCGCCCACGGTCGGCGGCGTGGCGTAGTCCGGGTGGCTGGAGTAGTAGTTCTGGCTGCCCTGGTTCTTGACGGAGGTGTCGTGCGAGGAGACGAACTCGAAGGTGGCCTCATAGGCGACGGCGTTGCCGGTGTTCACGGTGAGGAGTTTGTCCACCGCCTCGGCATTGACCATCTTGATGAAGATCTCGCCCGTGGCGGTGTCGATGGTAGGCGAGGTGTAGACTTTGTCGTCCACCTTCTGCCCGTTCATCACGTCGGACATCGCGAAGGCGCGGTCGCCCGCCACGGAGAAGAGTTTCTGGTAATAGTAGTTGCAGGAGCGCCACAGGCCCCGGTTGTCGAACCAGATGAGGTTGGAATCCCACTTGTTGAAACCCTTCTTGCAGAAGAGCGGGGCGTAGGCGGCCATCACGACCATATCGGAGTTGCGCTCCAGGCTGGTCCAGTAGGCAGCCTCCGCCATCGCGGAGGAGTAGGCGTTGTTGGCGCGGTTGTTGGCGAATTCGCCGACGAACACGCGCGTAGGCTTGCTCCGGTCGTAGGTGTAGCCTTCGTTCCCGCGTTCCTTGCCGGGCGCATAGCGGTCCCCGTTGGAGTAGAACCAGTCGTCGCCCTTGTAGTAGTGCTCGTCCACGATGGTGTCGGGGTATTTGGCGTCGATCTGCGCCATATTGGCATTGAACTCCCGGCCCGCGTCCGCAGAGCCTGCCGTGGAAACAACGGTGATTTCCGGATGCTCCGCCTTGATGGCCTTGTAGATGATGTCGAAGCGCTCCCAGAACTCGGGGCCCTGGTTCTCGTTTCCGATGCCCAGGTACTTGAGGTTGAAGGGAGCCGGGTGGCCGAGCTGTGCGCGCAGGGCGCCCCATTCGGAGGAAACGTCGCCGTTGCAGAATTCGATGAAATCGAGCGCATCCTTGACGAAAATGTTGTAGAAGCGGTCACGGTCGGCCTGCGTGTCCAGCGGAGCGATGTACTGGTGGCCTGCGAACTGGCAGGTGACGCCGTTGTTCAGCACCGGCAGCGGGGTGGCGCCGAGGCCTTCGGCCATCAACAGATACTCGTAGAAGCCGATGTACTGCGAAGTCCAGTAGGCCCAGTGGTTACGGAAGCCGATGCGTTCCTCGCGCGGCCCGATGCTGTTTTTCCAGAACACCTGTCCGAAATAGTTGGTCCCTTCGGACGCGCACCCGCCCGGGAAGCGCATAAAGGTGGGATGGAGGTCTTCCAGCGCCTCCAGCAGGTCCTTGCGGAAGGGGCCGTACTTGCCGTCCTTCCAGAGTTCGGAAGCCTCCGGGACGAGGGTCACGAAGTCCAGCCAGAAAGTGCCCTTCGCGTCGGCGACGATCGCCAGGCGGCTGTCGACCGAACGCTCCGCCTTCAGCGTGCCGGTGTACTGCTTCCAGTCCTTGCCCAGGCGCGAAATGGTGATCACGTTGGAGTTGGGATTCCCCGCGGCGTCTTCCAGCCACACGGAGATGGTGCCTTTGTATTTCTTGCCCTGCAGGTACAGCCCCAGGTCGTAGCTCACGCCCTCCTTGACGGGGATAGAAGCCGTTTGCGTGTTGTTCGAGTACAGCTGGCCGGGGCCGCGCTTGTATTCGGAGATGCCGTAGCCGTTGGCGGCGATGCCGAAGCCGGCGCCGGGGTTCTTGACATCGAAGCGCACGCTGTACTGGGCGTAGCGCAGCTCGTCGTCGTATTTGTCGTCCGGATCGAAGTCGTACCAGCGCCTGAGGTCCTTGACCAGCGGCTTGTCGGAGACGGCGCGGGCCGTGCCGGCGGAACCCTCCTTGCGGATGAGCGTCCAGCCGAAAAAGACGGTGTCGCACTGTGAGAACTCATTGTCCCCCGGCGCGTCCGGGACATTGTAGGCCTGGAAGGAGTTGTTCTGGATCAGCTGGGCGCAGATGCCGCCGTCCACGCTCTGGTTGATGTCCTCGAAGAAGATGCCCGAAAGGGTGGGGCTGATGGTGATGCCGAGCTTGTCCGGTCGCAGGGAAAGGCTACGCTTCTCGGGAGCCTTGAAACCCTGGAGCTGAAGCATCTTGTCCGCCATCCGGTAGCCCATCAGGCGCATTCCTTCGGTACTGAAATGGAACTGGTCGCCCGTGCTCTCGCAGCCCAGCGCCGAGATGACGTACCCGTTGGGCATCACCTCCGGCAGGTGCGACAGCACCACGTCGTTGAACGCGGAACAGATGCCGTCCTGCTCGGCGTATTTCAGTTCGCCCGCCAGCAGCGGGATGGCCTTCGGGTCCAGGCCCAGGTCGGCGCAAAGGTCGTCGTGGATCTTCTTCACGCGGCCCGGCCAGGCGGCGTCGTCCGGATTGGACTCGCCCTGGTGCAGGAGCATTCCCTTGATGACACCGTATTTCTGCGCTTCGCGGGCGGTCTCCATCAGGCGCTGATAAGGGCTCATCCCGTACTCTTTGGCCATATTCACGAGCCAGCTGCGCGAAGGGTCGGCGGCTTCCATCGCCAGGTACTCTTCGCAGGCGTCCTTGTCCCAGAGCTCGAGCTTCGCACCCGCCACCGAGACGTTGATCACGCCCACGCGGTACGGCTCCGGCAGCACCTCGATCATCTTGCGGCCGAAGAAGTCGACCGGACCCATGTTGTTGCTCTCGCGGCAGATGGGCGGGACGGCGGTGTACCAGTGGTTCCGCTCGCGTCCGTAGCGGGGCATGTCCACCGCCGCCATAAACTGGAAGCGGGGGTCGTTGAAACCCTCGTCCTGCGGAGCGGGACGGGCTCCGGCTTCCATATTGGACTGGCCGAAGCACAGGTAGATGAAGAAATTGGGATCGGGGGTCTGGGCCTGGATGCGGAGGCCCGTCAGGAGGGTCAGGGCCAGGATCAGGAAACGAAACTTCGGGTGTCTCATAACGGATAATGTAATCAGTCAAAGGTAATCAAATATCCGTAAAAAAGAAAGGCCGACCCTCACGGGCCGGCCCTTCCTTACCTATTTTTATTCCATAACCATTATTCCCAGCCGGGATTCTGTTTCAGGCCTTCGCCCGTCTCCTCGTTCCAGGGATTGATGGTAATCACATCGTACGGGAACGGAAGGAGTTCGTGCTTGCCGGCCTGGAAGCCGCCGCCCTTGGCTGCCCATCCGTCGTCGATGAAATGGATGCGGGCCTTGTGCGGTTTGCCGGTCGTCTTCTTTCCTTTGGAGCCGGATACATAGAACTCATCGCCGAGATAAGGGGTTTCGTCGCGGCTCTTGAACGAGAGTTCCTTGGCAGCGTCGCCCCAGCGGACCAGATCCCAGAAGCGGGTGCCTTCCCAGGCCAGCTCGAACCATTTCTCCTGCTTGACGTTGTCCATCGTGAGGGCGTCGTAGGTCGGGGCGCCCGCGCGTTCGGCAACCATATTGAGGTACTTCAGACCGTCATTGTCGTTCGTCATGGCGCAGGCTTCGGCATAAAGGAGAAGCACCTCGGCGTAACGCATAATGATGCGGTTCTCCTCCGTGACGGTGGCGTTGTTCGGAATCAGGTCGCTCGCCCACGGCAGGAGCTTCATGAAGTAATAGCCGTAGTTGGCGTAGGTCTCGTCATACTTCTCGCAGTTCAGGCCGCGGCGGAAGTCCATCAGCTTCTCTTCCACGGTCATGTCCTCGTCGGCCTTGAAGGTAACCTTGCTCTTGTTGCCGTCTTTGTCGGGGACGCTCTCCGTGGACTCGCCCAGCGGGTAGGAGTACTCGGTGATGAATTCCTCGTAAGAGACGAACCAAGCCTTGCGGCGGGCCGAATTGGGCTCGTGAGCATTGAGAGCGTCCATGATCTTCTTGGTGGGGGAGACGTTGTTGCCCCAGCCGTCACCGGCCTGGATGAGCACCTCGGGATATTTCTTGAGGTTGCGCGGGAACAGGGCCTGGTTGCGCTGGAAATGGTATTTCCAGTCACCTCTGCCGATGCCATCGTTATACATATAGTTCGTCTCGAAGACTTTTTCCTGGTTGCCGTCGCCGACCACGTGGAAGAGGTTCCAAAGGTCTTCGGTGGGGACCAGGGCGTAGTTGCCGGAGTCGATGACCTCCTTGAGGGAAGCCTTTGCACCGGCCCAGTCCTTGTTGAACACCTGCGCCTTACCCAGGAATGCCTGCGCGGCGCCCTTGGTTATCCTGTAGGCGCCGGCCTTGTCGTTCTTGCCGTTGCGGGGCGTCAGGTCGGGGATGGCGGCCTTGAACTCGGCGATGCACCAGTCCATCAGGACCTGATGGTCGCAGTTGGTGGGCCGGGCGTCGCCGGAGAGGACGTGGTCCACCAGCGGCGGGGTGCCCCAGAAGGTGGCCGCCGTGAAGTGTGCCCAGGCGCGGATCGCGCGGGCCTCGGCCACGCACTGCTTCTTGATCTGCGAATCGCACAGCTCACCGGACTCGCCATAGAAATTGTCCAGGACGAGGTTGCACTTGTAAATCAGGGAGTACAGGTCCTTGTAAACAACCCGGATGTGGGGGATGGTGCTGTCGTAGGTGTTGCGGAATTCGTTCATGTCCTGCGCACCGGACGAGGAGCCGTCTTTCTTGCCGCCGCCCCAGTAGAGTTCGTCGCCGCAGGCGTTCACGACTACGTTCCAGGCCGGGTTGTTGCTTCCCTGGTCATTGATCATTTTGATAAACGAAGCGTATGCTGCCGTAAGGGCCGACTGGGCATCCTCGTCGGTTTTGTAGAAATCCTCATAGGCGACAACGCCTTTCTGCTGGATGTCCAGAAGGTCCTTGTTGCACGAGGTGGTGGAGAAGACCGCCAGCGCAACGGATAAACCCAAAATAATATACTTTTTCATGATACTGTCGGATTAGAAGGAGATATTGACACCGAACATAAGCTTCTTCGCATTCGGGTAGGAACCCTTGTCCAGACCCATACCGGAAGTCGAGCCGGTGGAAGCGGTCTCCGGATCGAAACCCGGATAACCGGTGAACACGAACCAGTCATCCATGGAGGCATAGACGCGCAGGTTGTCGACGAAGATCTTGTTGAGCCACTTCTTAGGCAGGGTGTAGCCGAGCTGGATCTGCTTGATCTTGAAGTAGTCGCCCTTGAAGACGACGGCGGAGGAGCTCCAGAACTCCTTGCTGTCCCACATGTTCTCGATCTTGGGGATGGACTTCCCGGACTCGTTGTAGAAATAGGTCAGGGCGTTGATGTTCATATGGTCGACACGATACACGCAAGGCATCAGCTGGTGCCCTGCGGCGCCGGATCCGAACAGGGTGAAATCAAGTCCCTTCCAGTCCATATGCAGGGTGAGACCGAAGGTGAGGGGCGGGAGGGCGCTGCCCATATAGCCCATGTCGGCATCGACCGGGGACTGGGTGAGCGAGCCGTCGGCGGCGTAGTAGTCGGCCTTGCCGTTTTCGGCATTGATGCCGGCGAACTGGTAGCCGCGGAAGAACCAGACAGGGTAGCCTTCCTCGAACCAGGTGGAGAACTTCATGTTGCCGAAGCTGGATCCCTTCTGGTGTCCCACGGAGGGCTCCAGATAGGTGACGCGGTTCTTGAGGGTGGAGAGGTTGCCGTTGATGCTGTAGTGGAAGTCACCGACGTTGTCCTGCCAGCCGAGTTCGAACTCCCAACCGGTGTTGTTCACAGAACCGGCGTTGACGGTCTGGGAGCTGACACCGACTTCCGCCACCGGGCTGATGGTCACAAGCAGGTCGCGGGTGTCCTTGTTGTACCAGTCCACGCCGAGGGTGAGGCGGTTGTTGAACATACGCAGGTCCATACCGAAGTCCGTCTGCACGGAAGTTTCCCAGGTCAGGTCCGGGTTGGCGAGACCATCAGGCTGGGAGCCCAGGGTGAGCGAATTGTCCTCGCCGAACTGATAGCTCTGGCTGTTGTAGGAGATGGAGGTGGAGTACGGATATCCGGAGAGGACGGCGATGTTACCGTTGATACCCCAGGAGCCGCGGAACTTCAGGAAGCTGAGGATGTCGCGGCTGATGTTGTCCTTGATGAAGCGTTCGTTGCTGACAGTCCAGCCGGCGGAGACGGAGGGGAAGTAACCCCAGCGGTTCTTCGGGGAGAGCTTGGAGGAGTCGAAGGCATCGGCACGGAAGTTCGTCTGGAGGCTGTAACGGTTGTCGTAGGTGTACATCAGACGGCCGAAGTAGGAGATCTGGGTGCTCTGGCTGGGGGTGCCGCCGCTGATGCCCTTGGTGCCGGAACCGTTGTCCTGGCTGAGGTAGCGGAAGTTCTCGGCATAGCCCTTGAGGGGATCTTCACCGGTGAGGCTGGCGCCTACGCTGCGGCTGTCGTTATAGGTGTAGGACATACCGGCCATCGCGCCGATGGCGTGCTTCTGGGCCAGGGTCACGTTGTAGTTGGCGAAGTTTTCCCACTGGTAGTAGTAGCTCTGCGAGGAGGAAGCGCTGATGCTGTAGGTCGTCGCATAGTTCTTGGCGTTCGCGTGGTAGGGCTCGGAGAAGTCGCTCGAATAGCTCTGCTTGATGCGGTAGCCGAGGCGGGAAGTGAAGACGAGACCCTTGAACGGGGTAATGTTGGCGAACACGGTACCGCGGACCTGCCAGCCCTCTTCCTTCTTCTGGTTGCGGTCACGGTAGATGAGCGGGTTGACACCGTCGCCTTCGAGGATCTTGGACACGGCATAGTACCAGTCGGGATGATCTTCGGGTCCGTAAACCTTTACGCCTTTGGCAATGGCGTCCTTCATACCCAGGGGAAGTTCATCATAAGATGTGAAATAGACAGGGGTGAGCGGGTCGATGATGAGGGTACCCAGCAGGCCGGCGCTGCTGCCGGCGTACTCGGAGTGCTCACCGATCTTCTGCTGCTTGCGGAATTCGATGGAGGTGTTGGTGCCGACTGTGAACCAGGACTTGATCTTGTAGTCGGCATTGACCTGGGCGGTGAAACGCTTGTAGGTATCCGTGTTGCCGCGGGCCATACCGTCTTCATCCAGGTAGTTGAGGGAGAGGAAATAGGAACCGCGGTCGTTGCCGCCCTGCGCACCGACGGTGTGGCTGTGCGTGACGCCGGTCCCGTAGAGGACGTCGGCCCAGTTGGTGTCCGTCACGCCGTCCCATATGCCGGTCTTGATGATATCATCGAGGGAGGGAAGCTGGCCGGCCTGCTGCTGCCAGTCGATATACTGCTGGGCATTCATCACCTGGGCGTGGTGGCCCAGCTGGCTCAGGGAAAGCTTGTAGTTGTAGAAGATGTTGCCGTCTTTGGACTTGGTCTTGGCGCCGTTCTTCGTGGTGATGAGGATGACGCCGTTACCGGCCTGCGCACCGTAGATGGCGGCGGAGGCGGCGTCCTTCAGGACTTCCATCGACTCGATCATCGAAGGATCGAGGTAATTGATGTTGTCGACCTTGAGGCCGTCCACGATGAGGAGCGGGCCGAGGCCGGAGCCGCTGTTGGAGGAGATACCGCGGACGCGGATGGAAGCGCCTTCACCCGGGGCGCCGGAGTCGTTGAAGATCTGCACGCCGGCAGCCTTGCCCTGGAGGGCGGCGGCTGCGTCGGAAGTGGAGCGGTTCTGGAGTTCGGCTTCGCGGACGGAAGCGACGGACCCGGTGAGGTCGCTCTTGCGCTGGACGCCGTAACCGATGACGACCGTTTCTTCAAGCATCTCGGTGTCCTCCTCGAGGACGATGTTGAAGACGGACTGGTTGCCCACGGCGAAAGTCTGGCCCTTGTAGCCGATGCTCTCGACGGAGATGCTGGCTCCTGCCGGGACGCTCAGCGTGAAGTTGCCGTCCAGGTCGGTGGCTGCACCGATGCGCGAATTGCCGACCACGGTCACGGCCGCGCCGATGACGGGTTCACCGCCCGTGTCGACGATCTTGCCGCTGATGGTACGGTTCTGGGCGTAGGCGGAAAAACCTCCCCAGAGTGTGAGGAGTACCGTGATGATACTCGACACTTTCATCAGATTTTTTAACATTGCTTGTTTGGTTTGATATTAGGATAGTAAACAGTTGGCGTGTGGGCGTTTTTCAAACAGGTGCAAGTTAAAGAATCCCGCGCCAACCTACAATATACGCGAGGCCGGGAAACTGCAAGTTGGTCCCGCTATGATAAAAAATGGAAAGACGAAGAAACTTTCAAATATCATTCAAACGCTATCGTTTTTTATATTTCTTTCTTTTTTCCGTGGGCTTTGCTAAATTTGTTAGCAATAATAACCATCCTTCAAAAACTGCATCATATGAAAAGAACAGTCTTGATGCTGGCGCTTGCCGTCCTGCCCGCCCTCTGCTTCGCGCAGGGACCGCAGCCGGGGGGCATGCAGAATTTCCAGCAGTTCAGGCGGACGATGGACTGGGCGGGATTCAACCGTTACGCGGAAGCGAACAAAGCAGTCGATACGGCCCCGCTGGTCATTTTTATGGGCGATTCCATCACGGACAACTGGGGGCAGATGCGCCCCGCTTTCTTCTCGGACCACAATTACCTCTGCCGCGGTATCGGGGCGCAGACGGTCGAGCAGATGCTCGCCCGCTTCCAGGCGGATGTCGTGGACCTGCACCCGCGCGCCGTGGCCATCCTGGCCGGCATCAACAACATCGCGGGCAACAACGGCAAAATCGAGCTGGAGAACGTCGCCGGCTGCCTGAAATCGATGTGCGAGATCGCCCGTTCGGGCGGCATCATCCCGATCTTGTGCTCGCTGACTCCCTGCGACCATCTCTCCTGGAATGCGGAGGCGACGCCCGCGCAGGACGTGGCCCGGCTGAACGCCCTGCTTAAGGACTATGCCGCCAGGGCGGGAGTCGAATATGTCGACTACTACGGCCCGCTCGCCCAGCCGGGCGGGGGGCTCTCCCAGGATGATTCCAAGGACGGGTGCCATCCGACCGTCGCCTGCTATGAGAAGATGGAGGCGATCATCGTCCCCGAAATCGAGCGCATCCTCGCCGCCGCACCGCGCCAGCAGGCCCGTCCCGCCGGGGCGCCCCGCCAGGCCGGGCCTTCCGACTGGGGCAACTTCAAGCGCTATGAGCAGGCGAACGCCGAGCTGACTGAGGCTCCGCTGGTGGTGCTGATGGGTGATTCCATCACGGATTTCTGGTACGACAACGACCCGGATTTCTTCACGAAGAACAACTTTGCCGGCCGCGGCATTTCCGGCCAGACGGTCAGCCAGATGCTGGTGCGTTTCAAGCAGGACGTCGTGGACCTGCATCCGAGGGCCGTCGCCATCATGGCAGGCACCAACGACCTGTGCCAGCATATGATGGGCCAGGCATACTATCCCGACCGGACCATCATCGACAACACCGTGGCGATGTGCGAGCTGGCCGAAGCGGCGGGAATCAAGGTACTCCTCTGCTCGATCACTCCCTGCGCCCATTATATGGCCATCCCCGAGCAGGACGCCGGCTCGCGCATCGTGGAGATGAACTCTTACCTGAAAGCCTATGCCGACAGCCACAGGAACGTCACCTACGTGGATTACCATACCCCGCTCGCCGACGCGGAGCTGGGCCTTCCCGAATCCGGCTCTTACGACGGCATCCATCCGGCGGTCAACCTCTATGACGATATGGAGCGCATCCTGGTCGAGAGCATCAGGAAGGTCCTGAAGATGAAAAAGGCGGATTTCTACACGCTTCCCGCCGACGAAGCGGAAGCCCGCAAGCTCCAATCTGACGAAGAGCGGCGTGCAAGCGGGATGCCGATGAATTTCCAGGGTATGGTCGAAATGGTGGCCCGGATGTTCCAGGGCGGCGGCAGAAGATAAATGGATATGAAGAAACTGTTTTTGTTCGCACTTTCCTGTGTGCTCGCGGCCCCGCTCGTCCGGGCCGCCAGACCGACCCAGCCGAGTTGGCTGGGCGATGCGGTCTTCTACCAGATCTATCCCTCGTCCTTCCAGGACAGCGACGGGGACGGCTACGGCGACCTGCAGGGTATCATTTCGCGCCTGGACTACATCCGGTCCATCGGCGTGACGGCCATCTGGCTCAACCCGGTCTATGTGTCGGGCTGGACGGACGGCGGATATGACATCATCGATTTCTATCGGGTGGACAAGCGTTTCGGCGACAACGACGACCTGCTCGAGCTGGTCCGGGAGGCCCATTCGCGCGGAATCAAGGTCGTGATGGACCTGGTGGCCGGTCACTCCTCCGACCAGTGCGAGTGGTTCCTCCAGTCCAGGGAAGGCGCCAACCTGCGTTATTCCGACTACTACATCTGGCCCTCTTTCAAGCCGGAGGAAAAGTCGGCCGGTCCCGCCGCTTCCGACGATCCGGACTACGCCGCGCTGATGAGCGCCCACCTGTCGCTCACCCGCAAGTTCGTCGCGACGGACGCCCCGCGCGGTCCGTATTACATCAAGAACTTCTACGACACCCAGCCCGCCCTCAATTTCGGCTTCGCCGATCCCGACCCCGAGCACCCTTGGGAGCAGGCGGTGGACGCTCCGGGCCCCCAGGCGATGCGCCGTGAGCTCAAGAACATCATTTCGTTCTGGATGGACAAGGGCGTGGACGGATTCCGCGTGGATATGGCGGCGAGCCTGGTGAAGAACGACCCCGACAAGGCGGCGACCATCCGGCTCTGGAATGAAGATTTCGTGCCGTGGTTCGATGCGGCTTATCCGGAAGGCATACTCATCGCGGAGTGGTTCAATCCCGCCCAGTCCGTCGCTGCGGCCGGCTTCGACCTGGACTTCTTCTGCCACGACGGACAGTACAACTATTCCACGCTTTTCTTCTACAACCGGGGTTTCGGCCCCGCCGGCGGCGCGAAACCTTATTTCGACAAGGCCGGACAGGGGGAACTGAAGACCTGGTACGACCTCTATGCTTATCAGTATGACTCCGTCAAGGGAAACGGCTACGTGTGTATGCCGTCGGGCAACCACGACTTCAACCGCGTGTGCACCGAAGGCCGCACCTCGCCCGACGAGCTCAAGGTGGCGATGACCTTCTTCCTGACGATGCCGGGCGTGCCGTTCATTTACTATGGCGACGAGATCGGCCTCAAGCAGAACCCGGCCGCCCCTTCGACCGACGGTTCCGGCTTCCGTGCCGGCTGCCGCATCCCGATGCTGTGGGACGGCACGGCCAATGCCGGTTTCTCGACCGCTCCCATTGACAAAATCTACATCCCGCAGGATCCGGATCCGAACCGGATGACCGTCGAGAAGGCAGAGGCTGACCCGAATTCCCTGCTGAACTATGTCCGGACGCTGCTCCGGCTTCGCCGGGAGGTCAAGGCCCTGGGGGCGGATGCTTCGTGGAAACTGGTCAGCAGTCTCGACCAGCCGTATCCGATGGTGTATGAGCGCAAGTGGCGGGGCGAGCGCTGCTGGGTGGTGCTGAACCCCTCCGGGGGGCAGGTGAGCGTGACGCTCCCCGGGCAGCCTTCCAGGCCGGAACTCATCGGCGGCAACTATAAAAAGTGCACCTACAAGCAGACCCGGAAGGGCGACGTCATCCAACTGTCCGCCGTCTCCGCCGCCATCTTCGCCTTCGGCGACGTCGACAAGACGGCGGGTACCGTCGGCGACGGCCATCCCGACAAACCCGCGGTGTCCGTGGGCAAGCTGGATTTCTACCCGGCTTTCGAGTCCAAGTCCGGGCTCGTCATCCCGAGAAACGTGTATGTGTGGGTCCCCGACGACTACTCGAAGAACAAGAAATACGCGGTCGTGTATATGAGCGACGGCCAGAACCTGTTCGATCCCGAGAAGATGTTCAACCATCAGGAATGGCGCGTCGACGAGGTTTTCGGCGGCCTTCTCGAAGAGGGCAGGATCCAGGACTGCATCGTGGTCGGCGTGGCCAACTCCTTCCGCACCCGGAGCCAGGAATACTTCCCCCAGGACGTGTTCGAACTGTATTCTCCGGAGCTGAAAGAATACTCGAGGAGCAAGCGCCTGGGCGAGCAGGACCTGCTGGGCAACGACTACCTGAAGTTCCTGGTCGAAGAGTTGAAGCCCTTCATCGACAAGACCTATTCGACCCTGCCGGACAGGGACCATACCTTCCATATGGGCTCCAGCATGGGGGGCCTAATATCCTCCTATGCCGTGACGAAGTACCCTGAGGTGTTCGGCGGCGCTGGCTGCCTGTCGACCCATTCCGTGCTCTATATCACCAACTACGACGCGGAGCAGGACTTCATCAATCCGGCGAACCGGTGCTACGTCGATTACCTCCGGGCGAATCTCAAGCCCAACAGCTGCAAACTGTATATGGACCGCGGGGACCAGACGCTCGACGCCCAGTATCCCAAGTACCAGGACCGTCTGGACAGGATGTTCCGGGAGGCCGGCTGGGACGACGCCCATTATGTCAGCAAGGTGTACCCGGGCCATTCCCACGTCGAGGGTTCCTGGGCGGCGCGTCTGGACGTGCCCGTCCTCTTCTTGCTCGGAAAATAAACTAATCGTCAGAATATGAAGAAATTACTGATTCTCAGCGCGGTGCTCGTCGCGGCTCTGTCCGAAAACGCCGGTGCGCAGCCGGGACGGCAGCCGGAGATCGTTTCCAAGGCCGACAGGTCGACCGTGGAGTTCGTCGTCCGCGACGGCAAGCCCATCCTGATGGACATCTATCAGTTCAAAGACCAGACGGACAAGCGCCCGGTGTTCATCTATTCCTTCGGCGGCGCCTGGGCGATGGGCTCCAGGGTGGACGCCCTCTGCAACCCCTTGTATGACCACCTTTGCGAGAAGGGCTGGGTGTGCGTGGCCATCGACTACCGCCTCGGCTCCGCCCGCGGCAGGGACGGAAAGCCGCTCGTCACGCCTCCGGAAGGCTACAATCCTTTCCAGTATTCGATCGATATCGGCGTGGAGGACATCTACGCGGCGACGATGTGGCTGGTCCGGCACGCGGAAGAATACAATATCGATCCTTCGAAGATCGTTCTGAGCGGCAGCAGCGCAGGCGCCATCAACAGCATGAACGCCGAGTACTACATCTGCTCGGGCCACCGGATCGCGAAGGAGAACCTTCCCGCGGACTTCAACTATGCCGGCGTCGTGCCCATGGCCGGCGCCGTCTATCTGACCGGTGAGGACGACACGCAGCTCCGGTGGGACCGGAAACCCTGCCCGATGTGCTTCTTCCACGGCTCGGCCGACCCGACCGTGACCTTCGATATGGAGCGGAGCCCCAGCCGCCACGGTTTCGGCCCCTATTACATCAGCCAGCAGCTCTATGCGATGGACGTGCCCTATATGCTCAACGAGTATGCCGGCGGCGACCACTGTATGGCGCTCCTCCCGCTGAAATGGTTCTGGAACGAGATCGATTCGTTCCTCGACAGGATTGTCCTGGGCGGCTTGAACATCAAGGTCCATTCGGTCGAGCGTTCCGACAGGCCCCGCACGGACGCGAACTGGCTCGATACGGTGCGCCCCGGGCAGTATGAAGCCGTGAACCGTATGCGCGCCCCAGGCGGCGCCCCCGGCGGCCGTCCACAGGGCGTCCCTCAAAGATAAAACATTTGTGGTATGAGAAAGATCATCATCTTGTCTGTGCTTGCCTTGAGCACGACCCTCGTCTTTGCGCAGGCGGAAAAGATCCGTCTTTATGAAGGCAAGGCTCCCGGCAGCGAGAACTGGCCGCAGCAGGAATACCTCTTCGAGTACACGACGGCGATGAATCCCGGCGAGGTCGGAGAGTGCATCCTGAATGTCGTGGATCCCGAATTGTGGGCCTATCTCCCGGCGAAAGGCACCGAGACGGGCGCTGCCGTGATCGTGTGCCCCGGAGGCGGTTTCACCGCGCTGTCCTGGCATCAGGAGGGGCCCAACGTTGCCCGCTGGTTTGCCGCGCACGGGATCGCCGCCTTCGTGCTGAAATACCGTATCGCCTACTCGGGCGACTATGAGGAAGCCAAATACGTGGCGGACCATTCCTACGGTAATCAGGGACGGGATGCGCGTATGCGGGAACTCACCGAGAAACACGCGAAGATTGCCGAAGAGCAGGGCTATGACCGGAAGATGGCGTGGGACGACGCCCGCACGGCCATCACCTACGTCCGTAGGAATGCCGCGAAATATGGCGTCAACCCGAAGGCGATAGGCATCATCGGCTTCTCGGCAGGGGGCAACATCGTCTATCACGTGGCGCTGGATCACGACGAGATGAGCCGTCCGGATTTCCTCGGAATGTTCTATCCGGCCTGGTTCGAGGACCAGGTGCCCTCGGACCCGATGCCGCTCTTCATAGCGGCGAGCACGGGCGAAGCCTCCTCCTCCAACGGTTTCGGCGATACGCCCGCGCTCTACAACGCCTGGAACAAGACCCGTCAGCCGCTTGAGATCCACTCTTTCACGAGAGGTTTCCACGGTTTCGGGTACCGGGAGAACGGTCAGTCGGTATACATCTGGACGACCCTTTTCTACAACTTCCTGGACAATTGCAGGTTGTTGAACTGACCAGGAGGTCAGTTCGCCAGCTGTTCGCTGACCAGCTTCTCGAACTCGTCGCGCGGCATCTGGCCGTCGAGACAGATGAAGGTGACTTCGTTCTGCTCGGCGGCGAGCATCACGAAGCCGTTGATGAGTTTCTCCGTGCCGACGGTATACATCCGGACGGTCTCGCCCTGGTCCTTGGCCTCCATCAGGAGTTCGTATTTGCCGGATTTGATGAAGCGTTCGGCCTCGTTGCGCAGGTTCTCGTTGATGGCGGCGTTTTCGCTGTTGATGATGTACATCCCGCTCAGGGAGCGGATGACGGGGGAGAGGTTGACTTTCCCGTCTCCGGTCTCCACATCAGGGATGCGGCCGATCAGCCGGAACATGGCGGGGGAGATGTAGACGGCGGAGACGTTCTCGGCGTCGGAATACTTCTGATAGATGCTCTTGCCGTTCTGGGCGGCGGCGGAAAGGGTGAGCAGCAGGGCTGCGAGGAGGAAAAGTATGCGTTTCATGGGGATGGTCATTTGGATTGGATTCTGTCAATAACGGTTTGGGGGAAGTCGACGGAGGCACTCGCTTCGCGGGCGATGTCCACGCCGGCGGACATTTTTTCAGAGATGGTCTGGAAGGTCTTTTCGACCTCGGCATAAGCCAGCAGCGGGTCGTCGAAGGTGTCCTTCGGACCGCGTTGCGGGAGGATGAGGAGGGTGGCTGCCGCCGCGGCGACGGCCAGCGCGGAGAACGGGACCCAGAGGGGGGTCTTCCGGCGGCGCTCCTGCACGATCTCCTGCGCGCTGAGCGCGAGACGGATGCGTTCCTGCAGGCCTTCCGGCACGGCTGCGGGCTTTTCGGCAGCCTTGCTTTCGAGCTCTTCGGGCGAGAGGTTTTCGATTTCTTCCAGGGTTTTCATATCAATATCTTCAATTTGGTGCGGGCCTGCGAAAGCAGGACGCGCAAGGTGAGGTTGGGGATGCCGGTCCGCTGCGTGATCTCTTCGTACGAGAGGCCTTCGAGGGTCCGGAGGGTGAGGACGGTGCGCTGCCGCTCAGGCAGGGACTTGATGGCGGCGAGCACCTTGGCGAGCCGCTCTTTCTCGTCCACCGCCTCGTCCTGGCGGCCGGGCCATTCCGGCTCCGGCAGTTCGGCGGGCGTCTGCGTTTTCCGGCTGCGCCGGATGCGGTCGAGGCAGAGGTTGCGCAGGACCGTCAGGCAGTAGCCTTTTGGACTCCGGATGCCGTCGAGTGCGTCGCGGCCGGACCAGAGCTTGAGGTAGAGCTCCTGCACGGCGTCTTCCGCTTCCGCCGCGTCCTCCAGGATGTAATAGGCCACCTGGTAGAACGTTTCCGCAAGGGAAAGGTATTCGGACTGGAAGCGGGCGGAGGTCATTGCTCGGCGAATTTGGACAGGGCGTCGACGGACAAGGTGCCGAAGAGGCAGATCAGCGCGCAGTTGGCGGGAGCGTGGATCACGAAATCGCGGACCGTGCCCGTCTCGTCGTCCACGATGCCGAACATCTGCATCGCGGTGTCGCCGTCGCGGGCTTCCATCAGCAGTTCGCCCTTGTCCAGGGCGCGTGAAATGCGGCGGTTGAGGCGCTCCCGCACAGCCGGAGCGCAGTCCTCATACTGGAGGATGGTGAGGCTCTTCAGCCCTTTCATCAACGTCAGGGCTTCGCGGATGTCCGGATCGCCCATGCCGGCCAGGCGGATGGCTCCCTTGACGGCCGATGTGGCCAGGCGTCCGAGCCGGACCACTTCCACGCCGTCATAGCGGCGGAACTCGGAAATGATGCCGGTCATCTCAGACCGGGAGATTCCTTTGGCGGGCCGGGCTGCGGAGGCGGCCAGGGGCAGCAGCAAAAGGAGCAGGAAAAGACACTTTTTCATTTTCGGTATATATATTGTTTCCGGAACCGCGGGCGGTGCACCTGGCAGGCGGCTCCGTTAACAAGACGAAGATAGTGAATAAATGTTAATAGTTTTTCCTAAATTTGTGAGGAAATCTACTCCGTGATGAAGAAACTGATCCTTTTTGTGCTGGCGCTGCTGCCGGCAATGACCGCCGGAGCGCAGGGCCGCTTCGCAAAGTATCTCGACCAGGCCGAAGGGGCGCCGTTCATCGTGGTCGACAAGCAGGGCTTCACCCTTACGCTCGTCGATCCGCAGGGCAATCCCGTCAAGGAGTATGGCATCTCCTGCGCCATCAACTACGGTCCCAAGAAGGTCCGCGGGGACCACAAGACCCCCGAAGGGACCTTCAAGATCAACCAGTTGCTCAATGCCAAGGGCCTCACGCACGACTTCAAGGACGGCAAAGGTCCCGTCAAGGATGCCTACGGCCCCTGGTTCCTGCGTCTGGACGTGCCGGGCTTCTGGGATATCGGCATCCACGGCACCCCCTTCCCGGAGAGCATCGGGACCCGGGCCACCGAAGGCTGCATCCGCCTGCGTAACGAAGATATCCTCGACCTGAAGCAGCGCGTGAAGGTGGGCACGGTCGTCATCATCCTTCCCGATCCCGTCCAATGATGAAGCGTCTTGTTCTCTCGGCGGCACTGCTGCTTTCCGCCGTCTGCGCACCGGCGCAGGACTGGGACGGCCCGCAATGGGCGGTCGTCAACTCCTCTTCCTGTTTCCTGCGGCTGAAGCCCGACTACGAATCCGGCAACGAGACCCAGTGCCTGATGGGCACGGTCCTTCGCGTCAAGGGCGCCGAGCGCTACTGGCGGCTGGTGGACGCGCCCGACTACAAGGACGTATGGACGACGCAGTTGAACCTCGCCTTTATGGACGAGGCGGGCAAGGACGCCTGGATCGCGGCTCCCAAGTACATCTGCTCCGTGGAATATACGCACCTTTTCGAGTCCCCTTCGCTCACGGCCTCGCGCGTGTGTGATTTCACGCTCTGCGACCTGGTGCGCAAAGGGACGCAGGAGCGCCGGGGCTGGGTGCAGGTCTTCCTTCCCTCCGGTCGCGAATGCTGGGCGAGGGCCTACGATGTGATGGATTTCGAGGAGTGGGTCCGCACCCGCGAGGCCACCCGCGAGAACCTGATCGCGACGGCCAGACAGTTCCTGGGCACGCCCTATATGTGGGGCGGGGCCAGTGTCAAGCATTTCGACTGCAGCGGTTTCACGCAGTTCGTCTACCGCCAGTGCGGTGTCGTCCTGCTGCGCAACGCCCGCGAGCAGATCAACACGGGGGTGGAGGTCCCTTACGATTTCGACAAGATGCTGCCGGGCGACCTGCTCTTCTACGGCACGCCCGCCACGGCCCGCAAACCGATGGTGGTCGCGCACGTGGCGATGTACTACGGAGACCGGAAGATCATCCATTCCTCGCAGGTGGTGCGCATCAGTTCGCTGACCCCGGACGGCGAGGACTTCTACGACCGCCAGCCCCTGGCGGTGCGCCGCATCCTGGGCAGCGTGGACAAGGACCCGGGCATCCGGAGCGTCGCCGCCCATCCATGGTATTATTGATATTCTCAAACCACATGATATGAAAAAGTTATTCCTTTTGATCGCCGGCTGCCTGCTTTGCGCAGCTTCCTTTGCGCAGGCGCCGGTCACTTTCACGGCCGAACAGGACCACCAGAACATGATGGACCAGCTGGGCATCAAGTCCATCCGGCGCGGGTTCGACGCTGACGAGAGCAGCCCTTTCGCCGCCAACTACGACGAGAGCAAGGCCAATCCCTATCCCGTGCTTCCGGAGATTCTGAAGACGAACAAAGGCAAGAAAGTGACCACCGCGAAGCAATGGTGGGAGGTCCGCCGTCCGGAGATCGTGGAAGGGTTCGAAAGTGAGGTTTACGGCCGCGTCCCGGACAACGTCCCCGGCGTGACCTGGATTGTCGAAGCCGAAGAGATCGAGACCGTCGGCATGATCCGGGTCAAGGCCAAGCAGCTCCGCGGCCACGTGGACAATTCCGCCTGCCCGTCGATCAACGTGGACATCAAGATGGTTGTCGTGACGCCGGCGGGCGCCAAAGGCCCCGTGCCTCTGCTGATGATGTTCGGCGGTGCGAACCTGCCGAACCCCGTCAAGCCGGGCGCCGCCGATATGGCCGTCATCAATAAAACCCTGCGCCGTTTGCTGGAGAGCGATCCGGAGACGGCCGAGCTGATGAAGAAATATCCCGCCTGGCAGCCTTTCGAGCCGGCCAATCCTTTCGCGGCGTTCGCCCGTCCGGCCCAGCAGACGCCCGGCCAGGACCCGCCGTCCAACCAGCAGCTGCTCGCCGCCGGCTGGGGCTATGCGATGATCGACCCGTCCAGCATCCAGGCCGACAACGGAGCGGGCCTGACCCGTGGCATCATCGGCCTGACGAACAAGGGTCAGCCGCGCAAGCCGGACGACTGGGGGTCGCTGCGTGCCTGGGCGTGGGGTGCCGCCCGCGGTCTGGACTATCTCGAGACCGACCCGGACGTTGATGCGAAGCACGTCGGAATCGAGGGCGTCTCCCGCTACGGCAAGGCCGCGCTCGTGACCCTTGCCTTCGAAGAGCGTTTCTATATGGGCCTGATCGGCTCCTCCGGCAAGGGCGGAGCTACCCTGCACCGCCGTTTCTTCGGCGAGGGCCTGGAGAACCTCGCCAATTCCGGGGAGTATCACTGGATGGCCGGCAACTACATCAAATACTGCGCGATCGAGTCGAAGACGGGCGCCTGGAACGCCGGGATGCTGCCCGTGGATTCGCACGAGCTCATCGCGCTCTGCGCACCGCGCCTCGTGTTCATCAGCTACGGCGTGCCCGAGAAGGGCGACGCCCTGTGGCTGGACCAGTATGGCAGCTGGCAGGCCACCGTGGCCGCCGGTGAGGTGTTCAAACTGCTCGGCGCGAAGGACCTCGGCCTGTCCAACGACTACCGCAAAGAGCCGATGCCGCCGGTCCTGACCGGCCTGCTGGACGGCGAGCTGGCCTGGCGCCAGCACGACGGCGGCCATACCGACGGCCCCAATATGAAGTATTTCATCGAATGGGCCACCAACAAGATTTCGAAATAAAACGGATAACGAAGATGAAGAAAACGAACCAAAGCCCCCTGAGCAACATCGGAAAGATTTTGAATCGCGCCGCATTCTCCGACGTTGACGAGAAGATTACCAAGTATAAGTATGGTTCCGATGCGTTCATGCGCATACTGGAGAGCCGCTATTCCTGCCACGCCTTCAACAATTATCCCGTTTCGGAGTCCAGGTTGAAAATGATTCTTGAAGCCGGCCGCCTGGCCCCTTCGGCGAAGAATCTCCAGCCGACCCGTATCTGGGTGGTCAAGAGCGAGGAGGCGCTCGCCCGCCTGCGGAGCGTCCATCCTTGCTATGGGGCACCGGTCGTCCTGGTCGTCGGCTGCCGGAACGAAGAGGCCTGGACCCGTGAAAGCGACGGCGTGAATGCGGCGAAGACCGACGCAGCCATCGTGCTCGCCCACCTGATGCTCACGGCCACGGACGCCGGGCTGGCCAATATGTGGATCTGGGATTTCGATCCCCGCAAGATACGGGAAGTCTTCCCCGAAATGCGGGAGCACGGGATCTATGGCCTCCTCGCCATCGGCCATCCGGCCAAGGGCGAGGGCGACCCTACGGACCTGCATTCCGTCCGAAAGACCCTCGACGAGATGGTCACTACGCTGTAAAGACTATTCCAATCAGTGTATTATTATGATAGAAGGAGAAGCCAAAAGGGCATATATTGCCCCGAAGGCGCAGATCGAGGAGATGGAGTTGGAGTCCGGCCTTCTGCAGATGAGTCAAAGCGATTATAACTATGGCAGTCTCGATGAATAGGCGTGCGGCCGTCCGGATTGCCATAACACTGCTGCTGGAGCTGGCTGCTTTCCTGCCGGCCGGAGCGGCGACGAAGTTCATCCAGGAAGTCAAGCTCATCGGCGGAACAAAGACGGATGTGGCAGCTGCGCTTTTGACCCACCTGAAACAGGGCTGGTCCGTCATCGACAAAGACCTGAATGACGGTTGCGGCGGAGACTCGGACTATATCCACCTGCTTTATAAGCAGGATAGCTACGGTGACGGTTTCAACTATGGCAGTATCACCGGCTTCTATATCTATAGCTGGAACGGTGCCAGTAACACGCCCCCCGATACCAAAGTCATCGGCGGACGCACGTATTATCTCGTGCCTTGCGCAGGAGGTGCCGATTTTGTGGCGGGGAAGGGCGACTTGAACGAAGGAGCCGGCAAAAACTCCGATTACATTTATCTCTACTATACCCGCGACCCCTTTCCGGACGGTCGTGTCATCACGGGCATCACCTTCAACGCAATACAATCCGGCGCCCTGGGCACGAACGGAGGCACCGACGGCTACGACCTGAACAATGAAGCCGGCGGCGATGATATCTATATGCACGTCGCCACGGCTACGGCGCTGGCACCCTTGCAGATCGGTTACGGTGAGTCCGGTACAGCCAATATTCCTTTTTATTTGGCGAATAATGCGTACCCTTATTCTTTGTCTCAGCAAATTTATACGGCCGAGGATATCGGGAAAGCCGGCACCATCAGGGCCATCTCATTCTATCATCGGCAGGTCGTCGAGACCCTGAACTTGGAGGGCGTCCAGGTCTTTATGAAACAGACGGACAAAGAGTCCTTTGCCGGAGCGGAATTGGATCCCCTGGCGGATTTCTCCAAAGTATATGACGGAGATATCTTCTTTTCCGGTCCGGGATGGGTGACGATCCATCTGGACACGCCGTTCGAATATGACGGCAACAGCAACCTGATGATCTGTTGTTACGAATCGTCGAGTACCCACTCCCAAGGGAATACGTTCACATATCATAATGCCGAAAACAAACTGCGCCGTTCTTCTTCCTCCAATCCCTTCAATTTTAGTGGAACGCTTGTGGGATCGGAAAATACGACGATGCGGAACGATATCCAACTCAACATCATTCCCAATCCTTACGGCAATCCCACCGCCCTGACCCTGACCAGTTCTACAGAAACGACCGCTTCTTTCTCCTGGCGTGCTCCGTCAGGCACGAATTCCGGTCTGACAGGCTATAAGTGGCAGTACAAAAAGGCGAATGGTACGGCCTGGTCGGACCTGACCGCTACGACGGGTACTTCCGTCACCATCTCAGGTTTGTCTTCCGATACGGAATATCTGATCCGGGTAAAAGCGATTTACGGCAACAAGGAGAGCAGTTTTACCTTCCTGCGGTTTCTCACGGCTGTCAAACTTCCTTATTCCATGGGCTTCGAAAGCGGAATGCCCGGCTGGAGCGAGGTCGACATCAACACCTATGTCAATATTCACTATACAGGCATCAATGCCGAAGCCAGGCACGACGGGGACTATGGCTATCAATTCCGCTGTTTTGATGAGGACAAAAAGAACCAATACCTGATTTCACCCGCACTGCCGAACAATACGAGCATCGACGTTTCTTTCTATTACAGGAACCATTGGGCGTCAAGTAATGAGACTTTCCAAGTGGGCTACTCCACCTCGACCCGCGACATTACTAAGTTCAACTGGGGGGACGTAATTACCGCGGATGGCGAGGACTGGAAGCGATACGAGCACACGTTCCCCGCTGGGACCCAGTATATCGCTGTCAGGTATACCTCCAACAATTACTGGTTTGACCTGGATGATTTCGAATTCGTAGCCCATTCCGATTTCGCTAAGCCGACTGACCTTTCCGTAGATGAACTGGGAGAACAGAGCGTCAAGCTGAAGTGGACCGGACCGTCCGGCGCCAAGGGCTACGCCTATCAATACAAGCCGGTGGATGGCGTCAATTGGTCGGCCGAGACGTCGGTCAGCAGCACTTCCGTTACGCTCAGTGGCCTGTCTGCCAACACGACCTATGATTTCCGCGTCAAGGCATTCCATGGCAGTAATGGCACTGACGCCAGTAATTATGAAACGATCCGTTTCTTGACCGAAGGTCCGATGGAAACCCTGCCGCACTATCAGGGTTTCGAAAGCGGAATGGGCGGATGGCGCCTGGAGCAAGGAAGTGTCAGTTCGGGAATCACTGCGCAGCAACGGCATGAAGGGGAATATGGTTTTGTATTTGACGAAGGCTGCCCGAAAGCCCAATACCTGCGTTCCCCGCTGCTGGAGGGTAATTCGTCGAAGATCCTGTCTTTTTACTTCAAGAACTATTCTGTACAGACCGGGGAATCTACATACAATGTCTCGGCTTCCTCTTTCCACGTGGGCTGGTCCACGGCGACCAATCGCCTTTCTGACTTTCAGGAATCCCCGGCAGTCGAAGCTGCTGCAGCAAACTGGGAACGACAAAGCTATCAATTGCCGGCAGAGACCAAATATGTCTACATCAAGGTGGATGAACAAACAGCCTGGCTCTACGTAGACGACATCAGCATTTCCGTCATAACCCTGCCGGAGGCTGTGGAAGCCACGGTGATGGACGAGACAAAATACGTGACCACCTTCTATGACAAGGACAGAAGCTGGAAACTACCGGAAGGGACGCTGGCTTACCAGGTTTCGGAGGATCTCGTTTTCTACCGCATCGGTTCCGAGAGCAATATCATTCCGGCCGGAATGGCGGTCGTCATCGTGGCCGATAAGACGGCTGCAGATACAGATTCCCATAAGACAATCCACATGACGTTGACCAGCACCACAGATCTTCACTACAATCCCGTGAACATCCTGCTGGGATCTGATTCGGCTGTGGCCGTGAGTGACGGTAAGATTGACGGGAAAAGCGTGTACGTGCTGGGGATCGTGGGCGGAAAACTGAACTTTTACCCGTTCTCCGGAAGCGAGATTCCGGCCGGGAAGGCGTATTATCTGGCAGAGTAGCTAATGAAAAAGAGTATATTATTATTGACAGCCCTGGTCGTGGTCTTATCCGGGTGTCTGAAGGAGGAAGAGATGGTCGGGGGACAACCCGGCACTTTGGGCGTTCCGGCGGATTCTGTTTGGACGGTCACCCTCCAGGCCGTGAAGGAGGACGTCGCCACAAAGGGCCTTGAGATCGGCGGAGAGGACGAAGCAGCGACTACGCTCCTCCGCTCCGTCTGGAAGGACCGTGACCCTGTCCAAGTCTATTTGGGCAAATACTACATCGGCACTTTGTATGCAAGCCCGGACGAGACAGACCCCCATAAGGCCACGCTGACAGGCACTGTAACCGCGTCCGTCATCGAGCCCGGAACCACGGAACTCACCCTGCTCACGCCGCGTAAGGAATGGGACTATTCCGGACAGGTAGGAAGTCTTCTGAAGACTGATTATTACATCAGCGGCCAATCTAATTTATCGATCGAATACCGGTATCATTTTACTATGGCCGATAACGTCCTGGTAACGGATGCTACTGTCAATAGCTCCGGAAAAGCCACCCTGACCACGGAGAAGGCAACCTTCTCCAATCAGCAAAGTATCTACCGGCTTAGTTTCTGTTACCAGAAAGACGGCTCCGGCGACAAAACTCCCATCCCGGCAAAGCGCATCTTGATTGATGCTGAAAATGGTGGATTGGTGCAGATCCAGCGTATGGACGGAACGGCCACGACCGGCTCCATCGAGGTCGTGCAATACGTGAATGACGCAGATCTTCTCGCCAAACCCTTCTTCGTCGCCCTGCGCAATGAAAATACTACGGAGGAAGAAGCGCTCCGCTTCAAAGTGGTGGACACGGAGGGCGTCACCTTTTATGGCAGCAAGACGATTCCCGCCGAATACAAAGCCAACGGCACCTTCGTCAGCCTCAAGAACGCCACCCTCACCGGGCGGCTTGAACTTCAGCAGGGAGATACTGCGGTGGACAGCGCGTTGTAATGATGATTATCGCTACATAAGAAAAGGCTTCATTCTTTTTGAGATATAACCAGTTAATTATAAACGATTAAGTATATGAAAATAAACAATCAGACAGGAGATGCGCTTCGACCTTACGTGCAGCCATCCATCGAGGTCCTCGACATCGAGATCGATATCCCCCTGTGTATGAGCGGAGGTGCAACCACAGAGGACTACGTAGTAGACGATGTCTTCGGCGAAGGTTAGAACTAAAGCACAGAGCCATGAAAGAGTATTTCAAATCAATTCTTTACACCCTTGGTGCGCTTGCAGTCTTTTCCTGCGCTATTGATGAAACCATTGTTCCTTCTCCCGACGAAGTTCCCAACGGTTACACCCTTCAATATTTTACGGCCAACATTGAGACCAAAACAGCCTATGACGACGGCCATACCGTATGGTCCAAGGGTGATGGAATAAACATTTTCTGGAACAACGGACACAGCATCACACAAGCGATCCTTGTGGGTGAAGGCGGTAGCACGGTAGGCACTTTCGTCGGTAATGTTGAAGACGGCGCCGTGTTCGACTGTGCTATCTATCCTATCGATGTGGAGGCTAACGTCGAAGGTCCCTCTCTGACCCTCCCTTTTCGCTCTGATCAGGAAGGGACATTCCGCGCAGCAAATATGGCTGTCTCCAAGGTAGGCGAGGGTAACACGCTCAACTTCTTTAACGTCAGCACTTTAATCGCCATTCAGCTCACAAGTGATGATATCACCAAGATCGAGGTTGAGAGCGTTGGTGGCGAAGCCCTCGTAGGTAACCTTCCCGTCGTTCTCGTCGATAATGACTCCGACGATGGTGACGAATACGTGTTCGGTGACATTGAGTCCGGATGTTCAAGCGTGAGTATGAGCGCTGGCGAGGCCGGGACCTATTATATCTCTATCCTGCCTGGCATAACCCACAGCGGCGGCCTCCTGTTCAAGTACTATAAGGGCGAAGAAGTCTACGGCATCTATCACTTCGATAAAGAACTCACCACCGAGAGGAATCACATCCTTAACTTCGGTGATCTCGAGTCCAAACTGGTGGCCGGGAAGACCGAACTCGACGTTCCGGTCCTCAGGGCAGAAAGCATAATGGGTGTCGAATTCACCGTCGCCTGGGATGCCGTTCCTCACGCAGCGCGCTATATGTGCTCGCTCAATGACGGTGCTTTTGCCCCCGTGACTGGCACGTTCGTCAAGTATGAAGGCCTCACTCCCGAGACGTCCTA
The DNA here is from genome assembly GCA_017561865.1 of Bacteroidales bacterium. Lineage (GTDB taxonomy): Bacteria > Bacteroidota > Bacteroidia > Bacteroidales > UBA932 > Cryptobacteroides. Next base: position 3,341 of record JAFZBH010000045.1, on the reverse strand, counting down.
CAGTGTCAAGGTTTACGCCGAGCCCGCCGAAACGACGAGAATCATCTATGAGGATAGTCCTTCTGCGTCCATTACCGTGAAAACCAAGCGGGGTCCGAGCGATGACGACAAGGACGGCGACCTTTCCGATTTCAAGGAGAAGCCCATTTTTTAAACAGGAGGTATGAATATGAAAAAACATATATACATCATAGTAGCGGCTGCAGCCACCCTCACCCTTTCCTGCAACAAGGAGAATGAGACTCCTGAAAGCGTGGCCGGAGCCGGTAAGGTGACGTTCACCGCGACGGCGGCCCAGACCAAGACCGAACTTCAGGGCGGCCACACCGTCTGGTCCGCCAATGACCAGATCAAGGTCTTCTACGGTAACGGCGGCTACAGCGTGGCTGATATCAAGACCGGCGAAGGTACCTCCCACGCGACATACGAAGCTTCCGTCCCCATCGGCGAGGATTACCACGCCGTCTATCCGGCTTCCGTGACTTCGTCGCTTGTGGACGCAGGGCGGCTGAGCATAACCATTCCCGATGTGCAGGACGGAACCTTCGGCGCCGGCCACATCGCCGTGGCCAAGGGGATTGACAAAGCCTTCCACTTCGTCAACGCCAACTCCTTCCTCAAGATTACCATCCCGGCCGGCTATAGGCGTATCGTTGTCGAGAGCGTTGCCGGAGAACCTCTCTCGGGTCCCATCAGCGTCGACCTCCGCGGCGATGACCCGGTCATCATCCCCGGTGAGGGAGTCTCGAATAAAGTCGAGGTTGCCTCCACATCCGGATTACCTGCAGGCGATATCTATATCAGCGTTCTCGCGGGCGTCACTCACTCGGGCGGCCTGCTCCTCAAGTATTACGACGCTATAGGCCTCTTGGGAACCTTCTTCCTCGACAAGCCGCTTAAGACCGAAGCCTCCTGCATCCATTCTTTCGGCGAGTTCGAGGCCACCGGCGAATACTTCGCCACCCTCGAGGGCTCCGGCAACAAGACCGGCATCAATCCCGACAACGCAATGGACCTCGATGCCCTCAAGGCCCTGATCTCAATGCTCGAGGATCCGGACAAGGTCGCTGCGCTCGCGGAAGCCCTCAACGGCGCCACCATCCATATAGGGCCCGGCACCTGGAACTTCCAGGACGCCCTCCTTCTCGCATTCCCCGGTGTGTCACGTGAGGTTGTCGTCAATATCGAAGGTGCGGTACGTTCCGGCGGAAAGAACACGACAATCATCACCGGCGCGGAAAGCCACCGCCTTCTCAATCTCGGCGATAATGTCAACGCTTCTTTCCTGAACATCTCCTTTATCGACGGTCTCGGCAACGCCTCCGGCAACTCTCCGATATTGGTGAAAGACGAAGCGAAAGCTTCCTTCAATGGATGTGACTTTACCCATTGCTCCAACAAGAAACCCGACGGCACCCTCGCCACAGGTGGATGTATCTATGCTGACCCGGGGACGGACCTCTTATTCCGTGATTGCTCGTTCTCTTCCAACACAGGTTCCTACGGTGCGACACTTATCGTCAAGGGGAAAGCGACGATAGAGAATTCCCATCTTTTCAGCAATGACGGCTCCTGGCCCGGCAGTGCAATCTATGTTGATTATGGAACTGCGGAGTGCAACGTTGCTAACAGCGTGATCGAGGACAATACCGTAACCAAACTTGGAAGTGACGAGCCCGACGGAGGTGCTATTGCGGTTATCCATGGCAAAATCACCCTGACTGACTGCTCGCTGCTCAAAAACAGTATTCCCGGCCGCCGTGGCGGTGCATTGCGCACAGCAAATAGCGACAGCTATGCCAAACTGGTTAACTGCACGGTCAAAGGAAATACCGCTGACTGGGGCGGTGCTATCAACATTCCCGCCGGCACCGTTGAAATCCAAGGCGGTACTTATCAGGACAATTACGCCAAAGGCGGAGGATGTATCCTTATGTCCGGAAGCGGCAACCTTAGTGTCCAGGGCACCTTGTTCAAGGAAAATCATGTCACGGAGAGCGGCGGAGCGATATCCGTCTTGAACTCCGATGACAGCGGTCTCTTCCTTAACGGGTGCACTTTTACCGGCAACTGGATCGGCTACCAGGACGGCACGACCATCTTCGTCAAGAACGCAGGCTTCCTTTGCATGAACAACTGCACCATCGCGGATGATACCTACGCCTCCAACGCCGGAGGCAATGCATCCTGGATTTATGTCGACAATCTCGCCAATGGATTGATTATCAGTAACTGCACCCTAATAGGTTCGGCCCGTTACTCGAGCTCCAAGACCGTCGACGACACTCCGACCCCTCTCGTGAAAATGGCCAATCTTGCCAACGACAAGAACTATCTCATCAATGACATCATCATCGGAGAAGAGTCCCATTATTCCTTCGGCTTGACCGCCGGGACAGCCCACACGGTCAATCTCGACTGCACCAAGTTCGGCACGGCCAATATGGTCGTAGGCTCTTTAGTCGGCACCTACGACGATGGCCACTCAAGGGGCGATTTCGGCGTCATCGAATGGGATGCCACCGACCTGATCTGGAAATGGAACGGCACTGTCACTGGCGCCAACGCCTTCCAGATCAAGGCAGCCGACTTCACAACGGCGCTTAATTCGGCCAACTCCAATTTCAAGACCTGGCTGCAGGACATCGAATGTATCAATAAGGACCAACTTGGCAGCACCCGTCCCGGAAGCGGAGTCTGGATGCCGGGCGCTTATCAGAAGTGATGAATTCAGCATAAGCGGGAATTAGAAATAAATATGTATCTTTGCACCGAATTAATTCAGAACACTATGAATCTTAGAGACATCAAAAAGGACATCGAGTATGTGCTGAGCGCCTTTGTGGAGGACTGCTCCGTGGTAGCCTGCGTCAATCCCAAGGTTACCGACGCCAACGTCAGCGAACTGATGGAAGAGGCCATCGAACTCTATAACGAACTCCGTGACAAGGTGAACGGAAAGATCGAAGGGTCCAAGAAGGCTTATTTCAACGAACTGCGCAAGGAAGTCCTCACCCGCACGGACGCCCTTTACGAGAAGCTCAGCTCCGCCGTGAAGGACGTTGTGAAATGAGCAAACGCCTTCTCCTGATATCAGTCGCGCTCCTGCTGACCGCTTGGAGCGCGACTGCTGGTATTCCCCGGACCGAGGCGCAGAGCGCCATCTCGAAGATCCGCGCCCAGGAGCCGCTCCGCAATGCCCTGGTGGGCGTGCTGGCGGTCCGCGCGGACGGCGATACGCTCGTCTCGGTCGATCCCCGCGAGCGGCTGGTCCCCGCCTCGAACGTCAAGCTGCTGACCACGGGCCTCGCGCTGCATACGCTGGGGGCTGATTACCGTTT
>JAFZBH010000016.1 GCA_017561865.1 Bacteroidales bacterium | reverse complement strand
TGGCCGCCGGAGCTGCTGCCGGAAGACCGGCTGGGCTGCGCGCTGCGGTTCTGTGCCGGGGCGGACGGCTGGCTGCTGCGGCTCACGGAGCCGAGGCCCTTAGTATTACCGGACTGGCCGGAGCTTCTCATCTGGGAAGATGGAGCGGACATCGAAGAGGAAGGACGACTGCCGCCGCTGCTGCGGGAGTTGCCGCCGCCCGATCCACCGCGGGAATTGCTACCGCCCCTGGTCTGAGCGTCGAGAGGGACCGCGATCATAGCCGCTACGGCTACTGCGATCAGGGAGAGTGTGGTCAAGCGTTTCATAATCGTGTGATTTTAGTAAATGTAATACTTTTTGGACATCTCTTTGAAAGCCGGGACGTCTGCGGACCAGAAATCTGCGATGTCCGAGACTTTCATCGTCTGTCCAAACGTCTTACTGACAAAGTCTGTGCCGCAAACTTTGTTGAACATCGAAAGTCTGTCAGAACCGGCTGAGATAGGGTTCTTTTTATACAGTTCCCAGACCGCCTGCATCACGTAGAACTGCGTCAGGGTCAGGGTGGCGGCTTCGTAGTCGGTGTAATAGTATTGCACCCCGTGGATGAGTTTTCCGTTCAGGCGCCCCGAAATCGGCTGGTAATGGATGGTGCGCCAGGCCACGCCGGGGACGTGGTAGCTGTCGAGTTTGGCCTTGAGCTGGTCGGCGTCGACCCATTCTTCGGCGAAGGTGGCGAAGGGCAGGGTGTAGCCGATGCCGATGTGCAGGTAGTTGTACATCTCGCCGCACAGACCGGCGGAAGGGTAGCAGATGGCCGTCTCGGCGTAGGGGATGTTGGGGGAGGGCAGGATCCAGGGCAGGCCGGTGTCGTTAAAGAGCATCCAGCGCTCCCAGCCCTCCATCGGGATCACGACAAGCTCGCACTTGAGCGGGGCGGCCTTGCCGTTCTGCCCGCAGTTGAGTCCCTCCTCGTTGATCAGGGTGGCCAGCTCGCCGACGGTCAGGCCGTAGACGTAGGGGATCTTGTACTGGCTCACGAACGAGTGATAGCCGTCGCGCACGAGCGGCCCCTCGACCTTCAGCCCGCCCAGCGGGTTGGGCCGGTCGAGCACCATTACCGGGATGCCCGCCTCGGCGCAGCTGCGCATCACCAGGCCCAGGGTGGAGATGAAGGTGTAGGAGCGGCTGCCCACGTCCTGGATGTCGTAGACCATGATGTCCACGCCCTGAAGCATTTCTTTGGTGGGCTGGCGGGTGTTGCCGAAGAGCGAATGCACCGGCAGGCCCGTGTGCGGGTCCTTGCCCGAGTCCACCTTCCCGCCGGCATACACGTCCCCGCGCACGCCGTGTTCCGGGGCGTAAAGGGCGACCAGCTGCACGTCCGGCGCCTCGAAGAGGATGTCGATGGTGGAGCGCAGCTCCCGGTCCACGCCGGAAGGGTTGGTCACCAGACCGACCCGCTTGCCTTCCAGGCCTGCGAAATGGCGGTCGCGCAGGACCTCGATGCCGGGCTTGACGAGGGTGCGCGCCTCTTCTGCAGGGGGCGCGGCCGGGACCCCGGCGTCATCGGAAGGGGTTTCGACGGTCTTGGACGGGGCGGCGGCGGAACAGCCGGCGCCTACGAAGAGCAGCGCCGCCGCGCAAAGAATGTGACGAATACGGTTGCCAGACAACATATCATTACGACGATAAAGAATCCAACGTAGCCGAGCGCTTCCTGCATCCAGCCGGCGAAGAGGCCCGGAATCATCATCGACAGGGCCATGAAGGCCGTGCAGATGGCATAGTGGGAGGTCTTGAACTCCCCTTCGGAGAACTGCATCATATAGAGCATGTAGGCCGTGAAACCGAAGCCGTAGCCGAACTGGTCGAGCGCTACCAACAGATAGATGCACCAGAGGGCGGAAGGCTGCACGGCGGCCAGGAAGAGGTAGACGGCGCAGGGGAGCGCGAGGGCCATCGACATCGGCCACATCGAGCGCTGCAGGCCCCGGCGGGCGGCGAACAGGCCGCCGAGGATGCCGCCGACCGTGAGTGCGATGACGCCCACGGTGCCGTAGACAAGGCCCGACTGGGCGGTGCTCAGGCCGAGACCGCCCGCCTCCGGGGGATCCAGCAGGAAGGGGGTGAGCATCTTGACGGAGAAAGCCTCCGGGAGGCGGTACAGCAGCATAAAGACGATAGCCAACCATACTCCCGGCTTCTGGAAAAACGTCACCCAGGCCCTTCCGAAATTTTTAAAAATGCGTTTCGTCTCATTATCGCGGCAGGAGGGCTGCACCCGTCCGGGCTTGAAAGCGTCCTCGCTCCGCTGCGGAAACGCCCGTCCGGGCGCACCCTCCTGTCCGCTCGTGGCATTCGCAGAAACTTTTTTGTCATCCCCGACCTGATCGGGGATCTCTTCCGCTTTCGGCAGGAAGCGCCAGTGCCATAGGGTGATGAGGCCGAAGAGGGCGGCCGAGGCGAGCAGCGTGATGCTCCAGGCGCGCGGGATGACCCCGAGGCGCTCCTCCAGCAGCCCCGCCAGCACCACGATGACCCCCTGCCCGAAGACCGAGGCGATGCGGTAGAAGGTGCTCCGGATGCCCACGAAAGCCGCCTGCGGCTTCTTGTCGAGGGCGATCATATAGAAGCCGTCCGCGGCGATGTCGTGCGTCGCGGAGGCGAAAGCGATCACGTAGAAGATGACCAGCGCCCCGCCGAACGCATCCGGCCGCACGCTCAGGGCGAGGGCCGCGAAGCCCGCCGTGCACAGCGCCTGCATCGCGAGGATCCACCAGCGCTTGGTGCGGATCACGTCCACGAAGGGACTCCACAGAGGTTTGATGACCCAGGGAAGATAGAGCAGGGAGGTGTACATCGCCAGCTCGCCGTTCGGCATTCCCAGCCGCTTGAACATCGTCACCGAGATCACGTTGACGATGAAATAGGGGATGCCTTCGGCGAAATAGAGCGTGGGCACCCACCACCAGGGGGAAAGTTTGTTATTCGACATCGGTGCCGGGATAATAATGTTGGAGGATCTGCCGGTAATCAAAACCGCGGGCGGCCATCACGGCGGCGCCGATCTGGCAGAGGCCGACGCCGTGACCCCAGCCGCGGCCGCGCAGCACGAAGGCTCC
>JAFZBH010000044.1 GCA_017561865.1 Bacteroidales bacterium | reverse complement strand
GGTCGGCCGTGCCGGAGGCCATCAGGGTGCCGTACCAGGCGCAGTCCGCCAGGCTTTCCGGGGTGAAGCTGGCCGACGTGGCGGCGTCCCGGCCCAGCAGGGCGTTGGTCGAACCCAATTGCCCGGCCGGGTTCATATAGACGTAAAGCGCCCCGTCGCGGTTGCGGCGCACGGCCAGCAGGCGGCCTTCCGGCAGACGGTCCGTGAAACCCGGATCCCCCGTCAGGCAGAACAGCCGCCCGTCCGTCCAGTTGTCCGTGTCCACCTTCCAGTCCGCCTCGGCCCCGAACAGGCTTCCGACCCGGAAGCTCAGGCTGATCTGGTATTCGCGTCCCCGCTCCAGGTCGAAATTGGAGCAATTGTCAGCGCCCAGATAGAAACGGTAGGTCACATCGCCCCCGTAGCCCCCGGCGGCAGGATCCAGATGTCCCGAGAACTCGATGTAGGTCAGATACGGCTCCACGGCCGACAAGTGCTCCGCCAGCAGGCGATCGCGCGTCTTTTCCCGGCTGTCCGTATTGCCGGGCAGCAGGGTCCCCTGCATATTCTCCGGGACATAGAAGCTGAATGTCGTCACGGAGGCGTTGGTGGAAGACATATCGGGGTCATAGTCGCTCTGGGAGAGCACGTCGGCGGCTTCCTGCGCCTTCTGCGGCGTCTGGGAGAAAGGCTGCAGCCGGCCGTTGGCCTGTCGCAGATAGAGCCGGCTGTTGACGAAGAATTCCGGATGCGCCCCGGCGCCGTCGAAAGCGGCGTGATCGATGCGCAGCGTCACCTTGCTGAACAGGCGGCGGCACTGGTCGGAGCCCGGGATCCCCTGCCCCTGACTGATCTGCCGGGCGGTGTTGACGCCCCGGCTGCACAAGGCATAGGGAATGCCGCAGGAGGCCACCTCGGCGAAGGTTTCCCGCCGGAAGCTTCCGTTCAGGTCGCCTCCGTCCAGGCGGTAGACCAGCGCCTCCAGCGCACTCTCCTCCACCGGAAAGTCCGCACCGAGCGCATCCATCAAGTTCTGCACGGAACCGTCCGATCTGCGGATTCCGTTCAGGTTTCCGAGGATGTAGAAATCGCATTCCGCAAGCGGCACCCGCAGGCGCAGCGGGCTGCTCCCCTGGGCGTCCAGCTCTGCCTGCGTGAAAAAACGGTAGGACTCCAGCTGCCGCGTGGAGCTGCGGAACACGAGCACCAGCGCGCCCGATCCTTTCGACTCCACGTCCTTGAGCAGCGAGGCCTTGGTGGCGGCGTCCTCCCCCACCGCGGCGGCGATCTTCAGGGGCATTTCTCCCCATTCCAGGGCAGATGCCGGCTTCTCCGTCAACTCGGGGCCGAAAGCCGTCGGATACCCGTCGGGCTCGCAGCAGACAAGCGGCAGCAGGAGCGCAATGGCCGCCAGAGAACCTATTAATCTATTATAAATCATTGTCTTACATAGCTAGATTTCGATATTCTTATAGCCATCGTCTCCCTCCCAGTCGAGCACGCTGACCGTGACGGTCGCGGAGGTAAAGCCGACCTTGACCGAGACGTCACGCAGATCCTCCGCCGTCCAGTCGTAGCCGAGTTCCGCAAATTTCGCCCCCAGATCGATCACGTAGTCCGTGCGTCCCGACGTGGCGCTGCCCGCATCGGGCAGGAAGATGTCCATCTGCATATTGTTGGTCTTCTGGCGCGGAATCACGCCATACCACTCCCCCACGGCATTCGGGCCCACGACGGTCGAGTAGTCTCCCTCGAGCGGCTCCAGCGTGTAGAGGTTCATCCCCGAGCACTCCGCCCGGATGCGGAAGCGCCAGACATAGTCCGGCGGAGCGACGCTCGAATCGTCGAACAGGAACTTGACCAGGCAATACTGCTTGTGCGGCTCCGCGTCGACCAGGTACTCGTCGGAGTAGGCGGAGAAAGACTCCCCGTAAGCCCACACGAGCCCGGCCTGCATACCCGGCACGACGTGCACCACCTCGTCGGCGATCATATAGTTTTCCAGCCCGCTCACCACGGCCACCCGGGCATAGTCCCGCGGACAGGGCTGCACGTAGCCGCGACGCAGCAGGGACAGGAAGTTGACTTCCTCCCGCCCGATGTGCCGCGCCCCGGCGAAGGACAGCATCCCTTCGCCAAGACCCTGCTGGACGAAACGGTCGGTCAGGACCGTCACGTAGACCGGGCATTCGGTGCGGTCTTCCTTGACGCTGCAGGCCGCCACGGCGGACAGCGCCGCCAGGAAAAGGGCGGCGCGTATCCGAATCGTTCTTTTTCCGTCCACGGCTGCGGGGTCTAGATTTCCTGGTTGTAGCTGTCGCCGCTCTCCCAGTCGGTCACGGTGATGACCGGGGTCACGTCGTCGAAGGTCACGGGCTTGTTGGGATCCAGGGATCCCGGCCGGTGAATCGTCAGGTTCACGCGGTACTGCCGGTTGGAAAGCAGCGGGGCGTTGCCCAGCTGGACGGGATAATAGTATTTCACCGGTCCGTTCGGATACTGGATCGAAGCCTCCAGCACGAGCAGGGTCGCCCGCGCGCACCAGGATGCGTCCTCGCTGGGAGCACAGTTGTTGGGATAGGTATAGAAGGAATGCGGCACCGTATAGGTCGAGCCGTAGTCGAGCACCTGGCCGGCGAGCGGATCGAAGAGCAGGTCCCCCTTCGGGGAAGCCGTCTCCGCCTCGAGGCGCGCATACCAATACTCCGTCGGCAGGGCGGACGGCTCGGAGGACTCGCCGAAATTGATGCGCCCGGGCACGTTGAGCAGGTAGCAGTTCTCCAGGCGGAACATATCCGCCTTCTGGTAGGCAGGCGAGCTGAAATCGTTCTTGACGGACTCCAGGATCACGCAGGCCGCGAGCCGGTGCACCGGAACGGTGATCTCCTCCTTGCCCTCGTGCAGGGTCACGGCGGGCTCCGTATCCGAGCCGGAATGGCCGATCATCAGGAGTTTGGCCGGGGACGACTTCTGCAGTTCGTGCGTCAGGGCGAGGAATTCTGTCTTGGTCGCAACGGCGTCGGACCCCACCGTGCGGTCGTCGGAGTCGTTGACCACGGCCCAGATTTCCCGCTGCCCGGTGGAACACTTGACCGTGATGCCGCTGTACGTACCGGCGCTCTCGCCCAGCGGGGTGTCGAAGCCGGCCGACGCGGCAATCTCCAGGTTGCCGGCATCGCCGCCGGACCCCGCCCGGAAGACGAAGATCTGCACGTTCTGGATGGATTTCTCGTTGGTGGCCGTCTGGGAGCCGACCTTGGTGGCGGACGGACCGAACTGTACTGTCAGCAGTACTTCGCCAGTACCCCGGACACTGCCGGACTGCTCCTGCGACAGCTTGCCGCAGGATACCGCCAGGAGCGCACACGCGACCGCGGCGGCGGAAAGGAAATGGTGTTTCATCATCTTGTTCGTCAAATGGATTCTGTGTAAACTGCTCCGGTCGCCCAGTCGCTGACGCGGACCGTCGCCGTGAGGTCGGCCTTCTCGATCTTGTCGAAGGGCCTGTCCTGGGTGTTGCCGAGCCCGATGAGCGTCAGGTCGACCTTGTAATCTTTGTTGCGCTCCAACCCTCCGGTCAGGGGTACGGGATAATAATAGTCCACCCCCTTGATCTTCACCACGACCATCAGGACGGTCGCCGTGGGCGAAAAGGTGGCGCTGAAGCCATTGTTGGGACTGGTCAGCGCATTCGGGAAGGCGTAGAAGAAACGCCCTTCGTACTGCTTGGTCCCGTTCAGGGCCACGTCGTCGCCCAGTTCCGCAAAGGTGAGGGCTTTTGCCTGCGCCACGTAGTTGCCCGTGCCGATGACGTGGTTCGCCGCGGCGTTGTCGGGCGTGGCGTTGCGGTTGAGCCAGGATGTGATCCCGGCGTCGCCGCGGACGTTCTGGTTGCCGGCCACGTTGCACAGGAAGGCGCGCAGCACGGTCACGGTCCCGTAGGGAGCGGGCAGTTTATTGGTAACGGAACCCAGCGCGACGCGCGCGACGCTGCGGCCCAGATCAAGCGAGACCGATCCGCCCT
>JAFZBH010000043.1 GCA_017561865.1 Bacteroidales bacterium | reverse complement strand
GCGATGGCGATCTTGGAGTTGTTCTCGCCCTCGACGGCCTTGGCGTTGGCCTGGGCGGTGTTGATACGGGTGTCGCGGGAGGTCTCGGCGATCCGGATGTCCTTGTCCCGGTCGGCCTCGGCCTTGCCGATCTCACCGTAACGGTTCTGCTCGGCGACGCTCTTCTTCGCGTCGTTGATGGCCTTGGCGGCGGCTTCCTTACCGAGGGCCTCGATGTAGCCGGACTCGTCGCGGATATCGGTCACGTTGACGTTGATCAGTTTCAGGCCGATCTTGCGGAGCTCGGCTTCCACGTTGGTGGACACGTTGGCGAGGAACTTGTCGCGGTCGGCGTTGATCTCCTCGATGTCCATCGTCGCGATCACCAGACGCAGCTGGCCGAAGAGGATGTCGGTGGCGATGTTGCGGATGTCGTCGATGTGCAGCCCGAGCAGGCGCTCGGCGGCGTTGGTCATACTTTCCGGCTCCGTGGAGATACCGACGGTGAAGCGGCAGGGCACGTCCACGCGGATGTTCTGCTTCGACAGGGCGTTGGTCAGGTTGCATTCGATGGAGATCGGGGTGAGGTCCAGGAACTGGTAGCTCTGGAAAACGGGCCAGATGAAGGCGGCGCCGCCGTGGATGCACTTGGCCGAGGCGTCGCGGCCGGTCTTACCGTAGATGACGAGCACCTTGTCGGAGGGGCAGCGCTTGTAGCGGGCGAGGATGGCCGTGAAGGTCACGAAGAGCACGCCCACGATGATGAGGATGAGGTAGAGTTCCATATTGCTATAAAGGTTATCAGATGATGACGGAATTGATTTCTTCGACGAGCAGGGTATTGGCGCTGACCACGTCCACGACGCGGATGCGCGCGCCGGTCTTGAGTGTCGGTCCGTCGGTGACGGCCGCGTACTCGCGCACGGCGTTCTGGATGGTGATCTGCACCTTGCCTTCGCCCGCACGCTCGCCGGGAATCGTCAGGTACACGGTGCCCTGGCAGTCGATGGCGGATTTGTAGACGTCGATGGTACCGGACTCCTGCATCCCGGTCAGCCATTTGAAGAGCAGCATCACCAGGAAGACCAGGGCTACGCCTACGACGATGGCGATCAGCATCCGCAGTCCGGTGGAGGGGACGCTGTCCTTCAGCAGGATGGCCGTCCAGCCGAAACCGATCAGGAAGTTGATGAAGTTGCGGAAGGTCAGCAGGTTCATCCCGGTGCTGGGATGGTCCGCGTCGTGGCCGGCGCCGACGTCCTGGCCCACGTCCACGGAGCCGTCGGAGAGGTCGCCGGGGGCGTCCGTGTCGAAATCGGAATTGATGTCGAAATCACTGTCCCCGGCTGCGCCGAGGAAAGTCATCACGGTCTGGATGACGAAGACCAGCGAGGCCGAGAGCGTGACGGCCCAGAGGACTTTCATCGCCGTGTCGAGGGAGTTCCACCATTCAATCATAAGGCAAAATTGGTTTTGTTTTCGCAAAGATATAAATAATTATTGAAAAACAATATATTTTTGTTGAATTTTTGTAAAAAGATGTTTCGTTCTACAAAAAACGCCCAAGGGGAATCACCCTCGGGCGTTTTAGTAATCAGTCAAACGATCAAGGACTCGCGGTTAGCGGCGGGCATCTTTCACGTTCATCAGTTTGAAAGTGAAACTGACCGGCTCGGAAGGCAGGTTGTAGGGTCCGATCTCGGCCTTGTCCGGCTGGCGGGCATCGATATGCAGCTCCAGGTAGGAGCTCATCCGGAGGGTGTTGAACTGCAGGTCGTTTTCCGGTATCAGCAGAAATCCGCGGCCGGAGCGGTTCACGACGGCCAGTTTGCCGCCGCCCTCGGCGCATTCGTATTTCGAGGGCAGGCGCATCCGCACGCCGATGCGGGGGATCAGCGCCTGCTTCCGGATCCAGTTCTCCCGTTCGGCGGTCTTGATGTTTTCAGTCCAGGAGCGGAACTGCGCCAGTTCGGCCTCCCGCTCCTCTTCGGTCTGGTCGGGGTTGTACATCATCCCCGGCCCGTCCAGGATGACTGGCTCGTGGAAAGGCTCCGCCGAGGAAGGGAAATCCAGGGATACGTCCAGGGAGCCGTCTTCGTGGAGCGTGTAACTGAGCGTGCACGCAGGCTCATACGTGACGAAAAGCGACACGGATCCGTCCGGCTCGGTGGCCGTCCGGGTCCCGGCAACTTTGAACTCCTTCCACTGTGCGGAGCGCTCCGGGATCCTGTTCGAGATGTCTTCCTGGGTCATCATACGCCAGAAATCGGGGCGGAAGCCGGCTTTTTTCCGGACGAATTCAGTCCCGTCGAGAACCAGGCTCGTGACGGTGCCGCTGGACTTGTCGAGAACCAGCTGGGAATAGCCGGCGGTGAGGGTGATGGAACCGTCGTTCTCATCGATGCCAGGGGCGGCCTGGGCATTGAATGACAGCAGGACCGCGGAAAGAATGGACATAATCTGAAGCGTTTTCATCCTTTTATATCTATGTTGTAACCTTCATCTATCAAAGGCTGTACCAGCGCGCGCATCTGCGCGACCGTGAACTTTTCCAGCCCCTGGGCCGGGGTGGGGCGGTCGATGGTGTAGACCATCACCTTGCGTGGCCCAAGGTCGCGGACGATGTCCATCCAGCCGTCGAGCACTTCGGGGCTCGAGGAGTCGAAATCCGGACTGCGAAGGAACATCGTCTGCAGCACGAACTCCCCGCGGAAACCGCGCAGGGCCTCCAGGACGCGCTCCAGGGAATAGCCCGGGGCGGGATTGTCTATCCTGGCAATCAGCTCGTCCGTCGGCGCGTCGATCTTGAGGATGGGATTGTCCACCCGCTTCAGGGCGGCGGCGATTTCGGGGACGTGCACGCGCGTGGCGTTGGACAGGACCGAGACCTTGGCGTGGGGGTAGTAGGCATCGCGCAGTTTCAGCGTGTCGTCGATGATGCGGGGGAACTCCGGGTTGAGCGTAGGCTCGCCGTCACCGGAAAAGGTGATCGAGTCGATCGGGGTGCCTTCCAGCAGGCATTCAGCCAGTTTGTCTTCCAGCGCGGAACGCACCTGCGCTGCCGTCGGGAGGACCTGGTCGTCGCGTCCGTCGCGGTTCCAGCCGCATTCGCAATAAATACAGTCAAAGGTGCAGAATTTCCCTTTTCTCGGCAGCAGGTTGATGCCGAGCGAGGACCCGAGCCGGCGGCTGCGGATGGGGCCGAATACCGTTTCTTCGCGTAGCATATTTGTACAAATATAATAATTTTGTTGTAACTTCGCGTACACAAATTCTCATCCTGATATGAAAGCCATTCTCAGCACCGATTTCCATTTCCCCGGACAGGTCGCCAAATACACCGGCAAGGTCCGCGACGTCTACAGCATCGGCCCAGACTACCTGGTGATGGTCGCGACCGACCGCATTTCCGCCTTCGACGTCGTCCTGCCGAAGGGCATCCCCTGCAAGGGCCAGGTCCTCAACCAGATCGCCTCGAAGTTCCTCGACGCCACGGCCGACATCCTGCCGAACTGGAAGATCGCCGAGGTGGATCCGATGGCTACGGTCGGCTGGCGGTGCGAACCCTTCAAGGTCGAGATGGTCATCCGCGGCTACCTGACGGGCCACGCCTGGCGTGAGTACAAGGCCGGCAGGCGCAGCCTCTGCGGGGTACCCCTGCCGGACGGCATGGTGGAGAACCAGCGCTTCCCGGAGCCCATCATCACCCCGACCACCAAGGCCGACGAGGGCCACGACGAGGACATCAGCAAGGAAGAGATCATCGCGCGCGGCATCGTCTCCCGTGAGGATTATGAGCAGCTGGAGCGCTATACCCGCGCCCTGTTCGCGCGCGGGACGGAGATCGCAGCCGGCAAAGGCCTCATCCTCGTGGATACGAAATACGAATTCGGCAAGCGCGACGGGCAGATCATCCTGATGGACGAGATCCACACCCCCGACTCCTCCCGCTACTTCTACGCCGAAGGCTATGAAGAGCGCCTTGCGAAAGGCGAGAGGCAGAAGCAGCTCTCCAAGGAGTTCGTGCGCGAATGGCTGATGGCCGGCGGCTTCCAGGGACAGGCCGGGCAGCAGGTCCCGGAGATGACCGACGAAGTCGTCGCCGGCATCACCGACCGCTACATCGAGCTCTTCGAGCACATCACCGGCGAAAAGTTCGTTCCCGCCTCCGGCGAAGACATCGCCGCCCGCATCGAAGCCAACATTCGGGACTTTCTTGCAAAATAGCATGCTGCTGACCGAGGAACCGAAACAGTTTTATCGCAAGTTGGGCTGAATACATCCAGCTGGTTTGAAGGAATGCTGACCGACGGACAGCGGAGCGGAAATTGGTTTTTCGGCAAACCTGTCCGAAAAATAATTTCCGGCCGCCCGTCTGGAAGACTCCGTCGGTCAGCAAAGAGAATAAAATAATAAAGACAATATGATAGAGCGTTATTCCCGAAAAGTGATGAGGGACGTGTGGACGGAAGAAAACAAGTTCAACGCGTACCTGGAAGTCGAAATCCTCTCCTGCGAAGCCTGGAGAGAGCTGGGCGTCATCCCGGCCGAAGACGTCGAAAAGATCCGCGCCAACGCGAGATTCGACGTGGGTCGCATCCAGGAAATCGAAGAACAGACCCGCCACGACGTCGTCGCCTTCACCCGTGCCGTTTCCGAGAGCCTCGGGCAGGAGCGTAAATGGGTCCACTACGGCCTCACCTCCACCGACGTGGTCGACACCGCCAACGGCTTTCTCCTCAAGCAGGCCGACGCCATCCTTCTCAAAGACCTGGAAGACTTCCTCGCGGTGCTCAAGAAGCGGGCCCTCGAATTCAAGGACACCCCCTGCATCGGCCGCACCCACGGCATCCACGCCGACATCACGAGCTTCGGCCTGAAATGGGCTCTCTGGTACGAGGAGATGAAACGCAACATCGAGCGCTTCCAGTTCGCCCGCAAGGGCGTCGAGGCCGGCAAGATGAGCGGCGCCGTGGGCAACTTCGCCAACATTCCGCCCTTCATCCAGGACTACGTCTGCGACAAACTCGGCATCGCCTCCGCCGACATCTCCACCCAGGTGCTCCAGCGCGACCGCCACGCCTACTACATCGCCACCCTGGCCGTCATCGCTTCCACCCTGGAGCAGATGGCCTTCGAGGTACGCAACCTCCAGCGCACCGAAGTCCGTGAGGCCGAGGAAGCCTTCCGCAAGGGCCAGAAGGGCTCGAGCGCGATGCCGCACAAGCGCAACCCGATCAGCAGCGAGAACATCTGCGGATGCGCGCGCGTGATGCGCGGCTATATGTCCGCTTCCTGCGAGAACGTGGCCCTGTGGCACGAGCGTGACATTTCCCATTCCAGCACCGAGCGCATCATCCTGCCGGACGCCACGGAACTCCTCGACTATATGCTCAACCGTTTCCGGGGCATCCTGGAGAACCTGACGGTCTATCCGGAGAACATGATGAAGAACATCTGGCGCACCAACGGGGTCATCTTCGCCCAGCGTGTGATGAACGCCCTGATCGGCAAGGGCCTCTCGCGCGAGACGGCCTACGACACCGTCCAACCCATCGCGATGAAGGCCTGGTCGGAGGGTCTGGACTACAGGACGCTGCTGCTCGCCGACGAGGGTGTGATGGCGCAACTCACCCCCGACGAGCTCGATGCCTGCTTCACCCTTGATTACTATTTCAAGAACGTCGATTACATCTTCCGCCGCGTCGGCATCCTGTAAGCGCTATTGACCATCAATGACTTACGCAACGACTCCGGGCAAAACTGCCCGGAGTCATTGTATAAGTGCCTGATAATCAGCGGCGGCTATTTGCCGGACTCATAGACCCTCACCGAGCACTGCTGGCGAAGTTCGTCCTGCTTCACTTCTTCGAGTTCGTCGAACGCCTTGCCGTATTTCTGCCGGGCGAGATCCTCCCGGACGGCGACGAACGCATCGTGGACATCCTGGACGGCGGAGGAATAGGCGCCGAACGAGGAGCCGTTGTCGGCAATGAAGAAGAACGTGATGCCGTTGTTCTTTTCAATATCTTTCTTGGCCAGGGCGAACAGATCTCCCTGATTGATTGCCTTCATTTCCTGCTGCCCGTCAGGTCCTATATACAACATCTTGTCGAGACTGTTGAGCCGGATCTGGACATCTCCTTCCTTGGAATACTCCATGAAATCGGCCAGGCCTTTCCCCGGCTCCGTCGGAGTCAGTTTCCGCTGGACCTCCACCTTCGGTTCGCAAACATACTGAATTCTGAGGGCTCCGACCTTACGGAGTTCGTTTTTCACGTCCTGGATGGCGCCCAGCTGCACATCAGGGCTTCCGATCAGGTTGACATAATAGAAAGTCATCTCCTCGTTCTGCGCCTCGATCACCTTCCGGCCGATCGCGTCCAGGCCGACTTTCTCGCCGTTGACATAATACGCGACGGCTCCGCCTTCCTGCCTGACCTCCAGATCGACTCCTTTCTGCTGAGGAACGAAAATGTCGCCAGTTTGTTCACTGACAGAATTTTCACTAACTTTGTAGTCAGTGACGGTCTGCGCGTTGCAGGCCAGGACCGCTCCGATGAGCGGGAGGACATAGAGGGCTCTGAGCCCCCGCCATGTCACGCTTTTTTGTTTGGACATCATAGTAATACGATTTTTAAGGATACTGTGATTAAAGCTGTTGGTGATAGAGTAGCCGCTCGCACTGACAGCTTTTCTTATTAGGGAGTATTGATATTCCTTGATGTTCGCGCCCTCGCGCAGGACGGCGTCGTCCGCTTCATATTCATAGACCGCGCGCAGGTCGTCCTTGAGCATACGCATGACCGGATTGAACCACTGCATCGACGACAGGATGTTGATGAAGAGCAGGTCGCGTGCGTGCCCGAGGCGAATGTGCGCGCGCTCATGCTTGATGATATGTCTGTTGCCGCAATCCTGGCTCGAGACGACGATCCAATTCATCCAGCTGAACGGGGCGATGTCCCGGTCGACGACGACCAGGGTCGTGCCGTCTTCCCGCAGGTGCTTCTCCCCGGACCGGATGATGCGGGAGACTTTGACCAGTTCCACAGCCATCCTGACCAGGAAGCCGGCGATGCCGGCGGCGTACAGCACGACCAGCACCAGGGGCCACCAGTCACCCGTCGCGGCCGCAGCCTGCACCGGCTCTGCGAGGACCGCCGTCTCCTGGGGCAGATCGGGAAGGACCGCCGCCAGATCCGTCATGCCGACACCGGCGACCACCTCCACCGTCCGGTGGAAGGTCAGCACGCAGAACGGCAGAAGGAAAGAGATCAGGACACTGCCGGTGAGCACGATGCGGTTGAGCCGGTGAAGGGTCTCCCGGCACAGCAGGACGCGGTAGCAGATGTAGAACAAGGCCAGCAGCAGCGCCACCTTGGCTTCATAGAGGAGGAGGTTCAGCATCATGGTCTATTGCTCTTTGCGTTCGATGAGGTCGATGATTTCCTTCAGTTCGTCCAGGTCCATCTTCTTGTCCTCGACAAAGTGGAGGACGAGGCTGGAGTAGGACTTGCCGTAATACTTGTTCACGACGTCCCCGATGGTGATGCCGTGGTAGTCGCGCTCGCTGATGGCGGGCTTATATAAGAAGGTATTGGCGATGGGGCGCCGCTGCAGGAAGCCCTTCTCCTCGAGGAATCCGACCTGCTTGGAGATCGTGGTGTAGCCGGGTTTGGGCTCCGGGAACAAGTCCACCAGTTCCCGGATGCAGAGTTCTCCCTTCTGCCAGAAGATGTTCATGATCTCCTCTTCCTTTGCCGTGAGTTTCTGTTTCATGGTGCCTTTGGATGGGTTTTCACGACAAAGATAGTCTTATTTTTGAATCTACGAAACTTTTTCGTAGATTTCATTACTTTTTTTCGTTATTTCGTACGCATCCGTATTTTTATTATCTTTGCGCTGAAGTTTGTGGTGTGTTGCATTGCAACCGTAAAGGGGAATCCGGTGCGAACCCGGAGCTGTGCCCGCAACGGTAAGTGTCATTACGAGTCCGAATACCTGCCACAGACGAAGTTGATACCGGAGGCCCGGGGTCAGGCCGCCCTAGCGACGCACCATTATGTTCTTATCTACCCTTTTGTTTGCGGCGGGTCTGCTGATGGCAGAGACGCCGGACACCCTGCAGGCCGTCACCATCGTGGCCGACAAGGGTGTCGTCGTATCCAGGACGGATACGCTTGCCCTGCGTGCCGACGGGACGGTCGCAGCGGCTCTTCTCAATTTCCCCGGCCTGGGCATCAGCGACTACGGCGGACTCGCCGGCCTGAAGAGCGTGAGCCTCCGCGGCCTCGGCACCGCCCACACCGACATCTATCTGGACGGCGTGCGCGTAAGCAATTTCCAGAGCGGGCAGAACGACCTCGGGATGCTACCGCTCGAAGTTCTCGGCAACGCGGTCGTGGACTACGCCCAGAACAGCGTCTCCTTCCGCACGGCGAAACCGGTCTTCGGCGACCGCAGTTTCGCAGGCCGCGTGGGCCTGCAGGCCGGATCTTTCGGCACCTGGCAGCCCTCGGCGCGCTTTGACGTGAAGCTTTCCGAACGCATGGCCCTCAGCGTCCACGGCGCCGGGGTCATCACCCGGGGTGATTTCCCGATTGCCGACGAGTTCATTCCCCGCACGGGCGCCTATGTCGCCAACGATACGGGCGTCCGCCGTACCGGCAACGACCTCAAACAGATCCGCACGGGCCTCGACCTGTTCGGCACGCTGGACGGCGGCGACTGGCAGGCGAAAGCCTACTACAACGCCTCCGACCGCGGCACGCCCGGCTCGCTCTCCTGGCCTTCCGAAGACCGGCAGCAGGACAAGAACGTCGTGATGCAGGGTTCCCTGCGCAAGGCCTTCTCCGACCTGTACACCCTCAACCTCAGCGCCAAGGGCGCTTTCGACAAGATTTACTACCAGAGCATCTGGGGCGACAGCGACTACAACTTCACGGACTTCCAGCTGAACAGCTCGCACACCTTCCGCCTGACGGACTGGTGGGGCGTGTCGCTGGCCGCCGACCTCGAGCGCGGCGCGCTGAAGTCCCCCGGCCTGTACGACGCCGCCCGCACGGCGGTCATCAGCGCCCTGGCCTCCGCCATCCGGCTCGAGCGCTTCCAGGCCGACCTGGCCCTGGAGTACCGGGGCACCTTCGACAAGGGAGCCAAGGGACTGAACAGCCTCTCCCCTTCCCTGGACCTGCGCGTCACCCTCTTCGAGGGCTTCGACCTCGTGGCCTTCGGCCGCCGCGCCTTCCGCGCCCCGACCTTCAACGAACTCTATTACCCGGGTTACGGCAACCCCGACCTCAAGCCGGAGGACGCCTGGCTGACCGATGTCGGCATCGACTGGCATACGGCCCTGAGCGACGCCTGGGCCCTGAACCTCAAGGCGGATTACTTCTATAACTACCTGCAGAACAAGATCATCTCCGCTCCGATGCCGGACGATCCCTATGTCTGGCTGCCGTACAACATCGGCATCGTGCAGGCCCGGGGTGCCGACGCCGCCCTGTCGCTGCGCTATGACGACGGGAACTTCGCCGGCGGTTTCTCCGCCCGCTACGCCCGTCAGTCCGCGCTGGACAAGACCCCGGACAGCTACTCCTTCGACCAGCAGATTCCCTACGTCGCCAAGAACACGGTCGTGCTCGCCGCCGACGCGGCCCTTGCCGGCTGGAGGCTCGATGCGCTGTTCAACTGGCGCGGCGGCCGATTCGACGGCGCCGGCGAAATGCCGGACTGGAACACGCTCGACCTGTCGCTACGCAAGGATTTCACGCTGGGCAACGTCGGCGTGCTGGGCCTGGACTTCACGGTCAGGGACCTGCTGGACTACCGCTACGAACTGGTCCGCAATTACCCGATGCCGGGACGCAGCCTGCTCGGCGGATTCACGTTCAAATTCTAGCGGGATGTTCCTGAGCCTTCTCTACGTCCTCCTGTCGGGCATCGCCCTGCCCGTCGGAGGCATCCAGATGCAGTATCTGTGGCGCAACCAGCTCGGGGACGTCTATTCCCTCGGGCTGGGCAGCGCCGCCTGCCTGGGCGCCGCCGCGGCCACGATGTCCGGCTGGTGCTCGCTGACCGTCGGCTCGTTCGTCTGCACGCTGATCTGCACGATCATCTGCTTCTTCGTTACCCTGAGGGTCTCCACGCAGAACCTGATTACCTTCGGCATCATCTTCGGCACCTTCATCGGGTCCCTGGGCACCATCGTCGTGACGAACGCCCCGACGGGCGACCTGCTGAAGCAGTATTACCTCTGGGGTGCGGCCAACTTCCACCTGGAGGGCGTGACCACGGGCGACATCATCTTCTCGCTGGCGCTGTTCGGCGTCGGCCTGGCGTTCGCCATCGGCGCCAACCGCGACCTCACGCGCCATTTCAACGGGGAGATCGAACTGCCCGCCTGGCGCAAGGCGGTCGCCCTGACGATGATCATGTTCCTGGTGACCTCGGCGGTGAGCATCTGCGGCACCATCGGCTTCATCTCGCTGGGCGTTCCGAACCTCAGCCGGATTATGTGCAAGAGCACCGACATCCGCAAGCATTACCTGCTCTCCAGCGCGATGGGAGTCGGGCTGCTTCTGGTCACCTACATCGTGGTGGAAT
The DNA here is from genome assembly GCA_017561865.1 of Bacteroidales bacterium. GTDB lineage: Bacteria > Bacteroidota > Bacteroidia > Bacteroidales > UBA932 > Cryptobacteroides. Next base: position 8,450 of record JAFZBH010000043.1, on the reverse strand, counting down.
ATGTGAATTTCGGGATCTATCTGCCGGTCAGCGCCACGATGGCCATCATCGCGCTGCCGCTGACGGTTTTCCTGTTTACACGAAAGTAAACGTCATCCCGGACTTGACCGGGATCTCTATTTCGCCTTCTTGGCGGCCTCTTTCAGCCCGAGGCGGATGTTCTCGATGACCGCCTTGGAAGAAAATGTGGCGCCGCTGACGGCGTCCAGTTTCACTTCGGACGCCTCCTTGACGGTCTTCCCCGTGAGGGCCGTGAAGATGGAACTCTCCTTCACCCGCTGGAAGAAGGACGGAGTCTCCGCATTCGGCAGGGCCACGATCTTGTCGATCTTGCCGTCCACGACGTAGATCTCGACCGGCGTGGTGCCGGCGTAGCCCATCACTTCCTTACCGAGCTTCTCGGTGTTGACGACGAAGGATTTCGCTTTCTTCGATTCGGCCGAGGCGTTCAGGCACAGGACCGCGCACAAAAAGAGGATAAAGAAACGTTTCATAACGCTGCAAAGATAGCAAGAATAATGCCTTCAGGCAATACCTCATTCTGAGGATCGTTCCATCAGCATCACGCGCAGCTGCGACGCCGTATCGGCAATGCGCGAGGCGGCCTGGAGCGCCTCCTTCGGGCGGAATCCCCAGCTGACCGCAATGCCCTCCACACCCGCGTTGGCTGCCGTAGCCATATCCGTGGCGGAATCCCCCACCAGGACGGTCTGCGCCCGGCTCACGCCCACGCGGGAGCGGATCTCGTCCACGATGGCGGGATCCGGCTTGAGCGGCGCGCCGGGACGCCCGCCCAGGATGGCGTCAAAGCGTATCCCCGGGAACATCCTGCCGAGCAGTTTCTCCGCCCCCGCCTGGAATTTGTTGGAGGCCACGGCCAGCTGCACCCCGGCGGCAGACAGTTCCGACAATAGCTCCGGGATGCCCGGATAAGGATGCGAGCGCTCGTCAATATGCTCAGTATAATAGGCCAGGAAATGCGTCAGGAGCCTCTCCAGCAGCGCCTCGTCCTCCTGCAGCGGCTCCGGCATCGCCTTCTTCACAAGGTTCCTCACGCCGTGCCCCACCATCCCGCGGAACTCCTCCGGGGCCCGGAGAGGCAGGCCTGCGGCTTCCAGCGCCACATTGGTCGCCGTCCCCAGATCCGCGATTGTATCGACAAGCGTCCCGTCCAGGTCAAAAATCACCAACTTGATCTTCATGACGCAAAGATAAACTCATTTTCCGTCGAATCGCTTGCAGGTTAAAAAAAAAGTAGTACCTTTGCAATCCACAAACGGGGTATTAGCTCAGTTGGTAGAGCGTTTGAATGGCATTCAAAAGGTCAGGAGTTCGATTCTCCTATGCTCCACAAAACGAAACGGACGGCTTTCTGCCGCCCGTTTTTCGTTTTGTGGAGCATGCCCGTCTGCGACGGGCTGCTGCTCTAACCCCCACCGGCTTCGCCGGAGCCCCCTGTCAGGGGGCATGCGCCCTCCACTTCGTTCCGGGCGGTGCCTCGGCCCTCCGGGCCTCAAAATGCAAGAAATATTTGCGTTTCAAATGAAAAAGTGGCTAAAAAAGGCCATTTTGCCCACGAAACGCAAAATCTAGTTGCATTTTCGGAACTGACATAAAAAAAACGACTCGCCTATTTAAGCATTGTTAAGAGGCTCGGCGAGTTCTAGTGTTGCAAGAGTAAATACTTTATTTCAATTATGCAATGCTTTTGCAAGTAATATATATTTATTACTTTTACAAAAAGAAATGATATGAATCAGATATACTTTGAAGCCAAAGGAGAAGAACTGCTGAAAAAGATTGGAATGAGCAAAATCGAGTTCGCCAGGCAGATGGGAATACGGAAGCAGAACGTTAAAGTATTGTTCAAATCCAAGAATCTAGAGACAATACACAAGGCTGCCGACGTAATGGGGGTTCCCTTTGAGTTTTTGATTGGATATGTTGAGGAACCCGACCTTGACGCATTTCCTATGGAGTTCCCAGAAGAAGATTTGATCTCCGAGGAAGATATCCCTACGGGAGATACGACCGAGGACAGAAGGATTAGGTATAATCTTATTTACTCTTTCTACTCCGGCTGGAAACGAAGAAATCCTGAGCAAAAGAAATACAACATTTCATTAAAAGAAGACATCAATATTCGAGCGGTATCGCTCGACGAAACAGCGGCACAAGCATCACTGACCTATTTGTCAACACTCGCAGTTCTGCAACTGGATGCAATTCTGACCAATGCATGGTTAGTCAAAACAGTCCCATCCAAGCCTGATAGCAAAAATCAACGCTCCTTCGAGAAGATGCTCATCATGGAATATGTCTGTACGGGGGTTGGGCGAATCAAGATGACAGTGGGCGTGCGGAGAAGTGACAAAAAGAAAGTGCAATACTGCATCACGGCCATCGACGCCAGCAAAATAAAACAGGAGGCCAAATGACCTCCTGCTAGACTTGCCCCAAGACTACGTGGCGGAATTACTTCAAGAGCGAGGGCCTCGCGGGCGGGGACTTTCGCGCGACTCGATTACCCATCCGTATCACGGTTTTATAATCTCGTTACAAAGGTAAAGACTTTTTCAATAAACACAAATAGATTTATGCCAAGATCAATCAGTTGACAATAAAAACCTTTACTGCGCTGAGCAGAAGTATTCGTCGCGGATGGGTTTGTGCTGGGGTTTCCCGCTCAGGCGGCAGAGGCCTTCGAGCGGGAGGTCGCCCGAGGAAGGGCCGATGCGGAAACGGTAGTCGCCCTCGGAGATGGTCCAGACTGTCCGGCCGTTTTCATCCTGGGACCACCAGGCAAGCTGGTCCAGGGCCACGTCGAAGCTGACCCGGGCCGATTCGCCCGGGGCGAGGCTCACGCGGCGGAAGCCCTTGAGTTGAAGGGGTTTGAGCGGCTGCCCGGAGGCCGGCGAGACATACAGCTGGACGACTTCGTCGCCGCTTCGGGAGCCGGTGTTCGTCACCGTGCAGCTGACCGCGACGGTCTTGTCTCCCGTCTTCGCTTCGGGCTGGACCTGCATATCGGAGTATGCGAACTGCGTATAGGAAAGGCCGAAACCGAACGGATAGGCAACCAGATCTTTCGACGGAAGCGTATTGTAGCAGAGAGGCTCCGCGGACTCGGTCTTCGGATAGCTTACGCACAGCCTGCCGGAAGGGTTGACCTGTCCCGTCAGGATATCCGTGACGGCCCGGCCGCCTTCCTCCCCCGGATACCAGGCCTGGAGGATGGCCGCACAGCCGTCTGCGACGGGCTCGACCACCTGGGGACGGCCGCCGAAGACGACCAGCACCACGGGCTTACCCGTGGCGATCAGGTCCCGCACGAACGCCTCCTGGTCACCCGGCAGGCGGATGCCGTTGCGGACACGGTTCTCGCCGCAGAGAAACACGTTTTCCCCCATCGCAGCGACGATGACGTCGCTCCCCCTGGCCAGCCGCAGCGCTGCGTCGCGGTCGGTCGGATCGGCGGATTCGATTCGGCGCACCCGCATCCCCGCAATGCGTACATCCCCGCCGGGGGCGATGCGCACGTCGGAAAGCGTACTCCAGTCGCAGCCGCGTTCATAGCCGAGCCCCGCGTCCCAGGACTCTCGGAATGCCTCCAGGAGGGTTGGGATACGAACGGCGGACAGGTCCGGCTGATGCCGATGGAAGAACAGCTGCATCGAAGGATAGGTATAATCACCCAGCATACTCCAGCAGGAGTTGGCGTTGGGTCCCACAAGGGCGACTTCCTCCGTACCTGCAAGCGGCAGGACGCCGTCGTTCTTGAGCAGCACGACGCTTTGGGTCGCAATGTCATAAGCCAGCTGCCGGTTTTCGGGCCTGTCCAGGTCCAGGGGTCCCTCGGCATAGAGCCGGGGCTGCGCATCCAGCAGGCCCGCTCGGGCCTTGAGCATCAGGGCGCGCTTGACGGCCCGCTCGAAGACCTCTTCGGGGATGGACCCGTCCGAGACCAGTTCCGGAAGATACTTGTAGCTGGTATTCCAGGCCAACTCGAGGTCGTTGCCGGTCGTGAGAGCATCGACTGCGTATTTTTTGAGCGCTTCCGGGCTCCGGTCGCGACCGGTCTGCACGGCGCCATAATCGCTGACCACGGCGCCCTTGTATCCCAGATAGCCGCGCAGGATGACATTGATCAGCGTGTCGCTGCAGACGGCATATTCCGAGCGGAACTTATCGTAAGAGGTCATCAGGGATTCGGTGCCCAGTTTGCGGATGATGGACTCGTGGGGCAGAAGGACTTCCTCGTAGATCTCCTTCCAGGAAAGCGCATTGCCGCCGCCGTAGCCGAGGAAATGCTTCGTCGTGGCCGCGACGCCGTCGCGAAAGCCCTCCGACTGCAAACCGTCGACGAAGGCGCTGCCCAGCACCGCCGTCAGATAGCCGTCCTCCCCGCAGGACTCCTCGATGCGCGGCCAGTGCGCCGTGCGGATGACATCCAGCATCGGCGAGAGGGCCAGCTGCTGCCCGACGGCACGCATATCCCGCGCCGTCAGGACCGTCTTGGCCCGGAAAAGCTCCGGATTCCAGCTGCAGGCCGCGCCGATCGCCTGCGGATACGCCGTGGCGCCCTTGGCCGTCAACCCGGACAGTGCCTCGTCGTGGAAAATGGCCGGAATGCCCGACGGTGTCTCTTCCATCAGGTAGCTCTGGATGTCCGCGACCATCTGCCGTATCCCGTCGGCATCCTTGTCCTGCGAACTGGTGGGCTGGCAGATGTGTCCGACGCCATAGGGGATCATCTCGCGGCACTTCTCCCGCGAGACCTTGCCGTCCACCATCAGCTCGGACGGGTACAGCCCGAACAGCTGCGCGGCCCGCTCCTCCAGACTCATCCGCTCATAGAGCCTGTCCACCTGCTTCTGCAACGGATCCCGACCATTGCATCCGGAAACCAACACGATCAAAGCCGCCAGGCTAAAGCATATCTTCCTCATATTCAGTCATTCTTTTCAACAAATATAAAAAAAACAACTGTAATAGCTATCGTTGTACCTCATTCCTGCTGAGCATAAAAAGAATTCCCGGGAGAAAACAGGGAATCCTATTCTCCCGGGAACCGATTATCGGAAGTTTCTGCCGACGGCGGAAAGCGGAGCGGAAATTGGTTTTCCGGCAAACTTGTCCGGAAAATAATTTCCGGCCGCCCGTCTGGAAGACTCCGCCCGTCGGCAGGTTACACCGTACCCTGCTCGAGCATTGCCTGCGCGACCTTCATGAAACCGGCGATATTGGCGCCCTTCACGTAATCCACGCTGCCGTCCGGCTGGGTGCCGAACTTGACGCACTGCTCGTGGATGGAACGCATGATGAAGTGCAGCTTCTCGTCGACCTCCTTGCCGCTCCAGCTGATATGCTCCGCATTCTGCGTCATCTCCAGGCCGGAAGTAGCCACGCCGCCGGCGTTGACCGCCTTGCCCGGCGCAAAGAGGATTCCGTTATGCTGGAAGAAATGGATGGCACCCGGCTGGCAGCCCATATTGGACACCTCGCAGCAGCACCAGCAGCCGTTCTCCTTCAGTTGCTTTGCATCCTCCTCGGCGAGCTCGTTCTGGAAGGCGCACGGCAGGGCGATGTCGCACTTCACGCTCCAGGCCTTCTTGCCCGGGGTGAAGAACGCCTTGTCCGGGAAGCGGGTCGCCATATCCTCCACGCGGTCGCGATTGGAAGCGCGCATCACGAGCATATAGTCGATCATCTCCTTGGTGATGCCCTCAGGAATCTCGCAGACGCCGTCCGGACCGGAGATGGCCACCACCTTGGCGCCCAGCTCCAGGGCCTTGATGCTGGCACCCCAGGCCACGTTGCCGAAGCCGGAGACCGCCACCCGGCAGCCCTTGATGTCCTTGCCTGCGTGGTGCAGGAGGTTCTCCGTGAAATAGAGTGCGCCGAAACCGGTGGCTTCCGGACGCAGGATCGAACCGCCCCAGGTGGCACCCTTGCCGGTCAGCACGCCGGTATTGTACTCACGGGCGAGTTTCTTGTACATACCGTAGAGGTAGCCGATCTCGCGGCCGCCCACGCCCACGTCGCCCGCCGGGATGTCCTGGTCGGGGCCGATGCACTGCCACAGCTCCAGCATGAATGCCTGGCAGAAACGCATGATCTCCTCGTCGGTCTTGCCCTTCGGGTCAAAATCGCTGCCGCCCTTGGCTCCGCCCATCGGCAGGGTGGTGAGGGCGTTCTTGAAGGTCTGCTCGAAACCAAGGAACTTCAGCATCGAAGGGGTCACCATCCGGTGGAAGCGCAGGCCGCCCTTGTAGGGGCCGATGGCGCTGTTGAACTGCACACGGTAGCCGGTATTGGTCTGGACTTCGCCCTTGTCGTCCACCCAGGTGACACGGAAGGTGAAAATGCGGTCCGGCTCGACCATACGCTCGACGATCTTCGCCTTTTCGAATTCAGGATGCTGGTTGTACACGTCCTCGATCGACTCGAGCACCTCCTGTACCGCCTGGAGATATTCGTTTTCTCCCGGGTACTTGGCCTGGAGACGGGCCATGATGTCTTTGGTCTTCATTGTTGAAAGAATAGTGTTATTGAGGTTTATGTGGTTATTCTACTTCCCAGGTGGAGCCGCTGTGCAGCAGTTCGTCCACGCTGTGGATCTTGGACTTGGCCATCACGTCCTTGACCTGGTCGCGCACGCCGTCGTCGTAGGTGATGTCCTTGACGTCGCGGATCACGCCGAGGGCCACCGGATAGTCCGGCCCCTTCATGTCGGCCAGGGCCATATGGATGCCGATGTTGTCGGTGTGGGCGTCGTGCACCAGGATGTCCTCCTCGGTGAAGCCGCCTTCGCCGATGCGCACGGCGCGGATCTTCCTGCCGTCATAGATCAGGCCCCGGTCGCGGTCCTTGCCGAAGATCATCTTCTCGCCGTGGCGCAGGACGATCGTGTGGTCGGCCTTGACGGCCGGGTCGGACAGCGCCTTGTGCGCCCCGTCGTTGAAGATGACGCAGTTGGTCAGCATCTCCATCACCGAGCAGCCGTCGTGCAGGGCGGCCGCGGTCATGATCTCTTCGTTGAGCTTCAGCTCCACGTCCAGCGAACGGGCGAAGAAGGTGCCTTTGGCGCCCAGTACGAGCGAACCCGGGTTGAACGGGTGCTCGACCGTGCCGTAGGGCGAGGTCTTGGTGATCGCGCCGAACTTGGAAGTCGGCGAATACTGCCCCTTCGTCAGGCCGTAGATCTGGTTGTTGAAGAGGATGATGTTGATGTCGATGTTGCGCCGGATGGCGTGGATGAAATGGTTGCCGCCGATGGCGAGGGCATCGCCGTCGCCGCAGGCCTGCCAGACCGTCAGAGTGGGATTCGCCACCTTGATGCCGGTCGACACCGCCGTGGCGCGTCCGTGGATGCTGTGGAACCCGTAGGTGTCCATATAGTAAGGCAGACGCGAGGAGCATCCGATGCCGGACACCACCACGTAGCGCTCCTTGTCATAGCCCAGGGCCTGGCTCACTTTCGGCAGGGCCCGCTGCAGGGCCGCCAGCACGGCGTGGTCCCCGCAACCGGGGCACCAGCGCACTTCCTGGTCGCTCTTGAAATCCTTGAATGTCAGTGTTGCCATAGCGCTATCTCTCCTTCTGGATGGCCTCGACCAGTTCGCTCACGAGGAACGGCTGGCCCTGGATCTTGTTAAACTTGCGGATGTCCCTGCCGGGGAACTTCGCCCGCAGGTAATCGGCGAACTGCCCGGAGTTCAGCTCGCAGACCAGGATCTTGCTGAAGCGGGAGAAAACCTCCTCCGTGTTCGCAGGAAGCGGGCAGATATAGTCGAAATGCACGTAGGACACGTCTCCGATCTCGCGCACGGCGGAAAGGATGTGCCCGTAGGTGCCGCCCCAGCCGACGACCAGCAGTTCGCCGGAATCGGGACCGGAGAGCAGCTCCAGCTTCGGGAGGTCCCGGGCGATGCGTTCAACCTTCTCGGCGCGCTCGGCGACCATCATCGCGTGGTTGGCGGGGTCGGTCGACAGCACGCCGGCGTGGTTCTTCTCCAGACCGCCCACGCGGTGCTCGAAGCCCTTCTGGCCCGGCACCGCCCAGCGGCGCACCAGCGTCTCGGGATCGCGCTCGAAAGGCTGGAATTTCTTCCCTTCCGGCAGCATCCCGCGCACGAACGGCGGTTTGATCTCGGGATAATCCTTCATCGAGGGGATGCGCCAGGGCTCCGATCCGTTGCCCAGGAATCCTTCGGACAACAGCAGGACCGGGGTCATATGCTCCAGGGCGATCTTCGCAGCCTGGAATGCCGCATCAAAGCAGTGGGCCGGGGAATGCGCGGCGACCACGGCCATCGGGCATTCGCCGTTGCGGCCGTACAGGGCCTGGTTCAGGTCGGACTGCTCCGTCTTGGTCGGCAGGCCCGTGGAGGGGCCGCCGCGCTGGACGTCCACGACGACCAGCGGCAGTTCAGCCATCACGGCAAGGC
>JAFZBH010000042.1 GCA_017561865.1 Bacteroidales bacterium | reverse complement strand
AGCATCATCCTGGAAATCCGTCGACAGGGCCGCCGCGGCGGCTGGCCCGGCATGATGGGCGGCGCGATGGGCGCTCCGCAGATGGGCGGCAACGTGTCCTCCCCCATCGTGAATCCGGACAACACCGTCACCTTCAATTACCGCGACCCCAACGCCAAGTCCGTCAAGGTGAACACCCAGTTCGCCGGCACGAAGGAGATGACCAAGGGCGCGAACGGCGTATGGACCGTCACCCTCGGCCCCGTGGCGCCGGATATGTATCCCTACAGCTTCGACGTGGACGGCGTGCAGGTGATGGACCCGCAGAACCCCGACTGGTTCCCCAACGAGACCTTCAAGAACAGCCTCGTGGACGTCCGCGGTACGGGCGATCCCCTGCCGCACGCGCTCAAGGACGTGCCGCACGGCAGCGTGGATTATGTCAATTACTGGTCCAAGAGCCTCGGCGTGTTCGCCAACGCCATCGTCTACACCCCGCCTCAGTACGACAAGAACAAGAATAAGAAATACCCCGTCTTCTACCTGATCAGCGGTACCACCGACACCGAGGAGGTATACTTCAAGGTCGGCCGGATGAACCTCATCCTGGACAACCTGCTCGCCGAAGGCAAGGCGAAGGAGATGATCATCGTCCTCCCCTACGGCAACCCGTCCAAGTACTATCCCGCCGGACAGGCTCCGCGCATGGGCGATATGTTCACCAAAGACCTGATCGAAGACCTGATGCCTTATGTGGAGAAGAACTACCGCACCCTGAACGACCGCGACCACAGGGCCATCGGCGGCTTCTCCCGCGGTGGCAACCAGGGCCTCGCGGCCGGCCTGACAAACCTCGACAAGTTCTCCTGGCTGTGCTCCTACGCTTCCTTTACCAGCACCACCCTGCCGGGCGGCGTCTATGACGACGTCGACGCGCTCAACCGGAAGATCCATCTCTTCTGGCTCGGCGTGGGCACGGACGACATGCTCTACGGCAACGCCAAGGACTATATGGATTTCCTCGACAGCAAGGGAATCAATAACGTGAAAGTGTTCACCAACGACAAGTTCGGGCACACCTGGATGAACGCCAAGTATTTCCTCGATGAGTCCCTCCCTCTCCTGTTCCAAGAATAATGACGATATGAAAGCATACAGATTCTTATTTGCAGCGCTGCTGCTGCTCGCCCCGCTCTTCTCCCAGGCCCAGCCGTCCCGGCCGCCCCAGGCCGGAGAGGGCCAGCGTCTCACCCCGCAGGTGATGGCGCGGATGTTCCCCGCCGGGGTCGTGTCGCCGGAATACAACGCCGACGGATCCGTCACCTTCCGCTGCCAGGCCGCGAATGCCGGGAAGGTCGAGCTGGACTGCCAGATGTTCCCGCAGGCCCTGCCGATGGTCAAGGGCGAGAACGGTGTCTGGAGCATCACGGTGACTCCGGGCAAGCCGGACATCTATCCCTACGCCTTCGTGATCGACGGGACCAAGATCGCCGACCCCAACAATATGTTCATCTTCCCGAACGAGGGGTTCAAGTATTCGCTCGCCGATGTCCGCGGACCGGAACCCTCCGTCCAGGACATCCAGGACGTGCCGCACGGCAAGGTCAGCTACCGCTTCTACCACTCCAAGACCTGCGGCATCGACCGGCCGCTGACGGTCTACACCCCGGCCGGCTACGACCCGGCCGGCAAGGAGAAGCTTCCGGTGCTCTACCTCATCCACGGAATGACCGACACCTACGAGACCTGGTTCAAGGTGGGCCACGTCAACAACATCCTCGACAACCTTATCGCGCAGGGTCTCGCCAAGCGGATGATCGTCGTGATGCCGTATGCCAACCCCTACATCGAGATGATGCGCCAGGGCCTCGCCGACCGCTATGACTCGATGGACACCGACCGCGTGGCCAAGGAGATCATCAACGACGTCAAGCCCTTCATCGAGGCCAACTACAAGGTGAAGACCTCCGCAGCCGACCGGGCCGTCGCCGGCTTCTCGCTCGGCGGACGGCAGGCGCTCGCCACCGGCCTGGGCAACCCGAAGGAGTTCAAGTGGGTGTGCGCGATGGCGCCGGCCATCTTCGGCGAGGAGTACAAGACCAACTTCGAGAACGGCACCTACTCCCCCGTCGGCAGCCTCAACAAGAACTACAAGCTCATCTGGATTGGCACCGGCACCTCCGACTTCCTGATCGACGTGTCCCGCGGCCTGGACGCCTACCTGACGGATAACAACGTCAAGCATACGTTCTACACCCCCGACGGAGGCCACACCTGGATGAACTGCCGCGACTACCTCGCACACATCGCCCAGATCCTCTTCAAATAGGATGGGACGTCTGCCGCAACTGCTAGCCGTCCTGCTGTTTATAGCCGCCCCGGCCCTCTCCGCCCAGGAGGGGCCGGCGGCTTTTGACAGCCGCGAATGGGACTTCGGTGCCATCCGCGAGGCCGACGGCGTGGTGCGGCACGAGTTTGTCGTCTTCAACCGCAGCGACCGGCCGCTCCGCCTGCTGCGCGCCATTCCCGGCTGCTCCTGCATCAGTGCGCGGCTCCCCCAGGGGGTCCTCTCCCCCGGGCAGTCCGCCGCCGTTGAGGTGTCGTTTACGCCGGCCGGCGCCGCCGGGCCCGTCATCCGCACGGTCGAGATACAGGCCGGCGGAGGCGTCAGCCTGGGGATCCTGAGCATCAGCGCAGACGTGCTGCCAGCCGACCGGAGCATCCAGGAGCGTTATCCTGTCGTGCTCGCCGAAGGGCTCTATGCCAGCCGCTCGGAGGTCAATTTCGGCTATCTGGAGCGCGGCCGGCAGACCGGCAAGGTCCTGTTCGTGGCCAACGCTTCGGACAAGCCGATGCGACTGGGCGTGTCGGGTCTGGGCGGGACGCGTTTCCGTGCCGTCTGCCCCGAGGCCCTCGCCCCGGGCGAAGAAGCCCGGGTCGAGATCTGGTGCGACACGCCCGCCGATCCGGCTTACTTCGCTTCGCTGCACGCCAGCCTGCGGCTCGCCCCGCAAGGAGGACGCGTCCTGCGGGAAGTTCCCCTGAGCGGGCTTTGCCTGACCCAGGCACCGGATTCACCCGACGCCCCCCGCCTGCGAAACGACCCTCCGCAGCTTCGCCGGAAGTTCCTTTCACGCAAGCACAGCGGCACCCTCACGCTCCACAACGACGGCGCCACGCCCCTGGTCATCCACGCGATCGAGCTCCCGGAAGGCTTCTCCGTGCAGATGTCATCCCGAGCGAACCCCTTGTCATCCCGAGCGAAGCCGAGGGATCTCGCCATCGCCCCGGGCCAAACGCTGAAACTGGTGTTAACGGCGCCGGAAGGTTCGGCCGAACGGGCGTTTCCGCAGCGTAGCGAGGACGCTTTCAAGCCCGGGCGGTCGAAGCCTTCCGGTGCCGCCAACGAACTGCGCATGGCGGTCTTCACCAACGACCCGCTGCGACCCTGCAAAGAAATACCAATCAACATATTATGAGAAAAATCCTGTTAACCCTGCCTGTACTCGTCCTGCTGGCCGCCTGCGGCCCCAAGCAGGCCTACGAGTATCCCTTCCAGAACCCGCGCCTCAAGATCGAGGACCGCGTGGAGAACCTGATCTCCCTGCTCACCCCCGAAGAGAAAGTGGGCCTGATGATGAACAAGTCCGTGTCCGTGGACCGGCTCGGCATCCCTTCCTACAACTGGTGGAGCGAAGCCTGCCACGGCGTGCGCCAGGACGGCTACACGGTCTACCCGCAGCCGATCGGCATGGCCGCCGCCTTCAACCCGCAGCAGATGTACGAAGTCTTCAGCCAAGTGTCCGACGAGGCCCGCGCCAACTGGAACCGCTCCGACCACGACATCTTCAATGTGCCGATGGGCGTGACCTACTACCCCGGCAACCCGGAACTCACCTTCTGGTGCCCGAACGTCAACATCTTCCGCGACCCGCGCTGGGGACGCGGCCAGGAGACTTGCGGCGAGGATCCCTACCTCACCGGCGTCCTGGGCCTGCAGACCGTTCTCGGCATGCAGGGCAACGACCCCAAATACTATAAGACGCACGCGTGCGCGAAGCACTATGCCGTGCACAGCGGCCCCGAGCCCCTGCGCCACACCTACGATGCCCGCGTGTCGCAGCGCGACCTCTGGGAGACCTACCTCCCCGCTTTCAAGAAACTGGTCGTGGACGGTGACGTCCGCGAGGTGATGTGCGCCTACAACCGCTACGAGGGCGTGCCCTGCTGCGCCAACGACCGGCTGCTGATCGACATCCTGCGTGACAAGTGGGGCTACGAGGCCATCGTCCTGACCGACTGCGACGCCATCAACAACTTCTACACCCGCGGCCAGCACGAGACCCATCCCGACGCCCTGCACGCCACCGTGGACGCCGTCCTGCACGGCACCGACCTGGAGTGCGGAAAGACGATGATGGCCCTGACCGAGGCCCTTGAGAAGGGTATGATCTCCGAGGCCGACCTCGACGCCCACCTGCGCATCACGCTGCGCGGCCGCTTCGAACTGGGCATGTTCGACCCGGCCGAGAAACTTCCCTGGGCGAAGCTCGGCGAGGACGTGATCAGCAGCGAGGAGCACGACGCGCTGGCCACCCAGGCCGCACGCGAGTCGATGGTCCTGCTGAAGAACAGCGGTGTCCTCCCGCTTTCCAAGGGGATCAAGACCCTGCTCGTGGTCGGTCCCAACGCCGACGACGCGGCCCTGCTCAACGGCAACTACGGCGGCACGCCGACCAAGGAGCACACCCACACCCTGCTCGAAGGCATCAAAGCCGCCGTTCCCGGCGCCAATGTCCTCTACAGCAAGGCCTGCGAACTGGCCGACGACTACAACACGATCTATCATCTGCCCGATTTCAACGACGGCCAGGGTATGTTCGTGGAGTTCTGGGACAACAACGAGCTGAAAGGCAAGCCCGCCGCCAGCGGCTACTACAAGACGCTCAATTTCAGCACCTTCGGAGCCTATGGCTTCGCTGAGGGCGTGCCCACCGACAAGATCTCCGTCCGGATGAAGGGCCGCTTCACCCCGGACTTCACCGGCCCGATGAGCTACACCGTCTCCTCCGACAACGGCTACATCCTCAAGGTCAACGGCCGCGTGGTGGAGAACGCCAAGCCCGCCGCCGGCGGGATGCGCGGCGGTTTCGGCTTCGGACGCCGCGGGATGGAGTACAAGACCTTCGACGTCAAGGCGGGCAAGCCGCTGGACATCGAGATCGAGTACCGTCGCGGCGCAGGTGCGTTCGCGATGCTGCGCGCCGACTTCTGCCAGCGCAAGTTCGCGGACTTCGCCGAGGAAAAGGCCCTTGCGAAGGACGCTGACGCCATCGTCATCATCGGCGGCATCTCCGCCCAGATGGAAGGCGAAGGCGGCGACAAGGCCGACATCGAGCTCCCCGCCGTGCAGCAGCGGCTCGTGCGCGCGATGCGCGAGACGGGCAAGCCGGTGGTGTTCGTGAACTGCTCCGGCTCCGCCATCGCTTTCGCGAGCATCGAGGACCAGTATGACGCCCTCCTGCAGGCCTGGTACACGGGCCAGGGCGGCTCCAAGGCCCTTGCCGACGTGCTCTTCGGCGATTTCAATCCTTCCGGGAAGCTTCCCGTCACCTTCTATGCCTCCACGGCCGACCTCCCGGATTTCCTGGACTACAGCATGGAGAACCGCACCTACCGTTACTTCACCGGCAAGCCGCTCTATGCCTTCGGCTACGGTCTGAGCTACACCAGCTTCGGCTATGGCGAGGGCCGTCTCAGCAAGGCTTCGATGAAGAAGGGCGGCAAGGTCACGCTCACGGTCCCGGTGACCAATACGGGGTCCGTGGCCGGTGCCGAGATCGTTCAGGTCTATGTGCAGGCCCTCGACAATCCTGACGCGCCGATCAAGGCCCTGAAGGGTTTCACGAAGCTGCAGCTTGCGCCGGGTGCCACGCAGAAGGCTTCCGTCACGCTGACGGACGAGGCGTTCGAGTACTATGACGCCGCCGTGGACGGCCTGTCCGTCCGCCCCGGCAAGTATCGCATCCTCTACGGTTCTTCTTCCCGCGACGAAGATCTGAAAGCCCTGGACTTCCAGGTGTTGTAACACAACGTCATCCGCCCGCCAAAACAGAAAGGGTCTGCACGGCTGACAAACGCCGGCAGACCCTTTCCGTTCTGGCCCGGGCTTTTCTGCTTGGCGGCAGCCGACTCCGCGCACGCCACGCACGGCCCCCGACTGCGCGGGGCCAACGGGCGCAGGCCTACACACAAACACCCCAGCGGCTGCCGCAATTACTGGCTTTATTGCACATAGAAGACCGACTCCGGGAGTCTTTTCCCAGAGTCGGTCCAGATAACAATCCGACAGACTTTACGGCTTGATAGGGTCTCCCATCTCGGAGGCTTCCTGGTCCTGGGCGTTCAGCTTGAAGAGCATGAATTGTCTGTGGTCCTTGGTGTAAGGCTCCCAGCCGAGACCCGGGTCGCCGGTCTTGGCAAAGTTGGTCCAGGCCGTCAGCATCTTCTCGGAAAGGTCCCAGTCGCCCTGGGCCCAGGGCCGCCAGCAGTGCTTGAGGGACTTGAAGACGAACCAGAGGTCGGAGGAGTGGAAAGCGCCCTGCAGGACGTTCGGGCGGCCGTCGGTCGGCAACGGACGGGCGAACTCATAGGCCCAGGCCTTGCCGCCCTTCTCTTCACGGTTGAGGCAGAAGGCGGCGATGCCGTCGCACATATCACCCAGATCGTTGAGCGTAAAGCCGATCATATAAGGCACATCGGCGAGGGACCCGTCCTTGGCCGCGTCGTCGAAACTCTTCTTGCTCACATAGCCGTCCACGTGCGGGGCGCCGGTGAGGGCGCCGAACTTGCCGCTGGCCCCGATATACAGGGAGCTGAGGGCAAAGACGGTCTCCGTGGATGCGGCGCGCATCTTCTTCAGGTCGGTCAGGCCGGCCCAGTCCAGCATCTCCTTATTTTCCTTCTCGGCGTCCTGCGGGGACAACGGGTTGAACAGACGCCTCAGTTCAGGAGAGACCGTCTGAGGCATCTCAGCAGGGGCTGCCGTCGGGACGGTCAGGCCGCCGCCGGACATGATCACCGCCTTGTGGAACAGGCCACGGGCCAGCGGGGACTCGCAGAGCGTCTTGACGCTGCCCGCTCCCGCACTCTGACCGAAGATGGTCACGTTGTCGGGATCGCCGCCGAACTGGGCGATGTTCTTGCGGATCCACTTCAGGGCCTCGATCTGGTCGAGGATGCCGTAGTTGCCGGACACGCCGTTGGGGCTCTCGGCAGACAGCTCGGGATGGGTCAGGAAGCCGAACACGCCGAGACGGTAGTTGACCGAGACGAGCACCACGTCCTTGGCGCCCCATTCCTGACCGTCGAACTCCGGTTCGCTCCCCCAGCCTTCGCGGTAGCCGCCACCGTGGATCCACAGCGCGACGGGAAGTTTCCTGCCGGTCTGGCCCGGCGCCTTCGTCCAGACATTCAGATAGAGGCAGTCCTCACTGTAAGGGGCCTCGTCCCCATAACCCCATTCGGTAAAGTATCCCCCGGGATACTGGATGGCCTGATAACTGGGATGGCCGAACTTGTCGCAGAGCTTCACGCCCTGCCAGGGCACGACCGGCTGGGGCTCTTTCCAGCGCAGTTCGCCCAGGGGCGGAGCCGCGTAGGGAATGCCCCGATAGACCGTGACGCCCGGGATATCCGTCGTCACACCTTGCACCTGGCCTCCCTCGATGGTGAGGACCGGGCTGTCGACTGCCTGGCTGCAACCCAGCAGGGCGAGCACGGACAGGAAAAGAATGGCTTTTTTCATATGAAAACTGATCTTGACTTTGTTGCGCACTGACAATGACAAAGTTAGCTTTCCATACGCACGTATTCTTGCAGGAAAAGACCAAAAAGATGCAAAATTATGTATCTTTATCAATCAGAATTCACGCTATGAATCTGGATTTAAGACACCGGCTGGCCCTGGACATCAACAACGCCCTGCTCAAAGACACCCGGCGGAGGCATCCGCTGGAGCAGCTGTTCTGGGAATGCACGCTCCGCTGCAACCTCGCGTGCCGCCACTGCGGCAGCGACTGCAAGGTGGAAGCACAGGTCCCGGATATGCCTCTGGCGGACTTCCTGCCCGTGCTGGACGACGTGAATGCACATTGCGAGAGGCATTCCGTCTTCATCATCGTCACGGGCGGCGAACCCCTGATGCGGCCCGACCTGGAAACGTGCGGACGCGCCTTCTACGAAAAGGGCTTCGCCTGGGGAATGGTCACCAACGGCTTCGCCCTCAGCGAAGAACGGTTCGCCGCCCTGCTTGCCTCCGGGATGGGCAGCGCGACCGTCAGCCTGGACGGGCTTCAGGACAGCCACGACTGGATGCGCGGGCGCGAACACAGCTTCGAGCGCGCCAGCCGCGCCATCCGCATCCTTGCCGGGTGCAAGGATTTCGTCTTCGACGTAGTGACCTGCGTGAACCGGCGCAATTACGACGAACTGCCCCGCATCAAGGAGGCGCTCATCGGCTGGGGGGTGCGCTCCTGGCGCCTTTTCACCGTCGTCCCGATGGGGCGCGCCGCCCTCGATCCCGAACTGCAGCTGCCGCCGGACCGTTTCCGCGGCCTGCTGGACTTCATCAAGGCCACGCGCAAGGAAGGGCGCATCGACGCCTCCTACGGCTGTGAAGGATTCCTGGGGAACTATGAAGGCGAAGTGAGGGATCACTTCTATGCCTGCGAGGCGGGCATCACCGCCGCCTCCATCCTCGCGGACGGCTCCATCTCCGCCTGCGCCAGCATCCGCTCGGATTATCACCAGGGGAACATCTATCGCGGCGACACCCTGATGGATATCTGGGAGAAGAGGTTCCAGCCTTATCGCGACCGCGAATGGATGCGCACCGGGGAGTGCGCCGGGTGCAAGTATTTCAAGTATTGCCTCGGCGGCGGGATGCATCTGCGCGACGCGGCAGGGAATTTGCTCTTTTGCCATTTGAAAAGAATTGCTTAACTTTGCCCCGTATGAAGAAGAGAATCAACCACATCCTTGCTGGTCTGCTGGCCCTTCTGGGGTTTTCTTCCTGCTCCGCCCTGCAGGAAGCCCGTGACGCGCGTGCCGAGCGCGAGCGCCAGGCGATGGAGGCCCGGCAGCAGGCCCTGGTCCAGGAAGTGCTCGCCAAGATGAAAGCCGATGACGAGCGGAACGGCTATTCCTCCGACAGGGCGAAAACGGAAGTGGAACTGCGGGAAGCGGAGGAGGCGCGGATCCGCGCCGAACGCGAACGGGCCAAGCTCCTGTATGCCGTTCCGAACGTTCCGTACCGCAGGATAGAGGAGACCAAGTAAAATAAAGGTGGGGCGATCTGCCGCCCGAAAGGGAGGAAAGTCCGGACAGGACAGGGCATCCCGCTGCGGAAAGCGCAGGTGGGGGTAACCTCACGCCCGTCGTAACAGAGAACAACCGCCATCAGGCAAGGGTGAAAACGCGGGGTAAGAGCCCACGACGCACGTCAGCGATGCCGTGCGGGTACGACACCGGGACCTGCAAGACCAAATATACTGGCAGACGAGGACGGCCCGTCCGATGCCAGGGGGTAGGTTGCGAAGATAAATGGCAGAAAATCCGTGAACAGAAACCGGCTTACGGCTCCACCTTTTCTT
>JAFZBH010000004.1 GCA_017561865.1 Bacteroidales bacterium | reverse complement strand
TGAAATACGGATTGCCGGTGCCGCCGGCGATGAGCGCCACGCCGCCCCGCTCCAGCACGGCCACGGCTTCCTCCTTGCGGTAATAGAGCGCCACCGGACGCATCGGAGTGGCGGTGAAGACCTCCGCCTCCACGCCGAGGCTGCGGATGGCACCGGCGATGGCCAGCGAGTTCATCACCGTCGCGAGCATACCCATCCGGTCGCCCGTGATGCGGTCGAAACCCCGGCCCACGCCCTGCAGGCCGCGGAAGAAATTGCCTCCGCCGTTGACGACGGCGACCTGGTGGCCCGCCTTGACGGCGTCCACGATCTCCCGGGCATAACGGACGAGGCTTTTCTCGTCGATTCCTTTGCCGGAGGGGCCGCCCAGGCTCTCTCCGCTAAGCTTCAGCAGTACTCTCATAATTCCGTTTTTTAGAAAAACAAAATTATTGGAAAATTATGAAACTTGCAAGAATCGGGCTATATTTGCATTCTAGACCGGAAAATTCCAAACACGATGTTCATATTCAATTCTTCCATCGGCAAGAAATTCATCCAGGCGGTGAGCGGGGCGTTCCTGATCATCTTCATGCTCCTGCACTCCACGATCAATTTCTTTTCAGTGATCGATTCGTTCCTGGGCAAGTTCGGCGTCGCGGCGGCCGACGAGGCCATCTTCAGCAAGGGCGACGGCCTGTTCAAGCTGGGATGCGACTTCATGTCCACGCCGTTCATCTCCATCATGGTCCCGATCCTGGCGCTCGGTTTCCTGATCCACATCGCCTACGGCTGCTGGCTGACCTGGCAGAACATCCGCGCCCGCGGCGGCTGGAAGCGTTATGAGGTGTCCAGCAAGGCGGCCGCCGATTCCTGGTCCGCCAAGAACATGTTCGTGCTCGGCATCGTGGTGCTGGGGCTCATCTTCTTCCATCTGACGCACTTCTGGGCGAAGATGCAGCTCCCCGAGATGTTCGGCATCGGCAACTTCGAGAACAATCCCTACCTGCTGCTCGAGGCGACCTTCGGGCACTGGTGGGTGCTGGCCCTGTATCTGGTCTGGTTCGCCGCGCTGTGGTTCCATATGGTGCACGGCTTCTGGAGCATGTTCCAGACCGTGGGCTGGAACGGACAGACCTGGTTCAAACGCGTCAAGGTGATCGGCATCATCGTCGCCACCCTGATCTGCCTGATGCTCAGCGCGACCGCCGTGAACGCGTTCGTGCAGGCGAATTTTGTTGTTTGATATTTCAGAATAAATGACTACCTTTGCGGTCCCTATTTTGTGTAGGGATCGCAATTTTTATTAACTAATTAAAGATCAAGACAGTGGACACACAAAGCTACAAGACTGTTTCGCTTAACAAAGCGACTGTTGACAAGAAGTGGGTTGTCATTGACGCGACTGATCTCGCTCTTGGTCGTCTCGCTGCCCGCGTGGCGCTTGTCCTTCGTGGCAAGACCAAACCGGGTTACACTCCGCACGTGGACTGCGGTGACAACGTCATCGTGATCAATGCGGAGAAGGTTGCCCTCAGCGGCAAGAAGATGACCGACCGGGTTTACACCCGCTACACCGGCTATCCCGGCGGACAGCGGTTCACGACCCCGAAGGAGATCCTCGAGAAGCGGCCCACCGAACTCGTCAGGAGAGCAGTGAAGGGTATGCTCCCCAAGACCCGTCTTGGTGCAGACCTCCTCGACAACCTGTTCATCTATGCAGGTCCGGAGCATCCGCACCAGGCCCAGAACCCTGAAGTTATCAAGTTGGACGAAATTTAAACAGAGCAAATGGAACAAACACACGCCCTTGGAAGACGTAAAGCAGCCGTCGCTCGCGTTTATCTCACTCCCGGTGCAGGCAATGTCACGGTGAACGGCCGTCCCCTCGAGAGCTATTTCGCGCTCGAGTCCCTCCGTTACATCGTGAACCAGCCGATGGAGGTCACCTCGACCCTCGGTCAGTTCGACGTGAAGGTCACCGTCATCGGCGGTGGCGTCAAAGGTCAGGCCGAAGCCATCCGTCTGGGCATCGCCCGCGCCCTCAGCGAGCTGGACCGTGAAGCTTACCGTTCTGCGCTCAAGGCCGCCGGTTTCCTCACCCGCGATGCACGCGAGGTCGAGCGCAAGAAGCCGGGCCAGCCGGGTGCACGCCGCCGCTTCCAGTTCAGTAAACGTTAGTTACTGCCCGTTTTACGGCACAGCCGCGGTTCTAAACTTCCGGTGTCCGTGAGGACCGAGACGGGAAGTTGCCGCGCTGCGGAAAAGGTCGGAGACCGGACCGCAAGACCGCTACTCCGCCTTGAAGAAAAGAGACCCCGCACGGCGGGGACAGTTAAAAAAACAAAAACAGAGACAAACAAACAATGTCACGTACAAATTTCCAGGAATTGCTTGATGCAGGTGTTCACTTCGGCCACCTGGCCCGTAAGTGGAACCCCAAGATGGCTCCCTATATCTTCGACCAGAAGAACGGAATCCACATCATCGACCTGCACAAGACCATCGGCAAGATCGATGAGGCTGCCGAGGAGATGAAGCAGCTGGCCAAGTCCGGCCGCAAGATCCTCTTCGTCGCCACCAAGAAGCAGGCCAAGGACCTCGTCAAGGAGAAGGCCACCGCGGTCAACATGCCCTCCATCACGGAGCGCTGGGCCGGCGGCATGCTGACCAACTTCCCGACGATCCGCAAGGCCGTCAAGAAAATGTCCACCATCGACAAGATGAAAGAGGACGGCACCTTCGACAAGCTCGCCAAGCGTGAGCGTCTGCAGGTCGACCGTCAGCGCGCGAAGCTCGAGAAGAACCTCGGCTCCATCCGCGACATGTCCCGCCTTCCTTCCGCCCTGTTCGTCATCGACGTCCAGAAGGAAGCCAACGCCGTCAAAGAGGCTGGCCGCCTCAACATCCCGGTATTCGCAATGGTTGATACTTGTTGCGATCCCACCCCTATTGATTATGTGATACCGGCGAATGACGACGCGACGAAGTCGATCGAATGCGTGCTGAACATCCTGTGCGCCGCCATCCAGGAGGGCCTCGACGAGCGTAAGCTCGAGAAGGACAAGGAGGTTGCCGAAGAGCCCGTGGTGGAAGAGGGCCCCAAGCCCGCCGCCGCCCGCAAGCTCCGCGCCCGCAAGGGTGGCAAGGAAGCCGCCGAGAAGGCCGAAGAAGCCGCTGAATAATTGTTCCATTGATTAAAGCGTATACATTATGGCAATCACTGCAGCAGATGTAATGAAACTCCGGAAGATGACTTCCGCCGGCATGATGGACTGCAAGAAGGCCCTTGAGGAAGCCGAAGGCGACTTCAACAAGGCCATGGGCATCATCCGCGAGAAGGGCAAGCTCGTCGCCGCCAAGCGTGCGGACCGCGAGACTTCCGAGGGTGCGGTCAAGGCTCGCGTCGCCGGAAGCAAGGCTATCCTTGTGTGCCTCGGCTGCGAGACCGACTTCGTGTCCCGCAACTCCGATTTCCAGGATCTGGCCAATGCCATCGCCGACGTCGCGATCGCGAACTGCCCCGCCGACCTCGAAGGCCTGAAGGCCTGCAAGATGGCGGACGGATTCACCGTCGCCGAGGCTGTCGAGGCCCAGACCGGCAAGACCGGCGAGAAGCACGTCCTCGCTTACTACGCGCTCGTGGAGGCTCCCTTCGTGATCGAGTACATCCACACGCTGAACGGCAAGCTCGGCGCCCTCGTGGGCTTCAACAAGCCGGTTCCCGCCGACATCGCCAAGGGTATCGTGATGCAGGTCGCTTCGATGAACCCCGTGGCCATCTCCCCGGCCGACTGCCCTGCCGAGGTGCTCGAGAACGAGAAGAAGGTCGCCGTCGAGAAGACCAAGGAAGAGCAGGTCCAGAAGGCCGTTGACGCCGCCCTCAAGAAGGCCGGCATCAACCCGAACCTGGTGGACAGCGAGGACCATATCGAGTCCAACATCGCCAAGAAGTGGCTCACTGAGGAAGAGGCCGCCAAGGCCCGCGAGATCATCAAGACCGTCGGCGCCGAGAAGGCTGCGAACCTGCCCGCCCAGATGGTCGAGAACATCGCCAACGGCCGCGTGCAGAAGTTCCTCAAGGAGAACACCCTGATGGAGCAGGAGTACCAGATGGCCGACGACAAGAAGTCCGTCGCCCAGGCGCTCGCCGCCGCCGACAAGGACGCCCAGGTCGTCGCTTTCCGTCGCTTCTCGCTGAATGACTAGAGGAATCTCAAAAATCAATGAATGGCCCGCCAACTGCGGGCCATTTTTGTTATCTTTGCATCCGTATGAATCTGAAGAGTCTCGCGAAGGATACGGCGCTGTACGGGCTGGTGAGCATCGTCGGCAGGTTCCTCAATTACCTGCTGGTGCCGGTCCATACCTATATGATTCCCGCGGAGAGCGGCGGATACGGCATCGTGTCCAACCTGTACGCCTACACGGCGCTGTTCCTGGCGCTGCTGACCTTCGGCATGGAGACGACCCTGTTCCGCTTCGCGAACAAGCCGGACACGGACGACAAGATGGTCTACAGCAACGCCCTCCGTATGGTGGGCGGCGTAGGGGTCGGTTTTCTGGCGCTTGTGTTCCTGCTGCTACATCCGATCTCCGGGGCGATGGGTTACGGGGCGCATCCGGAATACATCGGCATGTTCGCGCTGATTACGGCGCAGGACGCCTTCCAGGCGGTGATGTTCAGCCGCTTGCGGCAGCAGCGCCGGCCCATCCGCTTCGTGGCGCTGAAGTTGTCATTCATCGTTCCGAGCGTCCTGCTGAACCTGTTCATCTTCTACGTTCTGAAGCGGATGCCGTCGATGCAGGGCTTATTTGAGCAGTTCAACGCCGGCGCCGGACTGATCTTCGTCGCGAATCTGATCTGCACGACGATGGTCTCCCTCCTCTTCATTCCGGAGATCCGGGGCATCGCCTACGGCTTCGACAAGAAGTTGGCGAAGGAGATGCTGGGCTACTCCTGGCCGCTGCTGATCCTAAGTCTGGTGGGCGTGCTCAATCAGGTGTCCGACAAGATCATGCTGCCCAAACTGATGCCGGGCGAGGATGGAATGGTGCAACTGGGGATCTATGGCGCCTGCGTCAAGGTCGCGATGATCATGGCGCTGCTCACGCAGGCCTTCCGTTATGCCTACGAGCCCATCGTCTTCGCGGACAACAAGGACAGGAACAACCCGGCGACACTCGCCGACGGGACCAAATACTTCATCATCTTCACGCTTCTGGCCTTCCTCGCCGTGATGTTCTATCTCCCGCTGCTGCAGCGCTTCATCGGGTCGGACTACCGCGACGGGCTCGGCGTCATCCCCATCGTGATGATGGCGGAGATCTTCATGGGCGTGTATTTCAACCTGTCCTTCTGGTACAAACTCACCGACCAGAACTGGTGGGGCGCCATCATCAGCGCCATCGGCGTGGCCCTGATGATCGCGATCAACGTGCTCTACGTGCCGAAGATCGGTTACTGGGCCTGTGCCTGGGGCGGATTTGCCGGTTACGGCGTCCCGATGCTGATCAGCTATTTCCTCGGGCAGAAAAAATACCCCATCCCCTACGATCTCAAGGCGATCGGCAAGTTCGTCCTGATTGGAGGCGCGATGTTCGCCCTCTACTGGTTCTGGCTTCGCACGCTGCCTGCCTGGCTGCAAATGCTGCTCGGCACGGTGCTGCTGGGGCTGTACGGCCTGGCCGCCTGGAAAGAAATCAAATCAAACAAAGCCATATGAAACGTATCTTAACAATCACTCTCTGCTGCCTCGGCGCGGCCGCGCTGCTCTGCAGTTGCGGCGGGAATGCCGCCAGGAAAGCGGCGAAAGACGCCCAGAAGGCAGCCGCCGACTCGGTCGCGGCAGCGGAACTAAACCAACGTACGATGGATAAAATCGCCCAGTTGCCGGAAGAACCGGTCTTCGACATCATCACTTCGATGGGTGTCATCAAAATCAAGCTTTACGCGGACACGCCCCGGCACCGCGAGAATTTCGCCAAACTCGCCCTGCAGAAGTATTACGACGGCCTGCTCTTCCACCGCATCATCCCCAACTTCATGATCCAGGGCGGAGACCCGCTGACCCGGGACGCCTCCAACAAAGCCAGCTTCGGCACAGGCGGCCCGAACTATACCATCCCGGCCGAGATCGTCCCGACGCATCACCACAAGAAGGGAGCGCTGGCGGCTGCCCGCCGCGGCGACGCCGTCAATCCCTACAAGGAATCCTCCGGCTCCCAGTTCTACCTGGTGCAGAGCGAAGAGGGCTGCAGGCACCTGGACGGCGAATACACGATTTTCGGCGAGACCCTCGAGGGCTTCGACGTGATCGACAAGATCGCCGCCGTGCAGACGGACTCGCGCGGCTGCCCGCTGCAGGACGTGAAAATCGTCACGATCAAGCTGGAAGAATAAAGCGCCTTGGCACAGATGTTGCTATTCATTTTAACCGAATAGTTTTTTCATAGGTTTAATTTTAGGTTAGAATTGCGTGAAAGTCCCGCTGCGAAGCGGGACTTTTATCGTTTTTTGTTACATTTGTGGGTTACAACACACATAATACACGCACTCTGTATGGAAAAGGTGACCGTTCTTCCTCCCGAGAAGCTGATCAACGGCTGGATTGATCCCAAGTATATCCCCGAAGGAAAAGACAAGTATTATCTGCGCAACCGGCAGGTCCGCAAGCCACGCGGGGGGTGGCGCCACCTGACCAGCGTCGAGATCGAGCGCCTGGTCAAGAACGACAACACGGCCGCCAGCTGGGACACCATCTGGGTTACCGACGAGTTCGTCCCGCAGATGATCAAGAACAACAAGTTCTACGGCACGGTCCGCATCGGACGCGTGTCCGAGAACGGACTTCAGTTCCACGACCTGCGACTGCCGATCGGCATCTCCAACTCGTCGATCCACTCCTGCGACATCGGCGACGACTGCGCCATCCACAATGTCCACTATCTGTCGCACTACATCATCGGCAGCCGCTGCATGCTTTTCAACATCGAGGAGATGTGCACCACGGACCACGCCAAGTTCGGCAACGGAATCGTCAAGGACGGCGAGCCGGAAGACGTGCGCGTCAAGATCGAGGTGATGAACGAGACCGGATGCCGGGCGGTGTACCCCTTCGACGGGATGACGACCGCGGACGCCTATATGTGGGCCAAATACATCGATGACGAACCCCTGCAGGAGAAGCTCCGGGAGATCACCCAGGGAATGGTGGACAGCCACCGCGGCTACTACGGGACGGTCGGCGAAGGGTGCGTGATCAAGAACTCCTCCATCCTCAAGGATGCCAAAATCGGAGCCGCCTGCTACATCAAGGGTGCCAGCAAGCTGAAGAACATCACGATCAATTCTTCCGAGAAGGAGCCTTCCCAGATCGGAGAGAACGTGATCATGGTCAACGGCATCATGGGCTACGGCAGCCGCGTCTTCTATTCCTGCACGGCCATCCGCTTCGTCATCGGGAACAACAGCGCCCTCAAGTTCGGCGCCCGCCTGATCAACTCGATCATGGGCGACAACTCCACGATCTCCTGCTGCGAGGTGCTCAACAACCTCATCTTCCCGGCGCACGAGCAGCACCACAACAATTCCTTCCTGATCGCCGCCTGCGTCAAGGGCCAGAGCAACATGGCCGCCGGCGCCACGATCGGATCGAACCACAACAGCCGCACCAACGACAATGAAGTCGTGGCGGGGCGCGGCTTCTGGCCGGGTCTGTGCACCAGCATCAAGCATTCCAGCGTCTTCGCGAGCTACACGCTCCTCGCCAAGGCGGACTATCCGGCGGAACTTCATATCCCCCTGCCGTTCTCCCTGCTCAAGAACAATGTCCAGGACGACCGGCTGGAGGTCGCGCCGGCTTTCTGGTGGATCCACAATATGTACGCCCTCGCGCGGAACAACTGGAAGTTCAAGACCCGCGACAAGCGGATCACCAAGACCCAGAACATCGAATTCGATACCTTCGCCCCCGACAGTATGGAGGAGACCCTTCAGGGCCGCGAGTTGCTTGAGCTCTGGACGGGCAAGGCGTGGTACCGCAAAGAAAATAAAGCATTCGACAAACTCAAGGACGAGCAACTCCGGGCTAAGGGCCGCGAATTGCTCGACGGGGACCCCGAGACGGTCGATGCACTTGAGATACTCGGCGAAAATATGGAGAAGAGCAACCGCAGCGTGCTCATCCACAGGGCTTATGATGCGTACCACGCGTATGGTGACATGATCGTGCATTATGCGATGACCAACGCGATGGATTACCTCGAGGCCCATCCGGGAGAGACGCTCACTTCCCTGTCTGCATATCTCAAGGGCCGCCGTCAACGGGAGTGGGTCAATCTGGGAGGTCAGTTGATGATGGCGACCGAGTTCGACCGCCTGCGCGCCGATATCCGGAGCGGAAAGCTCTCTTCCTGGAAGGACATCCACAAACGCTACAATGACATCTGGAGGCGCTACCCCGTCGACAAACTGCGTCACGCCTATCTCTCGCTGTGCAGTCTCTGGGGTGTCGGACAATTGGACGCAGCGGCCTGGTTGAAGGCCATTGCCGAGGAAGAACGCATCCAGCGCTATATTTGCGAAGAGGTGTATCTGACCCGTCGCAAAGACTACGAGAACCCGTTCCGCCAGGCCACCTATCGCAACGCCGAGGAGATGACCGCCGCCATCGGGACGCTGGAAGAGAACAGTTTCGTCCGCCAGATCCGCTCGGAGACCGAGACCAATCTGGGGAGGCTCGAGGAGCTGCGTCAGCGTATTTAATCTGTAATTGAACGAAGTATGAACCTGAAAGAAAACAAGTATGCCCGGTATTACCTGGTGCAGGAAATGATGGGGACCGTTCCCACCGTGGAGAAGTTCGACCCCGCCTGCTCCGGCTTTGTCGCGGACTCGGTCCGCAGGACCGGCAAGATCTTTTTCACGGGCGAGGGCTCTTCCCGCCTGCTTCCGGCCAAGAACGCCCGCCGCGTCGCGATGAAGTGGGGACTGGCCGTGGAAGTGCAGAACGACGGCTCCCATCAGGCTGCCGAATACGACCTGAGCAAGTTCTCGGTCCTGATCGACTCCAACTCCGGTCGCACGAAGGAGGCCCTGATGCTGGCAAAGAAACTCCAGGCCGAAGGCCACAGGGACACGTTTGCGCTGAGCGCCAATCCCGATACGCCGATTGCACAGGCCTGCGCCGCGGACCACGTGCTCGGTTGCGGCTGGGAAGAAGCCGTGGCGGCCACGAAGAGCGTGGTCGAGCAGGCACTCTTCTGCGAGTCCGTCATCTGGCACCTGGCCGGCAAGGATATGAAGGCAGTCCTGAAAGACCTTCCCGCCAAGCTTGAGACGGCGCTGACCCTGCCCATCCCCTCCGAGATCGTGGAATGGGTGAAGGGGGCGCACACCATCTATTTCGCCGGCTTCAACGACGGCGTGGCCGAGGAGCTGACCCTCAAGACCAACGAGATCACCCGCCGCAAGAGCGACTTCCTCGAGGGGACCTATGCGGTTCACGGCATCGAGGAGGTGATGCAGGACGGCGACATCGTGTTCCTGGTGGATCCGATCGAGAGCGAGTACGACAAGTTCCTGTCCGTGTTCAAGGGTGCCGGCGTGCACGTGGTGGCCATCAGCACGAAGCAGACCCCGTTCGAGCGCACCGTCGTGGTCCCGGATGCGGGCGCGCTGCAGGCTTATGTCTATCTCTGCGCCGGATGGAACATCCTCGTGGAGGTGGGCATCAGCGACGGCATCAACCTCGACAAGCCCGAGCGCGCGCGCAAGGTCGGCAACGAGATGTAATCCCCGGGGCGCGTATGCGGTTTCTGACGAACCCTTCGACCGACCCCTGGTACAATATGTCGTTCGACGAGTACTGCCTGGAGCAGTATCCGTCGGACGACAACTTTTTCTATCTGTGGCGCAACCGCCCCTCCGTAATCATCGGCTTCAACCAGAACGCCTTCGCCGAGGTCAATCTCGGCTATCTGGACGCGCACGGGATTGCGCTGGCGCGACGCGTGACGGGCGGCGGCGCGGTCTATCACGACCTGCAGAACCTGAATTACACCCTCATCGGCCGGGACGTCAGCCCGGAGCCGGTGGTCCGGGCTTTGCGCTCGCTGGGCGTGAGAGCCGAGCTGACCGGACGCAACGACATCTATGTCGAGGGCCGCAAGGTCTCCGGCTATGCCCGCCGGGTGTGGCGCGACCGGCAGATCATCCACGGCACGCTGATGTACGACGTGGACCTGGAGACGCTCGCCCGTGCGCTGGACGTGCCCGGTTCCAAGTTTGCCGCGAAAGGCGTCGCTTCCGTGCGCAGCCGCGTGGCGAATCTGAAAGATTACCTGCCGCAGTTCGCCTCGCTGGACGCCTTGCAGGCCGCGCTTCAGGAGATCCTGGCGGCGGGCGAAGGCGAATTGCCTTTCGGGTGGGAGCGCCTGGAGGCGGTGCTGCGCCTGTCGAAGGAGAAGTTTTCCACCTGGGAGTGGATCTACGGGCAGTCCCGTGAGGCGGATCTGGTCCGCAGCGGGAAGCTGCCCTGCGGGACGGTCGAAGTCCGGCTCGGACTCGACCGGGGGCGCCTCGGAAGCATCGCCTTCGGCGGCGACTTCCTCGGCGCGCTGCCCGCAGGGGAGCTCGCCCGGCAGCTTGCTGGGCTTCGTTTCGAACGCGGGGTGCTGCGGGGGGCGCTCGAATCCGCCGGCGTGGACCGGTATTTCGACGGCACCGGCGCGGAGGAGCTGCTGGCGTTGATTTTCGGCGCCTGATTTTTCGTATATTTGTATCCGTATGCCGCAGGTATCGCTCTGGAAACTGTTCTGCGTGTTCGCCAAGATGGGCGCCTTCACCATCGGAGGCGGCTACGCGATGCTCCCGCTCATCGAGCAGGAGATGACCTCGCGCGGCTGGATCTCCGAGGATGACATCCAGGACATCGTCGTGCTGGCACAGAGCGCACCGGGCATCCTGGCGGTCAATATGGCCATCTTTACCGGCCACAAGATCAAGGGTCTGAAAGGGAGCATCGTGTCTGCCGTCGGAGCCGTGCTGCCTTCGCTTCTCATCATCCTGCTGATCGCGATGTTCTTCACGGAGTTCAAGGACAATGACATCGTGCGGCGTATCTTCCAGGGTATACGCCCGGCGGCCGTGGCCCTGATCCTCGTCCCCGCCGTGCGTATGGCACGTTCCGGCTGCAAGAGCTGGTGGACCTGGGCCATCGCCGTGGTCACCCTGCTTCTGGTCGCTTTCCTGAAAGTATCGCCCATCTGGATCATCCTCGTCACGATCGTCGTGGCATCGGGCATTTCCCTGTTGAGTCAAAAGAAGAAGCGATGACAGGACTGCTCGGACAACTCTTCATCACCTTCTTCCTCATCGGCCTGTTCAATTTCGGGGGAGGCGGGGCGATGCTGTCCCTGATCCAGGGGCAGGTCGTCACGGCACGGGGGTGGATCTCGCAGGAAATGTTCACCGATATCGTGGGCATCTCGCAGTCCACGCCCGGTCCGATCGGGATCAACTGCGCCACCTACGTAGGGTATGAAGTGATGCAGACGGCCGGCTTCGGGACGCTCTCCGGGGTGCTCGGATCGGTCGTCGCCACCTTTGCCGTCGTACTCCCGTCGTTCTTCGTCTTCTTCCTGATCATCCGGGCGTTCAACAAGTTCCACGAGAGCCGCGCCTTCGCCGACACGATGCGTGCGCTGCGGCCCGCCGTGGCCGGGCTGATCGGCGCGGCGGCGCTCGTGCTCATCGTCAGCACGGGCTGGAACGGCGTGCATCCGCAGCTGAGGCTGCTGACGGAGAACTTCCCGGACTGGAAAGCCTGGGTGCTGTTCGCGGCGGCTTTTGCGCTTGGTATCAGCAAGAAAGCCGGTCCCATCGCCATTATTTTGGGCGCCGGGGTTGTCGGGTTGTTGATTTATTGATTATCTTTATCCCTTGATGAAACGTCTTTTGTCCCTGGGCCTCTTGTTGTGCCTGTTGTGTTTTTCCGTGCGCGCGGGCGTGCTGGAGGACATCGTGCCCCGTCCTGCGGAGGCAACCCTGCAGAAGGGAAGCCTGCGCCTGTCCGGGCTTCCCTTCAAGTGCGACCCTGCGTTCGACGCCGTCTGTCGGGCGGCGGTCAGTTCGTTTGCATCGCGTCTGGCATATGTCAGCGGCAAGTCCAGCCCCTTCTCTGCGCCGCCCGGCCTGGGCAGCGCAGTCGCCGCCGGCAAGGCCAAGGGCGTCTTTTTCCTGCGGGATGCGGGAATGGAGCCCGAGGCGTATTCGATCGTGGTGACATCCAGGCAGGCGGTCGTCCGGGCGAGCGGCCTGAACGGTGTCCTGTATGCCCTGGAAACGCTTCGGCAGATGCTGCCGGCGGCCATCTACGGAGATCAGGTCGCCTGGAAGGCGCGCTGGACGGTGCCCTGCTGCGAGATCCGCGACAGGCCGCGTTTCGCCTGGCGCGGGATGCATCTCGACTGTTCCCGGCACTTCTGGGAGGTGGACGAGATCAAGCGCTACCTCGACGTGATGGCGATGTACAAGCTCAACCGCTTCCACTGGCACCTCACCGACGACCAGGGCTGGCGCATCGAGATCCAGGCCTATCCGCTGCTGAGCCAGATCGCCTGCTGGCGCGAGGGCACGATGGTCGGCCGGGACTTCTCCTCCAACGACGGCATCCGCTACGGCGGTTTCTATACCCAGGAGCAGATCCGCGAGGTGGTGGATTACGCCGCCGCCCGCGGCATCACGGTCGTGCCGGAAATCGACCTGCCCGGCCATATGCTCGCGGCCCTGTCCGCTTATCCGGAACTGGGCTGCACGGGCGGCCCGTATGCCGCCTGGACCGTCTGGGGCGTGTCCGACCAGGTCCTGTGCGTGGGCAAGGAGGGCACTTTCGACTTCCTCGAAGGCGTGCTCTCCGAAGTGGCGGAGCTTTTCCCGGGCGAGTATATCCACATCGGCGGGGACGAGTGCCCCAAGGACGAGTGGAAGAAATGCCCCGACTGCCAGGCCCGCATCCGGGAACTGGGTCTTCGGGATGACGACCGCTTCACGGCCGAGCAGTACCTGCAGAACTACGTCACCAAGCGCATCCAGGATTTCCTGGCCACCAAGGGCAAGAAGGTCATCGGCTGGGACGAGATCCTCGAAGGGGAGCTCGCTCCGGGCGCGACGGTGATGTCGTGGCGGGGTACCGACGGCGCGAAACAGGCTTCCGCCAAGGGCTATGACGCTATCCTGACCCCCACGTCGCACTGCTATTTCGACTATGTCCAGTCGGAGGACCGTTCCTCGGAGCCTCTGGGCTTCGGCGGGGTGGTCACCCTGGAAAAGATCTATTCGATGGATCCGCTGGAAGGGATCGACCCCTCGCAGGCCGCTCACATCCTGGGGGTGCAGGCGAACCTCTGGACGGAATACATCAGCACGCCGGAGCACCTGGAATATATGCTGCTTCCGCGCCTGCTGGCCCTGTCGGAAGTGCAGTGGTGCCCCGACGGGCAGCGCGACCTGCAGAGGTTCCTGCGCGTACTGCGCGAACACGAATTCCCGGTCCTCGAGCTGGCCGGCTACAATTACCGCAAGACATTGAACAACTGATCCCGATATGAAGAAATTTCTCCTGAACCTGGCCGCGCTGGCGGCAGCCCTCCCGCTCCTGGCGGCTCCTGCGCAGGACGAGGCGCGGCTGCTCCGTTTCCCCGCCGTGGGCGGCGGCAAGATCGTCTTCTGCTACGCAGGCAACCTCTACAGCGTCGGCATCGACGGCGGGCGCGCCGTGAAGCTCACCTCGGACGTGGGTTACGAGTGTTTCCCGAAAATCTCTCCGGACGGGAAAACCGTGGCGTTTACCGCCCAGTATGACGGCAACACGGAGGTCTACACCATCCCCATCACGGGCGGCGAGCCGCGGCGCCTGACCTACAGCGCCCTGGTGAGCCGGGACAAGGTGGGCGAGCGGATGGGCCCCAACAACATCGTGATGGGCTGGACGCCCGACGGCAGGCAAGTCATCTACCGCAGCAAGCAGTGGTGCTTCAGCGGCCTGCGCGCGCAGCTCTGCAAGGTGGACGCGCAGGGCGGCCTGCCCGAGTTCATCCCGACGACGGAAGGCGGCTTCTGCTCCTATTCCCCGGACGGCAAGAAGCTGGCGATGAACCGGATGTTCCGTGAGTTCCGCACCTGGAAATACTACCGGGGCGGCCAGGCGGATGACATCTGGATCAACACCGTGGGCACGACCAAGCTGGAGAAAATCACGGACAATGACGCGCAGGACATCTTCCCGATGTGGATCGGCGACGAGATCTACTACCTGTCCGACCGCGACCGGACGATGAACCTCTTCGTCTACGACACCCGCAGCCGCCAGAGCCGCAAGGTCACGCAGTTCACCGAGTATGACTGCAAGTTCCCCGCCCACAGCGCGGACGGCTATGTCGTCTTTGAGAACGGGGGCTACATCTACAAATACGACGTCCGCAAGGGCGCGGCCGAGAAGGTGTCCATCCAGCTTGCCGACGACGATGTCTGGAGCCGGACCGAGTATCGCAGCGGAAACCTGTCCGTCAGCGGCTACAGCCTTTCCCCGGACGGCAAGCGCGTGCTGATGGTCGCCCGCGGCGACATTTTCTCCCTTCCCGCGGAGAAGGGCCCGGTGGTGAACATTTCCCGTTCGCCCGGCTCGCACGAGCGTGAGGCCGAGTGGAGTCCGGACGGTTCCCGCATCGCCTGGATCTCGGACGCCTCCGGCGAATACCAGATCTATACGGCTCCCGCTTCCGATATGACGAAGGCGACCTGCCTGACATCTTTCAAGGAGGGCTATCCTTCCAACCTGCAATGGAGCCCGGACGGCAAGAAGCTGTATTTCTCCACCCTCCACTGGGACGTGTATGAACTTGACGCCGACAGCAAAGCGCTCGAACGCATCCTCGTGGGCGGCCAGGCGGCCATCCGCTCCTTCGTGCTCTCGCCCGACGGAGCCTGGGCGGCCTACTCCACGTCGATGCCCAATTTCCTGGATGCGGTGTATCTCTTCGACATCAAGGCCCGCAAGAGCTATCCGGTCACGGACCGCTGGTACAGTGCCGGAATGCCGCTCTTCTCGCGTGACGGCAAGTACCTCTTCTTCACCTCTTCGCGCGAGTTCCGTTCGCAGTATTCCGACGTGGAGTGGAACGCTTCCTACAACGTTTCCGACTACGTGTTCATCCTGCCGCTTGCCAAGGACACGCCCAACCCGATGGTGCTGGGCAATGACGAGTATTCGGCAGAAAAGAAGGCCGACGAACCGAGGGGACCGCGTCCCGGCGGAGCTCCGGCCCCTCCGGCCGGTGCGCCTGCCGGCCCCGGC
>JAFZBH010000019.1 GCA_017561865.1 Bacteroidales bacterium | reverse complement strand
ATGCACGACCGCGCGAGCCTGGTGGTCGTGCCCCAGAAGCGTTTCCGCGATTTCCGGGTGGCTCTGCAGGATGGGGAAGTGCGGCTGCGCACTTCCGCCCTGACGGCCGCGGTCGATCCGCGCAGCGGCGCGGTCCGTTTCCTGGATGCCGGCGGACAGGAGCTGCTGGGTGGCTCCCGGATGGGCTTCGAGCCCACCGAAGTGGAAGGCAAGGCCGCTTTCAGCACCCGCGTGAGCTTCGACTCGCCCGACGACGAAGCCTTCTACGGCCTGGGCCAGCAGCAGAGCGGCGAACTGAACCACAAGGGCCGCAGCGAGGAGCTCTACCAATACAACACCAAGGTCAGCGTGCCGGTGGTCGTCTCCACCCGCGGCTACGGCCTGCTTTTCGATGCCTATTCGATGAGCCGCTGGGGCAATCCCGGCTCGTACCGCCAGCTTGGCGAGATGCTCAAGGTCTATGGCAAGGACGGCAGGACGCCCGGCCTGACGGGGACCTACACCCCCGCCCGCGGCAAGGCGCTGGTCCGCCAGGAGGACAGCCTCTTCTTTGAGAACGAATGGGCCATCCGGAACCTTCCGGACGTGCCCCTGCAGGGCGCCAGGGTGGTCTATGAAGGCTACCTGGAAGCCCCCGAGACGGCCGATTACCATTTCATCCAATACTACGCCGGTTTCCAGCGCACCCTGGTTGACGGTCAGGAGGTGATGCCTCGCCGCTGGCGTCCCGCGTGGAATCCCAACAGCTACAAGTTCACCGTGCGGCTCGAGGCCGGGCGGAAGACGCCCGTGCGCATCGAATGGGAGCCGGACGGGAGCGTGTCGTACATCGGCCTGCGCGTCGCCCCGCTCCAGGATCCGGGCGACGAGGGGCGCCTGGCGTTCTGGTCGGAGTTCGAGCCGCAGCTGGACTTCTGGTTCATCGGCGGCGGGAGCCACGACGCCGTGATCGGCGGCTACCGGCAGCTCACCGGCAAGGCGCCGGTGATGCCCAAATGGGTCCTGGGCTTCTGGCAGAGCCGCGAGCGCTACTCCACGCAGGAGGAGCTCGTGGGTACGCTCCGGGAGTTCCGCCGCCGCGGCATCCCGATCGACAATATCGTCCAGGACTGGCATTACTGGCTGGAGGACCAGTGGGGAAGCCACGAGTTCGACGCCTCCCGCTATCCCGATCCGGAAGGGATGCTGGACAGCGTCCACGCGATGCACGGACGTTTCATGATCAGCGTCTGGCCGAAATTCTATACCAACACCGAGCACTACAAGGAGCTCAAGGCCGCCGGCTATGTGTACACGCATCCCGAAGAAGACGGCCTGAAGGACTGGCTGGACCATCCCCAGTCTTTCTATGATGCTTACGCGGAGGGAGGCCGGAAGATGTTCTGGCGGCAGATGGACGAGACGCTCTACAGCCGCTACGGCCGCAAGATCGACGCCTGGTGGATGGACGCCAGCGAGCCGAACCTGCGCGACTGCCTGCCGATGGACTATTTCAAGTGGCTGCTCACGCCCACGGCGCTCGGCCCCTCGACCGAATACTTCAACGCCTATGCGCTGGTCAATGCGGATGCCATCTTCAACGGCCAGCGGGAGGTCGATCCCGACAAGCGGGTGTTCCTGCTGACACGCAACGGTTTTGCGGGTCTGCAGCGCTATTCCACGGCCACGTGGAGCGGCGACATCGGCACTTCCTGGACCGATATGCGCACGCAGATGTCCGCGGGCCTGAACTACTGCATGAGCGGCATCCCGTTCTGGGGAATGGACATCGGCGGCTTCTCGGTGATGAGCAAGTTCTACAATCCCGCGAACGCCGCGGAGTGGCAGGAACTCCAGACGCGCTGGCACCAGTTCGGCACCTTCGTGCCGCTCTTCCGTACGCACGGTCAGTGGCCCCAGCGCGAGCTTTGGAACATCGCGCAGGAAGGCTCTCCCGCTTATGAGAGCATCCTGTGGTATATGCGCCTGCGCTACCGCCTGATGCCGTATCTGTACTCGCTCGCGGCGGCGGTCAGTTTCGACGACTACACCCTGATGCGCGCCCTGCCGATGGACTGGCCGGACGATCCGAAGGTGCGCGAGCTCGACGACCAGTGGATGTTCGGTCCGGCGCTGATGCCCTGCCCGGTGAGCGAGTACGGCGCCCGCAGCCGCGAGGTGTATCTCCCTTCGGGCGGCTGGTACGACTTCTACACGGGAACTTTCCTGCCCGGCGGGCAGACCCTGACGGCCCCCGCGCCTTACGAGCGCATCCCGCTCTTCGTCCGCGCCGGTTCGATCATCCCCTTCGGCCCCGAGATGCAGTGGTCCGACGAGAAGCCGGCGGAGAACATCCGCCTGTATGTCTATGCAGGCGCCGACGCCGAGTTCACCCTGTATGAAGACGACGGCCTGACCTTCGCTTATGAAAAAGGCGCCTGCGCGCGCATCCCGATCCGCTGGGAGGATGCGACGCATACGCTGACCATCGGTGCGCGCAGCGGATCCTTCCCGGGAATGCTGCAGGAACGCCGCTTTACGGTCGTGGTCGTGGACCCGGCCCACCCGCAGGCGTACGATCCGGACGCCGACGGGAAAGAGATCCCCTATACTGGAGAAGCAATCAAAAAAACGATATGATATGAAAGAAATGCTGTTTTCCAGGGCTTCGGCCCTGGCGCTCTGCCTTGCGGTGTCGGCCGCCTGCGGATCGCCTTCCGGCAAGGTGACGCCGGCAATCCCTGCCGACAAGGCGGTGGAGGCGAAAGTAGAACAGGTCCTGAAGGGGATGACCCTCGAAGAGAAGGCTGGCCAGATGGTCCAGCTGACCGTGATGCTGGTGCAGGATGAGACGGGGGAGGGGCTGGATCCCGCCAAGCTCGACAAGATCATCGGCGAGTACAAGGTCGGATCCATTCTCAACGTGATGAACGACCGGGCGCACAGCCGCGAACAGACCGCCTGGATGGTCCGTCAGATCCAGGAAGTGTCGATGGACCGTCTCGGCATCCCGTGCATCTACGGCCTGGATATGATCCACGGCGCGAGCTACCTCACCGACGGCTCCCTCTTCCCGCAGGAGATCAACCTGGGCGCCACCTTCAACCGTGAGTATGCCGCCCTGATGGGCCGGGCAATGGCCTATGAGACCCGCGCCGCGCAGGTGCCCTGGGTGTTCTCGCCGGTGATGGACCTGGGCCGCGACGCCCGCTGGTCCCGTCTGTGGGAGAGCTGGGGCGAGGATCCCTACCTCCAGGCCGAGATGGCGCGTACCGAGACCCTGGCCCTGCAGGGTGAGGATCCGAATCACGTGGACCTGGAGCACGTGGCCGTGAGCATCAAGCATTTCATGGGCTACGGCGTCCCCCATACGGGCAAGGACCGCACGCCGGCCTACATCGCCGAAAACGATCTTCGCGAGAAGTTCTTCCGTCCGTTCCTGGAGTGCTTCCGCGCCGGCGCGCTGACCGCGATGGTCAATTCCGCCTCGATCAACGGCGTGCCGACGCACGCCAACCGGCTCCTGCTCACCGGCTGGGTGAAGGAACAGCTGGGTTGGGACGGTATGCTGGTGACCGACTGGGCCGACATCGACAACCTCTACACCCGCGACCACATAGCCGCCGACAAGCGCGAGGCCGTCAAGATCGGCATCAACGCCGGTATCGACATGATCATGGACCCCTACGACCCGGAGTGCTGCAATGTGATCGTGGATCTGGCCCGCAGCGGGGAGATCCCGATGTCGCGCATCGACGACGCCGTGCGCCGCGTACTGCGGCTCAAGGTCCGTCTGGGCCTGTTCGACAACCCGGTCTGGGATCAGGAATATCCCGAATTCGCTTCGCCTGCCTTCGCCCGGCAGTCCTACGCCGCCGCGGTGGAGTCCGAAGTGCTGCTCAAGAATGAAGGGATACTCCCGCTCAAGGAAGGGACGCGGATTCTCGTCACGGGCCCCAACGCCAACACGCTGCGCGCCCTGAACGGCGGCTGGTCCTACACCTGGCAGGGCTCGGCCGACGACTTCGTGCCGGAATACAACACCATCTACGAAGCGCTCCGCAACCGATTCGGCAAGGTGACCTGGGTGCCGGGCGTGGTCTATGACGAGCAATACGGCGAGTGGGAGCGCGACTTCGCCACCGGCATCCAGCAGGCAGTCGCGGCCGCCCGCGGGGCGGACGTGATCGTGGCCTGCGTGGGCGAGAACAGCTACTGCGAGACCCCCGGCAATATGGACGACCTGAACCTGTCGGGCAACCAGAAAGACCTCGTCAAGGCCCTGGCCGCCACCGGCAAGCCCATCGTGCTGGTGCTCAACGAAGGGCGTCCGCGCCTGATCGGCGACATCGAGCCGCTCGCCGACGCCATCGTGGACGTGCTTCTGCCGTCGAACTACGGCGGCGACGCCCTCGCGGCCCTGCTCGCCGGCGACGAGAATTTCTCCGGCCGCCTGCCTTTCACCTACAGCAAGCACATCAATGCCCTGCATACCTATGACTACAAGGTGTCCGAGCACCGCGAAGTGATGGGCGGGTCGTACAATTACGATGCCGTGATGGACGTGCAGTGGCCCTTCGGCCACGGCCTGAGCTACACGACCTTCTCCTACGCCAACCTGCGCCTGGAGAGCCCCGCCGAGTTCGGACCGGACGATGTCCTCAGGTTGTCCGTCGACGTGACCAATACGGGCCTGCGCGAGGGCAAGGAGGCGGTGCTCCTGTACAGTTCCGACCTCGTTGCCTCGATCATTCCGGACGTGAGGCGTCTGCGTGGATTCGAAAAGATCGCCCTGCAGCCGGGTGAGACGAAGACCGTCAGCTTCAGCCTGCCGGCCAGCGAACTCGCCTTCGTCGGTGCCGACGGGCGCTGGACTCTGGAAGAAGGCGATTTCCGCCTCAGCTGCGGCGGCCTCGCCGTGATGGCGCGCTGCAAGTCCACGCGCATTTGGGACGAGCCGAACATCCCTTTGGCACGGTTTTAGAAATAAGTCATTCTGAAGAACAGAATGAATATTAAACAATAAACGTTTACAAAACCTGACCTGAAAAACGGACCCCGTGAGGGATCCGTTTTTTCGTTATTTCAGGTCTTCGGCCAGATTGCGGTAGAAGTTGAGCAGACGCTCGAAACCGATGTGGAAGGGCACGAACGGCAGCAGGACGAGGTGCAGGACGTAGCGCACGGTGTGCGACCACGCCTTGTCCTGGATCTTGCGCAGGATCAGCAGGTAGGGGAGCCAGATCACGAGCGACCCGGCGGCGCAGACGGCGAAGAGCGGAAGCGAGAGCAGCGCACCCAGGAGCCGGAGCGCCTTGCGGTCGTGGCGCCGCTCCGGCAGCCGCCCGATGAGCGAGAGGATGCGTTCCTGGAGCGTCTGGCAGAGCTCGCGGTATACCTTGGCTTCGGGTCCTTCCGGATGTTCGGCGAAAGCGCGGGTGATCTCCAGCGGCTCTCCGATGCGCGCCGTCAGGCGCCCCTGGCCGCGGAAGAAATACTCGTAGTCCACCCCCACGGGGAAGATCTGAACGGGCCTGCCGAGCTCTTCGGAGGCCATTTTCGCGATGCGGAAAATGCCTTTCTTGACGGGCATCATCCCGCGCTCGGGACGGTGCGCCCCTTCGGCATACAGGCAGAAAGGGATATCGTGCCCCAGGCAGTCGACGATCTCCTCGAAGACGTCGAAATTCTTTGCGACTTCCTGCAGGCCGTTGCGCTCCCGGGCGATTGGGACGATGCGCAGCCAGCGAAGGATCTTCGCGACCTTCGGGTTCTTGAAAACGTCGGAGCGCGCCCCGTAGGCGATCGGGTCCCGGCTCAGCATCAGGGCCACCATCGGGTCCATCAGCGTGGCGCAGTGGTTCGGAGCCAGGATGACGGCGCCTTCGCGCGGCAGGCGTTCCGTCCCCTCGATCCGTATGGAGCGGAAGCAGGAACGGGTGACGAGGTTGGACAGCGCGTGCACGAAATTGTAGCCGCGGTATCTCTCCCAGATCTTGTGCATGGGATTAAACTTGCAGGTATTTCCGGAGTTTCCGGAATTCGTAACGGTTGAACACGGTGCTGACCGTCAGTCCGCTGATGATGTGCCAGATGCCCCACCAGGCCGTGATCACGAGGGTTCCGCCGTGCGGCGGGAAGCCGGCGAAGATGCTGGTGCCGAGCAGCAGCACGAGGCCCAGGCCGCTGTTCTGGATGCCGGTCTCGATGGTGAGCGTGCGGCGGTCGCGTCTGGAGACCTTGAACGCGCTGCCCATCCCGAATCCGATCGACAGGGCCAGCAGGTTGTGGATCAGGACCACCAGGAAGATGTATTTGATGCACTTCAGGAACGCTTCGATGTTGCCGGCGAAGGACAGCACGACCATCGCGATGAAGAAGACGATGCTGAACCACTGAAGGGGTTTCTTGAGCTTATCCGCCACCTTCGGCAGGAATCGGGCCGTCAGCACCCCGAGCGTAAGCGGAATGCCGAGCAGGATGAAAATGGTCTTGAAGACATCCCAGAGGGGGATGACGAGCTGCGGGACGTCGCCTTCGATATTGGCGCAGTGCAGATACAGGTTGCCGTAGAGCCAGAAGTTGAACGGGGTCATCAGGATGGCCAGCGCCGTGCTGACGGCCGTCAGGCTTACGGACAGCTCCACGTTCGCCTTGGAGAGCGAACTCATGAAGTTGGAGATGTTGCCGCCCGGGCAGGAGGCGACCAGGATCATGCCGAGGGCCATCGTCCAGCTGATCCAGTGCCCGAAGGCGAGGGCCAGCAGGAAGGTCAGCAGCGGCAGCAGGACCAGCTGGCAGACCATTCCGATGATGAGGGACTTGGGCTTGGTGAAGACCTGGACGAAGATGCCGGGCTTGATGCCCAGGGCGACGCCGTACATCACGAAGGCGAGCACGATGTTGATCGTGTTCATCCCGCCGGCGTTCAGCGTCACGTTGATGCTGTCAATGATTGCAGAGGTTTCGGGGCTCATAGCACACAATTTGAAAGTAAAGGTAGGCAAAAAGTATCAAACTTCAATGATGAAAAATTTGCTTATCTATAAGTGATTGAAAATCAGGTGTGGTAAAAAATTATTAAAATTTTTTCAAAAAAAATTTGCAGAATTGATTTTTTGTTGTACCTTTGCATTCGGGTTGAGCAAGTGACCGTTCTGGCCCATCAACCTATTGGTTATTAGTTTTAGTGTTATTAATTATGTGGTTAGTATGAGTTGTTGCCGGGATGGTACCAACTCATTTCTTTTTATACCCACTGTAAGATGACAGCCCGCGACCGGAAGGTCAGCGGGCTGTCGCCATTCAGGACGGAGGTCTATTTCAGGAAGGCGTGCGAGCCGATCATCGTCTCCGGATCGAGCGCTTCGTCGAGTTTCTCCTTTGTCATCAGTCCTTCTTCCAGTACGAGGTCATATACGCTGCGGCCGGTCGACAGGGCTTTCTTGGCCACTTTGGTGCTGGCCTTGTAGCCGATGTAGGGGTTGAGAGCGGTTACGATGCCGATGGAGTTCTTGACCATCTCGTAGCAGTGCTCCTTGTTGACGGTGATGCCTTCGATGCACTTGGTGCGCAGGGTCTCGATGACGTTGCACAGCCAGGTGACGCTTTCCATCACGCACTGGCAGATGACCGGTTCCATCACGTTGAGCTGCAGCTGGCCTGCCTCGGCGGCGAAGGCCACGGTCATGTCGTTGCCGATCACCTTGAAGCACACCTGGTTGGTCAGCTCGGGGATGACGGGGTTGACCTTGCCCGGCATGATGGAGGAGCCCGGCGCCATCGGCGGCAGGTTGATCTCGTGCAAGCCGCAGCGCGGTCCGGAAGCCATCAGGCGGAGGTCGTTGCAGATCTTGGAGAGCTTGATGGCGAGCCTCTTGAGCGCCGCGGAATAGCTCACATACGCGCCCGTGTCGGGAGTGGCCTCGACGAGGTCCTCGGCCTTGGTCAGCGTGTCGCCGCAGAGCTCGGACAGCCGGCGGACGCAGAGTTCTGCGAAGCCCGGCACGGCGTTGAGGCCCGTTCCGATGGCGGTTCCGCCCATATTGCTCTCGCGCAGCAGCACGGCGTTGCGTTCCAGGTTGGCGATCTCTTCCTCGAGGTTGTTGGCGAAGGCGTTGAACTCCTGTCCCGCCGTCATCGGGACGGCATCCTGCAGCTGGGTGCGGCCCATCTTGATGTAGTCCTTGAACTCCACGCCCTTGGCGCGGAAAGCGGCGATCAGGGATCCCAGACGGCTGACAAGTTTCTTGTTCATCCGTACGAAGGTGTAGCGGAAGGCGGTCGGATAGGCGTCGTTGGTGGACTGGGCGCAGTTCACGTGGTCGTTGGGGGAGCAGTACTGGTACTCGCCCTTCTTGTGCCCCATCAGCTCGAGGGCGCGGTTGGCGATCACTTCGTTGGCGTTCATGTTGACGGAGGTGCCGGCGCCGCCCTGCATCATATCGACGGGGAACTGGTCGTGGAATTTGCCGCCCACGATCTCGCGGCAGGCCGCGCAGATGGCTTCGGCGATCTTCTCGTCCAGCACGCCGAGTTCGGCGTTGGCCATCGCGGCCGCCATCTTGACGTACGCGATCGCAATCACGTACTCGGGGTAGTCGCTCATCCGCGTGGTGGAGATCTGGTAATTGTTGAGTGCGCGCTGGGTCTGCACGCCGTAATACGCGTCGGCGGGAACCTGGAGTTCGCCGAGCAGGTCGCTTTCGACCCTGAATTTCTTAGTTGGCATAGGATTGATTATTAAGTTTTTATGTGTTCTTTTCAAAGGAATTGCTGCAGCTCCTTCCAAACCCGGTGCACCGGGAATCCCATCACGTTGTAGAAGGACCCCTCGATCGACGAGATGCCCACATAGCCGATCCATTCCTGGATCCCGTAGGCGCCGGCCTTGTCGAAGGGGCGGTAGCGGTCGACGTAGTAGTCGATCTGCTCCGGGGTGAGGGGCTCGAAGTGCACCTGCGTGGAGTCGCTGAAGGTTTCTTCCTTCGCGCAGTCGCGAAGAGTCACGGCCGTGACGACTTCGTGCGCGCGTCCGGAAAGCCGCCGGAGCATCTCCACGGCCTCTTCGCGGGAGTGGGGCTTGCCGAGTACCTCCCCGTCCACGATCACGACGGTGTCGGAAGTGATCAGCACTTCGTCCCTTTCCAGCGGGCGGTGGAAGCCGTGCGATTTGCCCGCGCTCAGGTGCAGGGGCACCTCGTGCGCCTCCACGCCCGGTTCCAGTTGCTCTTCGAAAGTGTTACCGGTGTCGACGGTGAAGTCGATGTCCAGGCCTGCGAGCAGTTCCCTGCGGCGCGGCGAATTGCTGCCGAGAATGATGCGTTTCATCTAATATATCAGATCGAAGCGGTCCTCGTCGAAATGCCATTTGTCCTGGGCCTTGAGGATCATCTCGATCCCTTCGCGGATGCAGCCGCGTCCGCCCGGAAGTTGCGTCACGTAGTCGGCGGCGTCCCTGGCCTCCTGCGCGGCGTCGGCGGGAGCGATCCCGAAGCCGCACGCGCGAAGCACCTGCGTGTCGGGGATGTCGTCGCCGAAATAGGCCACTTCCTCGGGTTTCAGGCCGTTGCGTTCGCAGAAGTCCCGGAAGGCCGCCAGCTTGCCCCGTACGCCCAGATACAGGTTCTCTTCGCGCACGCCCATATGGATGCAGCGCGAGCGCAGGGCTTCGGTCTGGGCGCCGGAGATGACGGCCACGATGAAGCCTTTGAGCGCGGCTACGCGCGAGGCGAAGGAATCCTTTGCGTTGACGACCCGGATGAGGTCCTCCGGGGTGGGGCCGACGGGGATGATGCTGCCGTCCGTCGCCACGCCGTCAAGGTCGTAGGCGATGGCCCGGATGGCCTTAAGATTTGGTGCCATTGGGGGTGAAGTCAGCCAGGTTGAAGGTGCCTTTCTGCTCCGGGGCGCCGCCTCCGAGGGAGATGGGACCGAACTGCGTCTCGTAGCGGTTGATATTCTCCGTCAGGGCGCCCAGCAGGCGCTTGCAATGCTCGGGAGTCATCAGGATGCGGCTGCGCACCTCGGGCTTGGGCAGGCCGGGCAGCATCGCCGCGAAATCGAGGATGAACTCGCTGCGGGAGTGCGTGATGATGGCGAGGTTGGAATAGGTGCCCTGGGCCACTTCGGGCTTCAGGTCGAAATTGTGCTGTTTCTTGTTGTCGTTGTTGTCCATCGCGGTCAGGTTTCTTTGGGAATACAAATATACATAAAAATAAAACACGGAGGGCGCCCCGCGGACGGGACACCCTCCTACAAGACTCCGGACTACCGGAATCAATAATTGACTGCCTCCACCTGGAAGTAGCTCTGCGGATGGTCGCAGACCGGGCAGACCTCGGGGGCCTGGCGGCCGACGACGATGTGGCCGCAGTTGGCGCACTGCCAGATGACGCTGCCGTCCTTGGCGAAGACCTTGCGGTCCTGGATGTTCTTGAGAAGCTTGCGGTAGCGCTCTTCGTGGTGCTTCTCGATGGCGGCGACCATCTCGAACTTCTGGGCGATCTCGGTGAATCCCTCGGCGCGCGCCTCACGGGCGAAACGGGCGTACATGTCGGTCCACTCGTGGTTCTCGCCGGCGGCGGCGTCGGCGAGGTTCGTCGCCGTGTCGGCCACCTGGCCGCCGTTGAGATATTTGTACCAGATCTTGGCGTGCTCCTGCTCGTTGGCCGCCGTCTCCTCGAACAGGGCGGCTATCTGGACGTAGCCGTCCTTCCTGGCCTTGGAGGCGAAGTACGTATACTTGTTGCGGGCCATCGACTCGCCGGCGAAGGCCTCCTGGAGGTTCTTCTCGGTCCTGGTGCCGGTC
This sequence comes from Bacteroidales bacterium, assembly GCA_017561865.1. Classification (GTDB taxonomy): domain Bacteria; phylum Bacteroidota; class Bacteroidia; order Bacteroidales; family UBA932; genus Cryptobacteroides. The sequence goes on along the minus strand of JAFZBH010000019.1, from coordinate 15,000 downwards.
AGGACGGGCTGGCGGTTGTAGCCCTGGTATGCGGGCGTGGCCTGCGGTTGGGACGTGCCGTAGTTCTGGACCGGGTTGTTGAAGCCCGGAAAGGCTGTGCCGGAATAGGCGCCGGCGGCGGGCTGGACGGGGCGGTACTGGCCGCCGCCGAGCATTTCTACGAATTTTTCCCGGGGCTGCTTGCAGCGCGGGCACACCGCGGGGGCGTCATCTCCTTCGTGGACGTAGCCGCAGACGGTACATTTGAATCTTGCCATATCGGAATGAATTAGTGGTTTTGAAAAAGGACTGACAAGATAAGAAGCTTTTTGAAAAAAAGCAAAAGAAGATGGATTTTTGACTATCTTTGCACGTTATGGAATTAAGCGCGAAATACAATCCTTCCGAAGTGGAAGACAAGTGGTACGCCTATTGGCTGAAAAACAGGTGTTTCCACTCTGAACCCGACAACCGTGAACCGTATACCGTCGTCATCCCGCCGCCCAACGTGACGGGCATCCTGCATATGGGCCACGTGCTCAACAACACCCTCAACGACGTCCTGGTCCGCAAGGCCCGGATGGACGGCAAGAACGCCTGCTGGGTCCCCGGCACGGACCACGCCTCCATCGCGACCGAGTCCAAGGTGGTCGCCCGGCTCAAGGAGCAGGGCATCTCCAAGGAGGACCTCACCCGCGAGCAGTTCCTCGAGCACGCCTGGGCGTGGAAGGAGGAGCACGGCGGCATCATCCTGCAGCAGCTCCGCAAGCTGGGCGCCTCCTGCGACTGGGACCGCACCCGCTTCACGATGGAGCCGGCCCTGTCGGAAGCCGTGCTGGCCACCTTCGTACATTTCTACCGCAAAGGCTGGATCTACCGCGGCGTACGGATGGTGAACTGGGACCCGGTGGCCCTGACGGCCATCAGCGACGACGAAGTGATCCACAAGGACACCCACAGCCATTTCTATCACCTCAAATATTACGTCTCCGACGGGCAGGGCCATCCGACGGACCAGTACCTCGTGATCGCCACGACGCGTCCGGAGACCATCATGGCCGATGCCGCGATCTGCGTCAACCCCGCCGACGAGCGGCACCACTGGCTGCGCGGCAAGAAGGTGCTCATCCCGCTGATCAACCGGGAGATTCCGGTGATCGAGGACGACTACGTGGAGATGGACTTCGGCACGGGCTGCCTCAAGGTCACGCCCGCGCACGATGCGCACGACTATGAGATCGGCCTGCGGCACAACCTGCCGGTCCTGGACATCATCGACGACCACGGCCGCCTGAACGAGAAGGCGGAGATCCTCGTCGGGGAGGACCGTTTCGTCGCCCGCAAGAAGATCGAGAAGATGCTCCAGGAAGCCGGAAACCTCGTCAAGGTCGAGGACTATATCTCCCCGGTGGGCTATTCCGAGCGTACCGACGCCGTGATCGAGCCCAGGCTTTCCGCCCAGTGGTTCCTCAAGATGGATGACCTGGCGCGCCGCGCGCTCGACGCCGTGGAGTCCGGCCGCATCAAGTTCATTCCGGACAAATACCGCAACTCCTACCGCCACTGGATGGAGAACGTGCGCGACTGGTGCATTTCCCGCCAGCTGTGGTGGGGCCAGCGCATCCCGGCCTGGTACCTGCCTGACGGGCAGGTGGTCGTGGAGGAGACGGCCGAGAAGGCCCTCGAGGCTGCCCGCAGGATCGATCCGAGCCTGGGCGCGGCCGACCTGAGGCAGGACGAAGACGTGCTCGACACCTGGTTCTCCAGTTGGCTCTGGCCGATCTCGGTGTTCGACCCGCAGCTGCCCGGCCATCCGGACCACCAGGCGAACCGCGACCTGTCCTACTATTATCCGACCAGCGACCTGGTGACCGCCCCGGACATCATCTTCTTCTGGGTGGCCCGTATGATCATGGCCGGCGACGAGTTCATGCACGACGTGCCTTTCCGCAACGTCTATTTCACGGGCATCGTGCGCGACAAGATCGGCCGCAAGATGTCCAAGACCCTGGGCAACAGCCCGAACCCGCTCGACCTGATCTCGAAATACGGCGCCGACGCCGTGCGGCTCGGGATGCTGCTCTGCGCCTCCGCCGGCAACGACATCCTCTACGACGAGTCGCAGGTGGAGCAGGGGCGCAATTTCTGCGCGAAGATCTGGAACGCCTGGCGCCTGGTCAGCAGCTGGAGCGTCGACGAGGCAGGGGAGCAGCCCGAAGCGGCCCGCGTGGCCGTGAAGTGGTTCGACAACCTGCTCTCGCGTACCATCGAGACCGTGGAGGACCATTACTCCAAGTTCCGCATCAACGATGCCCTGATGGCGATATACAAGCTTTTCTGGGACGACTACTGCAGCTGGTTCCTGGAGCTGGTGAAGCCCGAATACGGCCGCGCCGTCGACGGCCGCACCTACGAGGCCGCCGTGCTCTTCTTCGAGAAGCTCATCAAGCTGATCCACCCGGTGATGCCCTTCATCACCGAGGAGCTCTGGCAGGCGATGGAGCCGCGCCGCGAAGGCGAGACCATTATGTTCCAGCGTACGCCGAAGGCGGGTCCGTACGATGCCGCTTTCCTCTCCCGCTTCGAGCAGGCCCGCGAGGCCATCATCGCCATCCGCGCCGTCCGCGCCCAGAAGCAGATCGCCCCGAAGGAGCGCCTGGACCTGTTCTACAACGGGGATTTCTCGACGGAGTTGCTGCCCGTCGTCCGGAAGGCCGGCAACGTCGGGGACATCTTCCCGGGAGCCGCCGAGGGCGCTTCGGTATCCTTCATCGTCGGGACCGTCAAGATGAGCATCCCGATGGCGGGCTTCGTCGATGCCGGTGAGGAGAGGGCTAAGCTCCTTTCCGAGCTGGACCATCAGCACAAGTTCCTCGCCGGGGTGCGGGCCAAGCTTTCCAACGAGAAGTTCGTCGCGCACGCCCCCGAGGCCGTGATCGCCGGCGAGCGCAAGAAGGAAGCGGACGCCCTGGCGCGCATCGAGGCGCTGGAGGCTTCCTTGAAGTCACTTGAATAAACGAATTAATAACCAGTTAGTTATGTTAGTATATCCTTTGTTTATCGGCACCTGGGAGCTTGTCCTCATCATCCTGATCATCGTCCTGATCTTCGGCGGCAAGAAGATTCCTGAGCTGATGAAAGGCGTGGGCAAGGGCGTGAAGAGTTTCAAGGAGGGGATGAACGAGATCGAGGACCAGGTCAATCAGGCGGATCCGTCCAAACCGGCGCCCAAGTCCGACGAAACGCCCAAATCCGAGTAGGTGGCCGAGGCGGGTTCCGAGCGGGAGATGTCCTTCTGGGAGCATCTCGACGTGCTGCGCGGGACGTTGTTCCGCGCCATCGGCGCCATATGCCTCTGCTCCGTGTTGGGCTTCATTTTCAAGGATTTCCTGTTCGATGGCCTCGTGCTGGCGCCTTCGCGCCCGGATTTCATCACCTACCGCGTGCTGGGCTGGAGCCTCTCGATGCAGCTGATCAACGTGGAGGTGTCCGCGCAGTTCTTCGTCCACCTGAAGGCGGCGTTCGCCGTCGGGGTGATCGTGGCGTTCCCTTATGTGGTCTGGGAGCTGTGGCGTTTTCTGGCCCCGGCTTTATATGAGCGGGAGAAACGGCCTGTCCGGACGGCTTTTACGATGTCCACGGGGCTGTTCTATCTGGGCGTGGTGGTCGGTTATTTCATCGTCCTTCCGGTCTGCCTGCAGTTCTTTATGAATTATACGGTGAGCGAGACCGTCGCCAACACCATCACGATCGGTTCCTATATGTCGATGTTCTTCTCGATGGTGCTGCTGATCGGCATCGCCTTCGAGTTTCCGACCGTCGTTCTGGTGCTGAACCGCCTGGGCGTGCTCAGCCGCGCGATGCTCCGCAAGGGGCGCCGCTATGCGGTGGTGGCCGTGCTGGTGATTTCCGCCCTGATCACGCCGGCGGACCCGTTCTCGATGTTCGTGCTGGCGTTCCCGCTGTATTTCCTGTACGAATTGTCCATCCTGTTATGCTCCAAGTCAGCCGAGAGCCCCGAAGCGGGCGAATAGCGTGCCTGAACTGGCCGGAGGCTTTCCCGTACCGGCCGGAGGTGTCGTTCGACATCTGGCACGGCGGTGATGAGCTGCACCTGTGCTTCCGCGTGCGGGAGGAGGCCGTGCGCGCCGTCTGCGCCGCGGACCGAGAGCACGCGTGGGAGGATTCCTGCGTGGAGTTCTTCTTCGCGCCGCGTCCGGACGGGCTCTATTTCAACCTGGAATGCACCTGCACGGGCAAGTTGTATCTCTGCTCCGGAGCAGGCCGTCACGGCCGCGAATTCCTGCCGGAAACGGCCTATGCGGCCATCCGGCGCCGCTGCTCGCTGGGGGATGAGCCTTTCGGGCTGCGGCAGGAGCCGACGGCGTGGGAGGTGGCGCTTGATGTGCCCGCTGCCGTTTTCGGCCTTCAGACTTTCAAGGGGCTTCGCGCGCGTGGCAATTTCTACAAATGCGGCGACCGCCTGCCCGTCCCGCACTACCTGAGCTGGGCCCCCATCGCCACGCCGAAGCCCGACTTTCATCGTCCGGAATTCTTTGATACATTGGTATTTATATGATTTTTGTGACTTGCAGACAGACAGCTGCCGCAGCAAACCTTCGCTTGCAGCACCCCACAAATCTGGCGATTTGCGGGGGCCCCGCCTTCGCTCATCCCACCGCTTCGCTTCGCTTGCGGTCCCCCCGTTCATAGGCCACGGGCGGCCACGGTTTGCTTGCGGCACTGTCTGTCTTGCAAGTTGAAAATATAAGAGATGATTTCGATTGAGGATGTAACTGTAGCGTATGGAGGTTTTGTCCTGCTGGACAAGATCAATTTCCATGTGAGCGAGACGGACAAGATCGGCCTGGTGGGCAAGAACGGGGCGGGGAAGTCCACGATCCTGAAGCTGATCTGCGGGCTGCAGAATCCGACCTCGGGCCGGATAGACAGGCCGCGGGACCTGACGGTCGGCTACCTGCCGCAAATCATGGAACACCACCGCGGCCGGACCGTCCTCGAAGAGACGATGACCGCCTTCGAAGGCACGGCCCGGATCGAGCGCGAGATCGAGTCCGTGACCCGTGAACTGGAGACCCGTACCGACTATGAATCAGACGCTTACGCCGCCCTCATCGAACATCTGACAAGCCTGAACGACCGCCTCGAGATGAGCCACAGCGAGCCGCCTGAAGTCCGCGCGAGGCGCACCCTGCGGGGTCTCGGCTTCCTTGACGACGAGCTCGGTCGCCTGACCGAGACGTTCTCTCAGGGCTGGAACATGCGCATCGAGCTGGCCAAGATCCTCCTCCAGCAACCCGACGTGCTGCTCCTCGACGAGCCCACCAACCACCTCGACATCGAATCCATCGAATGGCTCGAGGACTATCTCAAGGGCCGTCGCTGCGCCCTGCTGCTCGTCAGCCACGACCGGCGCTTCCTCGACAACGTCACGACCCGCACCGTCGAGGTGATGCTCGGCCACATCTACGACTATAAAGTCCCGTATACCAAGTACCTGGAGCTTCGCGCGGAGCGTCTCCAGCAGCAGGTGGCCGCCTGGGAGAACCAGCAGCGGATGATCCAGAAGACCGAGGAATTCATCAACACCTTCCGCTACAAGCCCACCAAGTCCAACCAGGTGCAGTCGCGCATCAAGGCCCTCGAGAAACTCGAGCGCATCGAGATCGACGAGACCGACAATGCCCGCCTGACAGTCAAGTTCCCGCCTGCGCCGCGCTCCGGCGACGTCGTCTTCAAGGGCAGCGACCTGACCGTCGGCTACCCCCAGAAGGTTGTTTTCCGCCACGCGGAGATCGAGATCAAGCGCGGGGAGAAGGTCGCCCTGATCGGGCGCAACGGGGAGGGGAAGACCACGCTGATGCGGGTGATCACCGGAGAACTCGCCCCCATCTCGGGGGAGGCCCGTCTGGGGCACAATGTCCAGATCGGCTATTATGCTCAGAATCAGGAGGATATCCTTGACAGGAATGAGACGGTGTTCTCGACCTTGGACCGCATCGCGGTGGGGGACATCCGCACGAAACTGCGCGACCTGCTGGCGCAGTTCCTCTTCCGGGGCGAGGATATCGACAAGCGGGTGTCGGTGCTCTCCGGCGGGGAGCGCGCCCGCCTGGGGATGGCTAAGCTGATGCTGCAGAGCTACAATCTGCTGGCGCTCGACGAGCCGACCAACCATATGGACATCAAGTCGAAGGACATCCTCAAGCAGGCCCTGAAGGCCTATGACGGCACGCTGATCGTGGTCTCGCACGACCGCGACTTCCTGGACGGACTCGTGGACAAGATGTACGAGTTCCGTGACGGGCGGGTGAAGGAGCATCTGGGCGGGGTGTCGGAGTTCCTCTCGAAGCGCAAGCTCGAGACGCTCCAGGAGCTGGAGCGCAAGGAAGCGCCCTCCCAGGCGCCCAAGGCTGAGGATCAGCAGAAGAAGGCGGCTTTCGAGGCGCGCAGGGAGGTGAGCCGGGTGGACCGCAAGAAGAAGAACCGCATCTCCTGGCTGGAGTGCGAGATCGGGAAGCTGGAGGAGAAGATGAAGGGGATCGAGGCGATCCTGGCGGCGCCCTCCGACAAGGACGACATCATGGAACTCACGCGCACGTATCTCGAGTGCAAACGCGACCTCGACGCCAAGACCGAGGAGTGGGGAAGTCTGATTGATTGAAGCCGTCGTCAGGGGACCTGCAAGCCTAGCCGAGCAAAACCGTAGCCGCCCGCGGCTTCGTGAGCGGGAGGGGCCCGCTGGCTCGAAGAGACAGTGGGAGGGATAGCGCGCAAAGCGGGGCCCCGCAAATCTGCTGATTTGTGGGGTGCTTCAAGCGCGTAGTTTTGCTGGCGGCTTGCAGGTCCCCGACGGCTTCAATCATACGCAAAAATGCCCTATAAGGGGTATAAATAGGTTGATAACAAAAATGTTATAATTCATAACTTTTTTGTTTTGTTCCCTTATTCTCAGCTATTTGGATTTTTGGCGATGTAAGAGGCCAAAAAATGGAGGGCGACGGTCGCAAAACGGCGGATGTTGCCTTTCCGGCCGAGATCGCAGTGATATTTTCGGGTGACCGTGCCGCCCGGACCGCTCACTCCCATCCACACGGTGCCCTCCGGATGGACCCCGTCCGAGCCTTCGGCGAGCCCCGTCGTCGCGACCGAGAAGGTGCTGCCCGTCAGGCGTCGGACGCCCTCGGCCATCGCGGCCGCGACCTCGCCGCTGACGACCCCGTGTTCGCGGATCACGGCAGGGGGGACGCCGAGCACTTTCTCCTTCACCGCGACGGCGTACGAAGTCACGGATCCGAGGTAGTATCCGGACGAGCCGGAGACGGTCGTGATCAGGTGGGAAATCTGCCCGCCGGTGCAGGATTCGGCGGCGCTCAGGGTCCGGCCGCTACCCTTCAGCAGCCGGGCTATCCGCTCTTGGATTGTTTCTTTCATTCTTGGCAAGATTCAGCAGGTGACGGAGGATGTCCGAGACGAATTTGGGACCCTGGCGCACCAGGCCGTTGCGCACTTCGATCAGCGAAGCGCCGGCTTCCAGGGCCTCCGCCGCCTGGGCGGGGGACTCGATGTGCGTATTGGCGATGATGGGCATCAGTCCGTGCGAATACGAGGCGATTTGGCGCACTTGTTCGAGGCTGCGGGCCTCGATACCGTTCACGCCGTTCAGGAGGCTGTAATCGACGATTTCGGCCAAATCCGGGGTGGAAATCTCCTCGGGGAGCTTCACCACAATCGGTTTATACTCGTCTTCGGCCAGCCGGGCGTCCAGCAGGGGGTCCAGAATGTCCGTCGTGGGGTTCGCCGAGATGTCGATGACGAAGAAATCGCAGAAGTCGTAGGCGAGGGTGAAGGCGGTCAGGAAATCCTCATTGATGCACACGGCCAGGATATCGTCCGGGGGGTCTTCCTGGATGCGCCGTACGGCCCGGCGGACACGCTCCGCATTCATCGGTCCCATCTCTGAAAAACTGAAGCCCTGATTGTTGAGATCATCGTACAGTTCGCCATAGAGATCCAGGCCGGCGCCCAGCCCCACCGGATTGTAGAAATCCAGGCCGAAGACCTCGCGCTGCAGGCCCGACGGACGGTTGTTGTGGATCAGCCGGCTAATCTGGCGTCCGAACGGAATCTTGCTGATCAGCTCGAAATAGCGGAGCGCCAGTTTCGAGGCTTTGTCGATATCTGCCCGGCGAACCCACGGTTTGACCAGAATATTGTAGAGTCCCATACGGCAAATATACTCAATTAAACTTGAAAATTGCCCGGCCTACACGATTTCCTGATAGGATCCGTCCGTGTAAAAAACTATAATCTTTGATATATTTCGCTGATTATTAGAATATTCCTTTGTTTTATCTAACATAATGCGTGAGGTAACGTCCGCTGAAACGGGTGCAGCAGGGGAGCCGGAGAGGGGCTCCGGAGCCTCGTCGAACAGGCTGCCGGAGGTCGTGGACGGCGGGGGAGAAAACGGCTCTACAGGACCTTCTGAGGCCGATTTTGCCAGGGTGTACATCCGGCCGCGACCGGTGATCAGCCACTCCAGATTCAGGTTGGGGTAGTGGCGGGCCATGCTTTCGAGAAAATCGAAGCCCGGTTTGTTCCTTCCGGCCAGGATGTGGGAGATGCTGGCGCGTGCGACGCCGATGCTTTCGGCGAACTGGGCCTGGCTGATGTTTTCGGCGGACAGAAACTGTTGCAGACGCTTGTTCATTTTTCTAAACGTTTTGTTTACAAATATAACACTTTGTTTGCAATCCTGCAAGTGTTACAATTGTTAATATGTTGATGATTTGTTAATGGAGCAGTGAGAATCAAGTTGATTCCATAATTCAGCAAAGTATATTTAATTTATTGATTTACTTCTTACTAATAGGTCTAGTATTTTACCATACAGTCCCGTATCGGTCCAAACTGGACTTTCCGGCAGGAATGAACATCGACGTTAACTGAATATAAATAATATAAAATATTGGGTTTAATAATATTACGTATCTAAATCGAGGTCTATAATTCCCGCTTATACCATTTGTCAACAGTGGGGCGGGGAAGTGGATGAAATAATTGTAAACTTTACATATCTAAACGTATAATTTACATTTGTGTACAATTTTCGCGCTTGTCCGCCGCGGAAAAAAGCGTTACCTTTGCAGTATGATTCCCGAACTTCATATTGAGGACTTTTCTTATCCGCTCCCTGACGAAAGGATTGCGAAATACCCGCTGGAAGAGCGTGATGCGTCGAAATTGTTGATTTACCGCGACGGATCGGTCGGCGAGCGCAAATTCCGCGATCTCGCGGGGGAACTGCCCGCGGGGGCCCTGATGGTGTTCAACGACACGAAGGTCGTCCCGGCGCGGCTTTTCTTCCGCCGTGCGACCGGCGCGATCATCGAGGTCTTCTGCCTGGAGCCCGACACGCCGGCGGAATACAATACGAACTTCGCCGCCATGGAGCGTTGCCGCTGGAAATGCGTCATCGGCAACGCCAAACGCTGGAAAGAGGGCGAAATCCTGAGCCTGAATGCCGATTCCGACGCGTTTGAAGGCATCTGGCCGCAGGCTCGCCTGATCGGCCGCGACGGCCAGACCGGCGTCGTGGAGTTCAGCTGGCAGGGGGGCATCCCTTTCTCGCAGGTCCTCGAGCTGTGCGGGCGCGTGCCGATTCCGCCATATCTCAATCGCGATACCGAACCTATCGACCTGGAGCGTTACCAGACGCTCTATGCGCATATCCGCGGGTCCGTAGCTGCGCCGACGGCAGGGCTCCATTTCACGCAGCGCGTGCTGGACGACATCGCCGCCCGGGGCATCGAGACGGCCAACGTCTGCCTGCACGTGGGCGCCGGGACTTTCCTTCCGGTCAAGAGTTCGCTCGTCTCGGAGCATGCGATGCACCGCGAGCCGTTCGTCGTGAGCCGTGAACTCCTGTGCAAACTGCGCGACGGCGGTCGGCCGCTCGTGGCCGTCGGCACGACCTCCGTGCGCACGCTCGAATCCCTTTATTATGTGGGCGTGAGCTGCCTGGAGCAGGGAAGGCCCGCCGTCGTGGAGCAGTGGGCGCCGTATGAGAGGGAGTATGACCCGACGCCCGCAGAGTCCCTTGACGCCATCGTCAAGTATCTGGATGCCAATGGCCTGGACGAACTTAAAGTCGGCACGCGCATCATCATCGTGCCCGGTTTCCGCTTCCGCCTGGTGGATGCGATGGTAACTAATTTCCATCAGCCGCAGAGTACGCTCCTGCTGCTCATCTCCGCCTTCGTGGGCGGGGACTGGCGTACCATTTATGATTACGCGCTCGCAAACGGCTTCCGTTTCCTCAGTTACGGCGATTCTTCTTTGCTTTTCCGCCGCTGATTGTGTAACTTTGGCCCCGCGATGAAGAAAAAGAAGGAAAGCGACTTCGGCGATATCCGCCCGTATACCGACCAGGAGGCCGTGGCCGCCCTGGCGCGGGTGTCGCGCCATCCGATGCTTCCCGTGATCTCCAAATACCTGTTTCCGACCCTTCTGGCCGGGACGGTGGGGCATATGCTCCGGGGGATCGGCAGCATCGACCAGTTCCAGGACGAGGTGATGTTCGCTGTCGTCGAGGCAATCCTGGCGAAAACATCCAACGGACTCACTTGCAATGGTTTAGACTATCTCCGCGGAATCAAGGGGAAGTTCCTGGCCATCTCCAACCATCGTGATATCGTGCTGGATCCGGCTCTGATCCAGTATGAATTGAAGCGTGCGGACCTTCCGTACACGGAGATCTGCGTGGGATCGAACCTGATTACCGGCCAGCTGCTCGAGGACCTGATGCGTTCGAACCGGATGATCAAGGTCATCCGGGGCATCGGGGCGCGCCAGCTGTACCTGAGTTCGCAGCGCCTGTCGCAATACATCCGCGAAAGCATCGTTTCCAACCGTGCGTCCATCTGGATCGCGCAGCGCGAAGGGCGCACGAAAAACGGCCTGGACACCACGGAGCAGGGGTTGCTGAAGATGTTCGACATGAGCGGGACAGGCAGTTTCGAGGAGAATTTCCAGGAGTTGAACATCGTCCCGATGAGCATTTCCTACGAATACGAATCGTGCGATTCGCGCAAGGCGCGCGAAGTGCTGCTGCGCCGCAAGGGACCATATACCAAGAAGCCGAAGGAAGACCTGCACAGCATCCTGACGGGCATACGCCAGCAGAAAGGGCACATCCATCTGGAGATAGCGGAGCCCCTGAGTTCGGCGGAGATCGCCATGGCCGGGAAATGTGAGAAGAACGACCGCTACCAGGCCATCCGCCACGTGCTCGACCGTCGCATCATCGCGGGCTACCGGCTATGGAAGACCAATTATATGGCGCACGACCTGCTGTACGGGAAGAGCGAATTCCAGAACGAGGGCAAGTATGACGCGCAGGACCTGAAGGATTTCGAGAAATACATCGCCCATAAACTCGGCAAACTCGAGCGCAGGCTCGACCAGGACGAGCTCCGAAAGATCTTCCTGGGCATCTATGCGGGGCCTGTCGACGCCAAGAAGGGGCTATGACACCGCCTTTCCCCTCTTGTTACACAATTTATATTATGTTAAGTAAAAGGTATCGTGTCCTCCCCCTTGCCCTGCTGACGGCCGTTCTGGCGGCCGCGGGACTGCGTGCGCAGAATCCGCCGCCCCTCGTGCATCCGGACTTCGGCACCTCGTGGACCGGCGACGGCATCAACGTCACGTTCCTGACGCGCAAGCAGCAGTTCTCGCTGACCGAAGTCGAGACGCTGGACAAGGACATCCATTCACCGAAATCCGTCAATATCCACCCGTCCGGCAAGAAATACTACGTCAATTCGCTCGAGGGCGCCAAAACGGTCGTCTATGACTTCGCCACGAACCAGAAGATGAAGGTCATCGAGCACCGTTTTTCCGACGAGGACAAGGACCTCTGGGCGCCGTCCAGCGGCCTTTTCTCCTTCGGCCACAGCTACGACCATCCGGACACTTTCTTCGGCAAGCCGGTCGAAAGCACCTTTACGCACGGCGGGCGCTATCTCTGGGTGCCTTATTACCGCCGCAGCTACGACATCAACGCCCAGGAGCCCTCGGCGATGGCCGTGATCGACACGCAGACCGACGAGATCATCCGCCTTTTCGAGACGGGACCCCTGCCCAAGATGGTGGCAACCTCCCCCGACGGCACGCGACTCGCGGTCACCCACTGGGGCAACAACACCATCGGACTGCTGGATATTTCAAGTCCGGAACCTACTGATTGGCAATACGTTACGTGTTTGGTCGTGGACTATGTGCTGAAGCTCAATTTCAGCCTTACGGTCCCCGTGGACCGCGATGTCAACAGCGGCTACTGCCTGCGCGGGACGGTCTTCACCCCCGACAACCACTACCTGCTGGTCGGCTGTATGGGCGGAGGCGGCGGCATCGCCGTGATCGACCTGACGACAAACAAATACCTGGGCCGGGCGATGGGCGTGATGCCCAACCTGCGGCACCTCATCATCAAGAACGGCTACCTGTACGGCAGCATCAACCGCACCGGCCACATCCAGCGCATCGCTCTCGAGGACTTCCTGGAGCAGGTCAGCGTGCTGGACGGCGACAAGCACAAGAGCGTGCAGGTGAAGAACTGGGTCAACTGCAAGATTCCCGCGGGGGCGCGTACCATCGAAGCCTCCCCTTCCGGCAAATATATCTTCGCCGCGTGCAATTTCAGCAGCTGTCTCGCGATCGTCGACGCCGAGGAGATGAAACTTCTCGGCACGATTCCTGCAGACTCCTACCCCGTCGGACTCGATATCTCGCGCGACGGGCGTTATATTTTCACCACCTCGCAAGCCCGGGATATCGGCGGCAACTGCGTCGACATCTTCCGGGTCCAATATCCGTATGAACAGATTCGCAATTATATCGATTGGCTTCCTCCTATGCCTGGCATCTACGGCTCTGGCGCAAGGTCCCTCTCCGAGTGGGTCCTCTCCCGCTGACAGCCTGACGCTGGACGCATCCCAGGTCGCGGACCGCATCATCGATGAGGCCCGCAAGTGGATGGGCACGCCCTACCGGCGCGGAGGGAACGGACCGAAAGTGTTTGACTGTACGGGATTTACGAAGTTCGTTTTCGAGAAGTTCGGCTACAAGCTGGGCCGCACGGTCCCGGCGCAGGCCGGCGACGGCCGCGAACTGATCGGCAACCTGTCCGACCTGCAGAAGGGCGACCTGCTCATCTTCGCTTCCCGCGCCAACAAGCGCCGGATGGGCCACGCGGGCATCTTCATCGGCCTGGACAGCACGGGCACCAATTTCAATTTCATCCACGCCGCCGTGCACGGGGGCATCCAGATCAACAACCTGAAGGAAACGTATTACAAGGATCGTTTCCTGGGCGCGCGCAGGATTCTGCCGGACTTCACGCCGGATCCCTTGTATGATTCGCTGGCCGTGGCCGCGATGGTCGATCTGATCGCGAATTCGGTGGCTCCGCCCCGCGACACGCTCTCCCTCTCCCCTGCCGACCGGCGCATCATCCTGTTCGCCGACGGGACCTGGGCGCAGGTGGATTCGCTGGGCGGTCTGTCGGTGCCGGCTTCGGACGAGCGCCTGCTGCTGACCGAAGGCGGCTCCTGGCGCAAGGTGACGTCTTCTTCGGTCCGGATCCCCGAACTTAAGGAAAGCACGGCGGAGACGACGAAGAAGTCATCGTCCTCTTCGTCCGGCACGGCGCAGACGGCTCCTCCCCCGCCCTCCGACGGCTCGGCCGTCTATCACACGATCGTGTCGGGCGACACGCTTTCTGGCATCGCCAAGCGCTATCATACCACGGTCCAGACGCTCTGCAGCCTGAACGGCATCACCGTCAAGACGACGCTTCGTCCGGGCAAGAAACTGCGTGTGAAATGAGACGGCTCGCCGGAATAGTGATGTTGCTGCTGGTCGCGCTGGCCTGCCTGCCTGCTCGGGCAGAGGATCATCTGTATGCCTACCGTGATTCGGTCAAGAACGGCTACAATTTCCTGCTCTACGTCCCGGAGTCTTATCAGGACACGACCCAGGCGCTTCCCATCATCCTCAACCTGCACGGTAAGAGTCTGGCAGGTAATAACTTGAACACGATCACGCGGTATGGCTGCATCGATGCGCTGCGCCGCGGTCGCCAGATCAACGCGCTGGTCATCTGCCCGCAGTGCAACACGACGGGCGGCTGGGAAGCCGAGCGCCTGATGCGGGTGGTGAACTGGGTGATGAGCCGTTACCGCCACGATCCGGACCGGCTGTATTGTTTCGGCATCAGCATGGGCGGCTGGGGGACGTTCAAGTTCGCGTCCGTCTTCCCCGACCGGGTGGCGGCGGCGATCGCGATGTGCGGGGGCTATACGGGCGAGGTGGAGCCGCTGGGGCGGCTTCCGCTGTGGATCATCCACGGGACCTCGGATCCGGTGACGAATCTGTCGTACTCCACTTCGATCGTGGAGAAACTGGCGAAGATCGACCGGACGGAGCATCTGTTCTTCACCTGGCTGACGGGCTGCGACCATTCGATCCTGGCGCGGGTGTTCCTGCTGCAGGAGCCGTATGACTGGTTGTTTTCGCATACGCTCAAGGATGAGGGGCGGCCGGTGAACCGCGAGATCGTCATCGAGCCGAAGGATCTGCAGGCCGCCTATATGCGTATCGATCAGTCGCACGCGCAGCGTCTTCCCATCGTCAATCCTCCGAAGTAATATCGCCAGCCTTGGCGGACAGGAACTGTCTCCGACGGAACTCCGTTCGGCCGCCTTCGGCGTCCTGCACTCCGGCCCCTCCCATTGTCTCCTACGTCATCGCTTCGCGATAACTTGTATCCAACGGGCCCCTCCCCCTGCCCGTGTGATGTGCACCCCAAAAGTTGGACGGTTAATAATAGATATTTACATGTTCTGAGTTCGGTATTGCACCGGACTCAGTCCGTTTAACCGTAGTTTGATTCGTTTATTGTTGTAGTAGTCGACATATTCCCGGAGAGCTGCT
>JAFZBH010000001.1 GCA_017561865.1 Bacteroidales bacterium | reverse complement strand
GTTGCACCAGCCGGCATAGACCATCGTCACGACCTCGAGCGTGGCCGCATCCGTGACGCGGCGCCCTTCGATCTTGACGGGCTCCTGCCCCAGGGCTTTCTGCACCTGGCTGGCGCGTACGCCGCCGCCGTGGACCAGGACCTTCGGACCTTCCAGCGCGGCGAACTCGGCGCAGAAGCGCTCCAGCGCCGCCGGGTCATCCACGACGTTGCCGCCTATTTTATAGAGGCTGATCATAGGCTCTCGAGCATCCGTTTCATCACCACCTGGGCGGAAACGACGCGGTTGGCCGCCTCGGGGATCACGAGGCTCGTGGGCGCGTCGATCACCTCGTCGGAGACGATCATGTTGCGCCGCACGGGCAGGCAATGCATAAAGAAGGCGTTGTCGGTCACCGCCATATGGCGTGCGTCCACCGTCCAGCCCAGGTCCTTACTCAGGACCTGGCCGTACTGCGCGGGATCGGTCACGCCCGGGCAGCTCCAGTTCTTCGCGTAGACGAAGTCCGCACCCTCGAGCGCCTTCATCTGGTCGTATTCCACGGGTGCGTCGCCGGCGAAGGCCGGGTCCAGCTCGTAGCCGCGGGGATGCGTGATCACGAATTCGACGTCCGCCGCCCGCATCCATTCCGCGAAGGAATTCGGCACGGCCTGGGGGAGCGAGCGCGGGTGCGGGGCCCAGGTCAGCACCACCTTGGGGCGCTTCTTCTTGCGGTATTCCTCGATCGTGATCAGGTCCGCGAAGGCCTGGCAGGGATGGACCGTAGCCGACTCCAGGCTGATCACGGGCTTGCCGCCGTATTCGATGAACTGCCGGAGCACGGTCTCGTTGTAGTCGAATTCCCTGTCCTTCAGACCCGCGAAGGAGCGGATGCCGATCAGGTCGCAGTAGGAAGTCATCACCGGGATGGCCTCGCGCAGGTGCTCCGACTTGTCGCCGTCCATCACCACGCCCATTTCGGTTTCCAGCTTCCAGCTGTCCTGTCCGATGTTGAGCACGATGGGATTCATCCCCAGGTTGAGCGCGGCCTTCTGGCTGCTAAGACGGGTGCGCAGGCTGCTGTTGAAGAAGACCAGCATGATGGTCTTGTCGCGGCCCAGATGCTTCCAGGCGAAGGGCGTTGCCTTCACCTGCCTGGCTTCCTCGAGCGCCGCGCCCAGGTCGCCTATGTCACTGACGTGGAAAAAGGTTTTCATTTCGCTGCAAGTACTTCGTTGAACGCTTCCAGGAACCGGTCCGCCTCGCTTTCCTGCAGGCAGAGCGGGGCCAGGAGCCGGATCATGTTCCCTCCGGCCACGCCGGTAAAGATGTGCTTGTCGTAGAGCAGCGCCTGCCGCAGGGGCGCGACGCTCTCGCCGAATTCGATGCCGAGCATCAGGCCCCGGCCGCGCACGTCCGTGATGCGCTCACTCTCGGGCAGATGCTCCTTGATGTATTCACCCACCTTGTAGGCGTTCTCCACCAGGTGCTCGGTCTGGATGATGTCGAGCACGGCGAGGGCGCAGGCGCAGGCGAGGTAATTGCCGCCGAAGGTGGTGCCGAGCATCCCTTTTCGCGCCTGGAACTCCGGCGCGATGAGGATGCCTCCGCAGGGGAAGCCGTTGGCGATGCCCTTGCCGAGCGTGATGATGCCCGGACGGATGCCCGCCCACTGGTGGGCGAAGAACTTGCCCGTGCGCCCGTAGCCGCTCTGCACTTCGTCCAGGATCAGCACGGCGCCGTACTGCCGGCACAGACGCTCCAGATCGCGAAGGAAGCGATCCTCGGGCACGTGGATGCCGCCGCAGCCCTGGATGCCCTCCACGATCACGCCAGCCACGTCGCCCTTCGCGAGCTCCCGCTCCACGCCGTCAGCATCGTTCAGGTCGCAGAAAGTCACGCGGTGATGCGCGTTGAAAGGGGAGACGATCGCCGGGTTGTCCGTCAGCGCCACGGCACCCGAAGTGCGTCCGTGAAAGCTCCTGCGGAACGCGATGATGCGGTCCTTGCCGGTATGGAACGAGGCCAGTTTGGCGGCATTCTCGTTGGACTCCGCACCGCTGTTGTCCAGGAACAGGGAATAGTCCTCGTAGCCGCTCACCTCGCCGATGCGCCTGGCCAGCTGCTCCTGCAGGGGGTTGCGCACGCTGTTGGAATAGAAGCCGATCTTGCCGAGCTGCTCGGTCAGGGCCGCGACGTAACGCGGATGGCTGTGGCCCACCGAGATGACGGCGTGGCCGCCGTAGAGGTCAAGGTACTCCTGCCCCTTGTCATCCCAGACGGTACACCCCCGCGCGTGCACGGGCGTGACGTTGAAGAGGGTATAGACATCGAATAGTTCCATCTTTGCCTAAAATGCTGATGCCTTCAGCCTGAGGCCCGTCGTTTCCGGGAGTCCGCACATCAGGTTCATATTCTGCACCGCCTGGCCGGAGGCGCCCTTCAGCAGATTGTCGATCACGGACGAGATGACGAGCACCTCGCCGTGCTTCTCGAGCGAGACGATGCATTTGTTGGTGTTGACCACCTGCTTGAGGTCCACCGGGGCGTCGGCGACGAAGGTAAACGCCGCGTCGGCATAGTAATCCTTATAGAGCTTGAGCGCCGCCTCGCCGTCGAGCGGGCAGTCCGCCGTGATCGAGGCGAAGATGCCGCGGGCGAAATCGCCCCGCATCGGCACGAACTGGATGGAATCAAAACCCAGATTCCGGCAAATCTCCTTAAGATGCTGATGCTCAAAGACTTTATATGTCGAAAGATTGTCCGTGCGCCAACTGAAGTGCGTCGTCGCCGAGGGCTTGACGCCCGCACCCGTGGAGCCGGTGATGGCCGTCACGTGAACGGGACTCTTCAGCACTCCTGTGGCCGCGAGCGGCAGCAGGCCGAGCTGGATCGCCGTCGCGAAGCAACCGGGATTGGCGACCTTGTCCGCAGAGCGGATCCTGTCCCGCTGCCACTCCGGCAGGCCGTAGACATAGCCGTCCGACTCGTCCCGGAAATCCTGCGCGAGGTCCACGACCTTCAGGCCTGCGGGCCGGACGTTCTGCTCCCAGAACTCACGGCTCTTGCCGTGGGCCGAGCAGAGGAAGAGCACGTCCACCGCGTCCAGGTCGTAGCTGTCGCTGAAACGCATCTGCGTGTCCCCGAACAAGCCGCCGTGCACGTCGTAGAGGTAGTTTCCGGCGTTGCTGGTCGAGTGCACGAAGACGATTTCCGCCTCCGGGTGGTTCACCAGGATGCGGAGGAGTTCGCCCGCCGTGTAGCCGGCGCCGCCGATGATGCCGACCTTAATCATTGCCTTTGATGAATTCGTCCTTGTGGTTGCCGTAATAGACACGCAGCGGGGTGGAAGTCACCTTGATGAAGCCCTTGGCCTCCTCGGCCGTCCAGCCCTTCTGCGTCTCGCCGTACTCGCCGAGCTTGCTCTTGACGAGATCGTCGGGGGAGTCCACGCCCACGGTGGAGAACCCGTAGGGGCGCAGTTCCAGGGTCACGGTGCCGTTGACGTTGCGCTGGCTGCTTTCGAGCATCGCCTCGATGTCCCGCATCACGGGCTCGAGATACTGGCTCTCGTGCAGGAACATCCCGTACCAGTTCGCGACCTGGTCCTTCCAGTACTGCTGCCACTTGGACAGGGTGAACTTCTCCAGAAACTTGTGCGCGCCGATGATCAGCATCGGGGCGGCTGCTTCGAAGCCCACGCGGCCCTTGATGCCGATGATGGTGTCGCCCACGTGCATGTCGCGGCCGATGCCGTAAGGAGCTCCCACAGCCTCCACGGCCTGGATGGCAGCGATCTTGTCGTCGTAGTCCACACCGTTCACGCTCTTCAGTTCGCCCTTTTCGAAGCCCAGCGACAGGATCTCCGAGCCGGTCTTGCTGACCTGTTTGAGGTATGCGCTTTCGGGCAGGCCCTGCCTCGAATCGAGGATCTCGCCGCCGCAGATGGACGTGCCCCAGATGCCCACGTTATAGGAGTATTTGAGCTTCGCGAAATCGGCCTTGAAGCCGTGCGCGTTGAGGTAATCGACCTCGTCCTTGCGGGAGAGGTTGCCGTCACGCGTCAGGGTGATGATCTCCATCTGCGGGCACATCACCAGGAAGGTCATGTCGAAGCGGACCTGGTCGTTGCCGGCGCCGGTAGAGCCGTGGGCGATGGCGTCCGCGCCGATCTCGTTGGCGTAGCGGGCGATCGCCATCCCCTGGAAAATGCGCTCGGAGGACACCGAGACGGGGTAGGTGCCGTTGCGGAGCACGTTGCCCCAGATCATATATTTAAGGCTCTTGGCGTAGTATTCCTGCGTGACGTCGAGGGTCACGTATTTCGTCGCGCCAAGCTTGTAGGCGTTCTCTTCGTTGGTCTTCAGCTGTTCGGGGCTGAATCCGCCGGTGTTGGCGCAGGCGGCGTGGACCTCGTAGCCTTTCTCCCGGGCGAGGTACATCACCGTGTAGGAGGTGTCCAGCCCTCCGCTGAATGCCACAACAACTTTCTTCTTCGTATTCATTTATTTCGTCATTTCGAGTTATTTGTCACTTCGAGCGAACGAATCAATTTGTCATTTCGAGCGAATGAAGTGAGTCGAGAAATCTATTCCCCCGGATGATGGATCTCAAGATGTTCTTTCGGATCATAGAGCAGCCCCGTGCAGATGCACATCTTGTAGTCGTGGCTCTGCAGGATGTCGAAGTGCCGGCATCCCTCGCAGCCCTTCCAGAACTCCGGATCGTCCGTGAGCTCGGTGTAGGGGACCGGGCGGAAGCCGAACTCATAGTTCATCTTCATCACCGCCGCGCCTGTGGTGATCGAGAAGATCTTCGCGTCCGGGAAAAGCTTGCGCGACAGGATGAAGGTCTGCTCCTTGATGCGTTTGGCGATGCCCTGGCCGCGGAACTGATGCGCGACGATGAGTCCGGAATTGGCGACGAAACTCTTGCCGCCCCAGGACTCGATGTAGGAGAAGCCGGCGAACTCGCCTTCGTCCGTCAGGGCGATGACGGCCTTGCCGGCCAGCATTTTCTCACAGATGTATTCCGGCGTACGCTTGGCGATACCGGTCTTGCGCTCCAGCGAGGAGATGTAGATTTCTTGACAGATTTGTTCCGCGTAGCGGGTGTGGCTTTCATTGGCCACCATGACGTTGACGTTCATATCCATACAATAAAGCCCCTAATGGCAAGACAAACCGAGATTGTCAATTGCAATTATTGAGCGAAAATTCATATTGGGATTGTTATACACAGAATTTCCGAAGATGTGGGAGGTTTCTACGCCTCCTATCTTCGGTCTCGCCTGGAGCTCTGGTAATACACACATAACATAACTTCGCAAATGTAATTAAAAAATTTAATATCTCCAAGCGGCACACAAAAAAGCGGGGTGCAAAAAAGGCGGATTTGCACCCCGCATCGGGTTATTTCGGGCTTCGGGGTGCAAAAAGGCCGGTTTTGCACCCCGATACGACTATTTGATGACAATCCGTTCTTCCCGGTCCACACGGATCAGGGGGACGCCGCTCATGCGCTCCTCGATGATGATGTAGCCCGAAGAGGACATGGTCTTGACGCGGCCGTTCTTCTTGATTTCATCTTTATCGAGATGGAGGAAATTCTCGATGTTGTTGTAATGGAAGTCGCCCATCGCGATCTTGATCCGGTCCTCATCCTGAATGGCGTGGCCGTTGAGTTCAAAGGTCTCGAGGCGGTGTTCCTTCTGGATATAGACGGCCTTGAAGCCCCTGGAGAAATGATAGAACTCCCCGCCGTCGTCCGGCGCGTCGATGGACTCGTCCCGGAGCATCCAGAGCAGCGCTTCGCGGAGCTGTTTCCCCGTGAGCACGAACTCGACCACCTTGTTGTCATAAGGATAGACCTTCCGCAGGTCACCCTTTGTGACCACTTCTCCAAGCTGGGTGCCGCGGATGGCGCCGCTGGAAATCATGACGACATCCACCCCGGTGCCCTCCTTGACGATGTCGGTGAACAGGTGGCCGAGCATTGCGTCCCGGTTCCTTCGTGTCTGGGTATAGACTCCGTCCAGGCGGGTCAGGACCTGGTCGTAGACGGCATCCGTGATCGTCTTGTAATCGTTCACGACCTTCTCGAGCTCGAGGTCCCTCGGGCAATTCTCTTCCGTAATGGGGATGAGCTTCCAGGTATAGGAGGCGATGGAATTCGTGTCCGTGTCGATGACCAGATCGAAGCGGCCGATCTGGTCCGTCCCGACGGCGGCCTGGACGATGGGGATGCCGGCCACCACCGCCGGCTCGTCGATCAGCGTGTGCGAATGCCCGCCGATGATCAGGTCCACGCCCCAGTCCGGATCCAGCTGCGCGGCCAGCTTCTGGTCGTTCTCGAAGCCGATATGCGTCAGCAGCACCGTCAGGTCGATGTCGACCGTCTGGTACGCCATGCAGATCCTGCCCACCTCCTCGGCGGCGTCCTTGATGCCGACCAGCGTGCTGATCAGCTTCTCGTTGCGCGTGTATTCAAGCACGTCCTCGGTCAGGATGCCGATGAACATGATCTTCATCCCGTCGATCTCGATGATCTTATGGGATTTGAACAGACGGGTGCCGTTGCTGGTCAGGAACATGTTGGCGTTGATGATCGGGAATTTGGCGCACTTCTCCAGGAACAGCAGATGGGCTAGTCCGTAGTCCACCTCGTGGTTGCCCAGGGTGACGACGTCGGGCGCCAGCAGGTTCATGATCTCGATGGTCGAGATGCCCCGGTATTCCTGGTCGATCAGGGATCCCTTGAACATATCGCCGGAGATGGCGTACAGGACATTCTTCTCTTCTTTACGGACTTTGGAAATGTAACCGGAGAGCATCGACACGCCGCCGGTCAGTTTCTCGTCCACCTTCTCGGCCAGGAAATCCCCGTGAAGGTCGTTGGAGTGCAAAAGTGTAAGGGTCTTATTCATATTGCAAATGTAATTAATTATCTGTAAACTTGTAACCGGATTAAAACGTACGCTTATGAAAAAGATCTGCAGACTCCTTCCCGTCGTCCTGCTGCTGCTTGTCAGCGCACAGGCGAACGCCCAGCTCGGCAATGTCCTCAACCGGGCCAAAAATGCCGTCCAGCAAGGCATTTCCCGCACGACCCAGCAAGCCTCCGGCACCATCATCAATGCGGTGGAAGGCAATGACAAGGGAGATGACACAGGCAAGGTGACCAACGCCCTGTCCTCCGTGGTCGAAGACCAGAAACCCACCATCCCGGAGGGTCCCGAGATTCCCGAACTGATGACCAAGTCTCCCTCATTCAACTCATACGACGCCACAGGCCAGTATATGAATTCTATCGCCTGGGGCCTGAGGAAGACGTCCAACGAGGAGGCCCGGCAGCTGGCCGCCAAACTCACCGCCCGTGCGAAATGGGACCGTCAGACACTTGCCGAAATAGAAGCCGGCAAGTATGAGTACGAGTATGACCAGAAGATGAAGATTGAAAACGAACTTGCCGACTGGACCAATTTCTACTCCGTGATGGGCGGTATTGTCAGCTCGCACTTCACCGCGGAGCTCAAGAAGGACGAGAACGGGCTGTGGTTTTACCAGGGGAACACCCTCTTCTCCGTGGGTATGCGCGTGACCGGTGTCCCCGCCAGTGAAGAAGGCGTCATACCCGGCAAGGCCACGCTGTTCACCTCCAGGGACAACAAGGCTTTCTTCTGCACCTCCTCTTACGAGCCGACGGTCGCGAGCGCGGAGCAGATCGAGATGGCGAAGCGGGACTTTAATATGATGGTCAACATCGCCATCCTTTTCGAAGGGTACCCGGTAGATTATTGCTATGAGACCGAACGGGGCGTGATGGCCGACGATTATGACGTGTACTATCAGAAGGCCCTTTTCTATGCCTCTACCGTCAAGCAGGCCATCGACAACAATTCTCCGGACAACATCGAGTTCAAGCCCATGCCCAAGGCGGGCGCGCTGAACGGCTCCCTGAAGGCCCAGGCCCTCGCGGCGGAGAAACTCAAACGCACCGATCTGGTGGACATCGTCATCACCAGCGACTCCTGGGAGGTGCAGACCAACGCCCTGGGCGTCCCGATCCGCCGGGTCATCTACGGCTACTCCATCGTCAAGACCGACCTGGGCAAGATGGCCAACCGCGTCTCCTGGTCCGAGGACTATCAGGGCGGCTCCTACGGCAAACTCCACGCCTACGGCGTCGGCGCCGGCGGCTCCTTCTATGTCAAATAGAACCAGCTGAGTATCAGCATATTACTAAATTGCTCCGGGGCTTTTTCCCCGGAGCAATTTTGTAACAGACCAGCTGTCAATCATTTACGATTACGACCAAACAGCTGCGGCCAGCGCCTCGAGGGCTTTCTGCAGCACAGAGCGCGGGCAGCCGACATTCAGGCGCATAAAGCCTTCGCCCTCGGGGCCGAAGACGGTGCCGTCGTTGAGCGCCAGATGCGCCCGGTTCACGAACAGGTCCACCAGCTCGGGCTGACTCAGTCCGAGCTTGCGGCAGTCCAGCCACACCAGGAACGACGCCTGCGGGCGCACGGCGCGGATCTGCGGCAGATGCCCGCGCAGCCAGGCGTCCACGAAATCGATGTTTCCCTGCACATAGGCGAGCATTTCCTCCCGCCAGGCGCGGCCCTGCGGCGTATAAGCCGCACGCGTCGCCTCGGCGGAGAATATGGGCGGATAGTCCGTCTCGTTGGACTCCAGGTACTTGAAGAACCTGTCCGCCAGGGCCCGGTCCTGCACGATGGCATACGAACTCACCACGCCCGCGATGTTGAAGGTCTTGGACGGAGCCATGAACGTGATGCTGCATCGCGCCGCCTCCTCGCTGACCGAAGCGAACGGCACATGCCGCACCCCGCCGTGCACCATCTCCGCGTGGATTTCGTCCGATAGGACGATGAGGCCGTGACGGTCGCAGATTTCCGCGAGGCGGCGGAGCGTTTCCGCCGGGAAAGTCGCGCCCCCGGGGTTGTGCGGATTGCAGAGGATCAGCATCCTCGTGCGCGGCCCGATCTTGCGCTCCAGATCCTCCAGGTCCATCTCATACCCGGTCAGGAAGCCTTCTGCGTCATACAGCGGCCGCAGGGGATTGTTCACGACCGTGAAACCCGACTCCTCCGTCACGATGCGGAACGGATGGTAGACCGGTTTCTGGATCACCACCTCGTCGCCGCTCTGCAGAAAGCAGCGCTCGGCGAATCCCAGCCCCTTCACGATGCCCGGCACATAACGGAAACACGATGCGGGCACCTTCCACCCGTGCAGGTCCTCCACCCAGCGCGATACGATTTCGAAATAATCGTCCCCTGTGCAAGGATAACCCAGCACCGGATGCTCGAGGCGCCGCCGGAGCGCATCCAGGATGAAATCCGGCGTGCGGAAATCCATGTCCGCGACCCACAGCGGAAGCAGGTCGGAGCGGCCGAAACGCTCCTCGAGCGCGTCGAATTTGACGCACCGCGTACCGCGCCGCTCAATGACTTCGTCGAAATCGTACATAAGGCGATAAAATAGGGTTTGGATTCCAAATTTACTGAAAAAATGTATATCTTTGCGCCGAAGTTTCACCAAACCCCTTTATATGGTTGGAAATGAAGAAATACCTTTTATCGATCGCAGCGCTGCTGCTCGGCTTGCTTGCGCACTCGCAAGAGGCTGACGATCTCGGTAACTACGCCGAGGTCAGCGTCATCTCACGCCTGGATTTGAACCCGACCTGGTACCGCTCCGCTGGAGAGACCGGATTCGACCTTGGCAATTCTTCTATCTACACCCAATTCGAAGGCAGAGCATCCGAACATTTTTCCTGGACCGTCGTGAACCACTGGTTCTCCTTTACCGACTGGCCCTCGGGAGACTTTGAAGCGTTCGAACTTTTCAAGACCCTTGGATACTCCGACGCCAACAATTTCATCGACATCCTCAAGGCCGACCTCACCTTCGGCAGCTGGACCTTCACCCTGGGCAAGGACTGCATCACCACGGGCGGCCACGAATACGACGACGACGACTATGACGTCCACACGCCGCTCGCATCCCCGCTCTGGAACGACCTGGCCTGCTACCAGTGGGGCGGCAAGGTCGCCTGGACCACCCCGTCCGAGCTGAGCACCTTCAGCCTGCAGATGACCACGTCCCCCTTCGGCGAGCGCCCGTTCGCCAGCGGCCTGTGGACCTGGTCCGCGCAGTGGAGCGGCGACTACGACTGGTTCTCGCCCCTGTGGAGCGCCACCGTCCTGAGCCGCGAAGCCCCGGAATACGCCTCGGCGCCGCACGAATACGATTTCCTCATCTCCCTGGGCAACCAGTTCTTCATCGGCGACTGGACCCTCACCCTGGACTGGAGCAACACATCCGGCCTCGGCTGGGAAATGGACCGGCTGACAAGCAGCGCCCTCTTCTCCTACGAGACCGGCTACAAACTTCTTCCCGGGAACATCTTCCACGGCCGCGTGGACTACAGCCCCTCCGAGCGCTGGAACTACGGCCTGCTCGGCAACGTCGTCACCACGCCGAAAGACATCTACGGCACGAACTGGTGGAACCTGGGCGCCGTCGCGGAGTTCTTCCCGCTGCACGACTCGGATGACCTCCGCCTGCACGCCTTCGTCGAGTACGACAGCCTGATCGATGGTTTTACCTTCAGCGTCGGAGCCCGCTACCGGCTCAACTTCAGACTCTGGTAGGGGAATGGCGAGCGACGAGCACATCATCGACCTCAAAGGCGTCAGCAAATCCTTCGGAGACAAGAAGATACTCGACAATATCAACCTCTACATCCGCAAGGGTGAATTCGTGACGCTGTTGGGGCCCTCGGGTTGCGGCAAGACCACGACCCTGCGCCTGATCGCCGGTTTCCTGGCTCCGGACGAGGGGGAGATCCTCCTCGACGGCAAGGACATCTCCGGCATTCCGCCCTACAAGCGGCCGTTCAACACGGTGTTCCAGCGCTATGCGCTTTTCCCGCATCTGGACGTCTACGACAACATCGCCTTCGGGCTCAAGCTCCGCAAAGTCCCCTCCGAAGAGATCGACCAGCGCGTCCGCAAGGTCCTCAAGCTGGTCTCCATGACAGACTACGAGGAGCGCGACGTGGACTCCCTGTCCGGCGGACAGCAGCAGCGCGTGGCCATCGCGAGAGCCCTCGTGAACCAGCCCGAGATCCTGCTTCTGGACGAGCCGCTCGCGGCCCTCGACCTCAAGCTCCGCAAGGATATGCAGATCGAGCTGAAGGAAATGCACCGCGAACTCGGCATCACCTTCATCTATGTCACCCACGACCAGGAGGAAGCCCTGACCCTGTCCGACACCATCGTGGTCATGGACGAAGGCCGCATCCAGCAGATCGGCACCCCGACCGAGGTATACAACGAGCCTGTCAACTCTTTCGTCGCCGACTTCATCGGCGAGAGCAACATCCTGAACGGCACGATGATACGCGACCGCCGGGTCTCCTTCATCGGCCACGAGTTCGACTGCGTGGACGAAGGCTTCGGCGAGAACAACCCGGTGGACGTCGTCGTCCGCCCGGAGGACATCTACTTCACCAAGAAGGAGGAAAAGACCCAGTTCACCGCCACCGTGCGTTCCTGCACCTTCAAGGGCGTCCACTATGAGATGTACGTCGACACCGACACCGGCTACGAGCTGATGATCCAGGACTACGACGCCTATCCCGTGGACAGCGTCGTGCGCCTGTACATCGACCCCGACGACATCCAGGTGATGCGCAAGGAGCGCACCTGCAACACTTTCGAAGGCGAGATGGCCGACGAGACGCACGTCGAGATGCTCGGCGGCACCTTCGAGTGCCTCCCGCAGGCGGGCCTGAAGGCCGGCGACAAGGTCCGGGTGGAAGTGGCTTTCGACAAGGTGGACCTGCTCGACCACCAGGAAGAGGGCGAACTCGCCGGCGAAGTGCATTTCCTGCTCTACAAGGGCGACCACTATCACCTGACCATCCTCACCGAGGACGGCGACCACCTGTGGGTCGACACCGACGACATCTGGGACAAGGGCGACCTGGTGGGCATCAATTTCGCCCCGGAGGACCTCAAGATCAGCAAGCGGAATGAAGCGTAGCCACTGGAGCATCCCTTATGCGATCTTCCTGGGCGTCTTCGTGGTGCTGCCCCTGCTGCTCATCCTCGTGTACGCCCTGCAGGACGGATCCGGCCATTTCACGCTCGCGAACATCACGCGCTTCTTCTCCGACTCCGATGCGCTCGGCACCTTCGCCGTGTCCATCGAAGTCGCCATCGAGAACACGCTGATCTGCATCCTGTTGGGCTACCCGGCCGCCTGGATCCTCGCGAACAAGGAGCTCAACCGCAGCGCGGTCACCATCGTGCTGTTCATCCTTCCGATGTGGATCAACGCCCTGATGAGGACCCTGGCCACAGCCGAGCTCTTCGGGATGTTCGGCATCCCGCTGGGCAAGGGAACGCTCCTTTTCGGCATGGTCTACGACTACCTGCCGTTCATGATCTACCCGATCTACAACGTGCTCAACAAGATGGACAAATCCTACGCGGAAGCCGCCCAGGACCTGGGCGCCACCCCGTGGAAGGTATTCTGGAAGGTGACCGTCCCGCTGTCGATGCCCGGCGTCGCCAGCGGCGTGCTGATGGTCTTCATGCCGACCGTGAGCACCTTCGCCATCTCGGAGTTCCTGACCAACAACAAGATCAAGCTTTTCGGTACCATCATCCAGGAGAACATCAACTCCTCGATGTGGAATTACGGCGCCGCCCTGGCGCTCATCATGCTCGTGATCATCGGCATCAGCACGATGTTCACCGGCGGCCGGAAAGAAGCGGAGGAGGCGCTGATCTAGGCGTATGAAGAAGTTCCTGGCACAATGCTACATCTGGATCCTGATGGTCCTGCTGTACGCCCCGCTGGTCTTCATCGCGGTGTTCTCCTTCACCGAAGGCAAGGTGATGGGCCGCTGGAACGGCTTCTCCACCCGTCTGTACCAGAACCTCTTCACCGGACAGATGCAGGGGAGTTCCTCGCTTATCGCCGCCGTGGAGAACACGCTGCTCATCGCGCTCGTGAGCGCCGCCGTCTCGATGCTGCTCGGCACCATAGCGGCCATCGGCCTGCACAATATGAGCGGCCGGGGCAGGCGGGCCCTGACGTTCCTGAACAACATCCCGATGATCAATCCGGATGTCATCACGGGCGTGTCGCTCTTCCTGCTGTTCATCTTCCTGCACTTCACCCAGGGCTACCTGTCCGTGATCCTGTCGCACATCTCCTTCGGCACGCCCTATGTCGTGCTGAGCGTGCTGCCCAAGCTCCGGCAGATGAACCCCAACACTTACGAAGCCGCCCTGGACCTCGGCGCCACGCCGTCCCAGGCCCTCTGGAAGGTGCTCATCCCGCAGCTGCGACCCGGGATGATCTCCGGCTTCATCCTCGCGTTCACGATGTCCCTGGACGACTTCGCCGTGACCTTCTTCACCCGCGGCACCATCGGCCTGGAAACCCTCTCGACCTATATCTACGCGGATGCGCGCAAAGGCGGCCTCACGCCCGAACTGCGCCCGCTGATGACCCTCATATTCCTGATAATCCTGGTCCTGCTGCTTTTCATCAACGTCCGGCAGGCCAAAATGCAAAAAAGCGAATGAAAAAATCTATCCTCCTCCTGGCGGCCGCCGCGATCCTGTGCGCCTGCGGCACCGACCGCGAGCACACCTTGAAAGTGTACAACTGGTCCGACTACGTGGACGTCACCGCCATCGAAGAATTCGAGCAGTGGTACCAGGAGCAGACCGGCGAGCCGGTCAAGGTCATCCTCCAGACCTTCGACGTCAATGAGACGATGCTCTCCAAGATCGAGAAGGGGCAGGAAGATTTCGACGTCGTCTGCCCGTCCGACTACATCATTGAGCGTATGCTCAAGAAGGACCTGCTGCTGCCGATCAGCCACGATTTCGGTGACACGCCCGACTATATCGACCAGTATCTTTCGCCCTATGTGCGCGACTGCTTCGACAAGCTCGAGGGCGACGGCAAGAACGCCAACGACTATGCCGTAGGCTATATGTGGGGCACGGTCGGCATCATCTACAACGCCAAATACGTCACCGCCGAGGAAGCCTCCACCTGGGACATCTTCCGCAACCCCAAGTTCGAAGGCAAGATGTTCATGAAGGAGGACGCCCGCGACGTCTTCTCCCAGGTCCTCATCTTCCTCCGCCAGGACGAGCTCAAGTCCGGCAAGGTGACCCTCGACGAGTTGATGCACGACTCCTCCGACCAGGCGCTCGCCGACGTCGAAGCCTACCTGAACGAGGTCAAGCCGCTCGTGGCGGGCTGGGAGGCCGATTTCGGCAAGGACCAGCTGATCCTCGAGCGCGGCTGGATCAGCCTGAACTGGAGCGGCGACGGCGTCTGGGCCGCCGAGCAGGCCGCCCCGCTGGGCGTGGACATCGACTTCTCTTTCCCCAAGGAGGGCTTCACGGTCTTCTTCGACGGCTGGGTGATCCCCAAGTACGCCCGGAATCCCAAGGCGGCCAGCTATTGGATCAACTTCATGAACCGGCCGGACATCGTCATCCGCAACATCAAGGAGACGGGCTACGTGTCCTGCAACGCCGCGCCGGAAGTGCTCGAGGCTTTCACCGACGACAGCTACGAGCCGGTCGACCTGAGCTACTTCTTCGGTCCCGAGGCCACCGCCGTCCGGACCAACCGCGTCCTGTATCCGGACCGCGCGGACATCGAGCGTTCAGCGATCGCGCACGACTGGGGCGACCGTACAGAGGCCCTCATCACGATGTGGAGCCGCGTGAAAGGGGATGACGCCAACGCGATGACGGTCATCGTCATCAGCGCGGTCGTCGCTGTCCTCGTGGCCGCCGCGTTGTACCGCCACTTCAGCAGAAAGAAGAAAACACACCGCAGACGCCGCTAAGGACGATCTATTTCTTTTTCCCGGAACGCCAGGCCACGAAGGCGATCAGCAAGAGGAGCACGGCGGAGAACAGCCTGTAGCCCCAGTTGGCTACGGAGAAGGTGTGCTCATAGTTGATCAGCTCGTCCAGGAGGCAGGAAATGTCCCACACCGCCGACAGGGAAGCCAGGCAGGTCAGGAACAGCAGGAATCGGTCCCGTTTCCCGGCGGATTCCTCCTCGCGCGCCGTCACTTCCTGCGCGACGAGCCGGCCGAGCGACGCCTCTTCCTTTTCCAGCCCCAGGCCGCGGACCATGGCTTCGTCCACTTCGGCCGGGAGGAAATTGTAGCTGACGGAGGTAAAGGTGTAGCGGCGTTCGAAGTCGGTCAGTTCTTCCTGCAGTACGACAGGATCCCGTTTTCCGGTGCGGAAGAGGAGGTTGTGGTGGTAGAGGAAGCATTTCCGGAAGAGTTCGTAGATATAAATCCTGCCGAAATAGTCTTCCGTCCATATGCCCTGCTGGAAGGGGGATACCTCGCCGCCGAGGAAGGTGACCGTGTCCAGCAATGCAAGGGCCGTCCAGGAGGAGAAGACGCCCAGGCGGTGTGCCTTCATCAATTGCCCGTAGTACGCCGGGTCGGTCGAGAACGGCGGCTCAGCCTCGTAGCGGGACACCGTACCTGCGGCATACAGCAGACGGTTGCGCTCTTCGTATCCGGCGGGACAGTCCGGGGAGGTGATGATCTGGAAAATCTTGAATTTGTTGCCGTTTTCCACCAGGTGGGCATAACTGCCGTCGGCGGGAAGTGTCAGGCCGCCCAGCGCCGCATACAGGTCGTTGAGGGGATGAATCGCCGCATCCATAAAGCCGCCCAGGGAGGCGTTCCCGTAGAAAGAACAGTTGCGAAGCGTGTTCAGCACTTCCGTAACGGCGTCGAAAGGCTGGTCGGCAAAAACGGTCTTGACGGCAAAAATCGCAAGCGAACAGGGCATCAGCCACAGCCGCAGCTCTTCCACGCGGAAAGGCAGTTCCGCCCCGGAACGGAGCGACAGCGTGACATCCCGATCCACCGGGAGCGTGAAGCAGCGGACCTCCCGGGTATGGAAGTCCACGAATTCAGGGAAGTAAAACTTGCGCAGGAGGGCTTCCTTCGCGGCATCGACGGCCACGGGCGTCCAGCCGGCGGGCAAGGACGCCGTCCCGGCGGCGGTGAAATAGCCGCAAAGGAAGGCGGTATTGCTTACATTCATGTCGTTCGGAACGTTTGGTCTGCACAAAGATAAATATAATTGCTTATATTTACCCTGTGAATACGTCCCTCCCATACACTTTATCCCATCCCCTGGACGAAGCCAGGAAGAACCTGGACGCG
Source organism: Bacteroidales bacterium (assembly GCA_017561865.1). Classification (GTDB taxonomy): domain Bacteria; phylum Bacteroidota; class Bacteroidia; order Bacteroidales; family UBA932; genus Cryptobacteroides. The sequence continues at coordinate 34,005 of JAFZBH010000001.1, read as the reverse complement.
GGCAGCTGGTTCCGTGCCATGAACTATCTGCTGGACTTCCTCGAGACCGGTGCCGCTTACACCTCGGTGGTCCTCCTGGCGATGTTCCGCCGGGAAGTGTTGCAGGATGGGACCCCGCCCGCAGACGGCGTGCTGCAGGCCGTCCGGAAAATTGATGTCAAACGGCCGCTCAGCTTCGGCGACTGGGTCAACGACATCCTCTCTCCGCTCGCCACGGAGGCGGCCAGGCGCTTCCCGGACAACGCATTCGCCCGCAGCATCGGGGGCGTGGCCGGACGGAAGAAGAACATTTTCCTCCCGTCCAAGGGGGAGAGCGGCGTCGTGCAGCTCCGCAACCGTTACAAAGGTCACGGCACCACCCTCTCCGACAGCCATTACCGGGAAGTCTGCACCCAGCTCTCGGACCGGGCGGAGCAGTTCGCCGCCGCCCTGGATGCCATCGGCTCGTGCGGCGTGGACCTGGAGAAGGATCTATACCCGCTCGTTCACCGCTCCGAGCAGGGCTACGAGTACGTTTTCCAGACCCTGAACGACGAACTGGCCGCCTTCGTCTCCACCGACGAGAACGCGCTCTCCATCTCGACAGCGGAGCTGAATCCGGCCTTCGACGCCTGGATGCAGGCCCTTCTCCCTTCGTTCGACATCGCCAAGGACCTCAATTGGAGCGAGCTGGTAGACGCCATGCAGGAGGCCTCCCGGGCCTATATGGCCGACATCTATTCGCAGAAGAAATACAACCGCGAGCAATTCGTCGAGCGGGACGCCCTGAGCCGTGCCTACCAGGACTTCCTGGACTCCGACCGCATCATCTTCCCCCTGCCGGGCGAGGCGGGACAGGGCAAGACCAACCAGCTCTGCCACTGGACCGAGACCCTTTCCGAACGGGGGGAGGGCGTGTTGATATTCGCCGGCGCCGGTTTCGCGGACATCAATCTGGAGGAAAGCCTGCGGCAGGTCTTCCATCTTTCGCCGCGCAAGAAGATGGACAGCTATATCGGGCGCATCAACGCGCTGGCCGCAGAAGCTGGAAAGAAGGTGTATATTTTCTTCGACGCGGTCAACGAGACCATCGCGTATCCGGGCATTACCGAAGGGATGAGCGGCCCGCTGATGCTTTACCGGGACATCTACCGGCTTTTCGGCCGTCGCGAGCTGAACTGCGTCCGGCTCCTGTTCACCTGCCGCAACTACACCTGGATCAACGAACTCGTGCCGGAGCAGGCACGGCAGGATCCGGCGGTCTTTTTCTCGCCCGGCGACGAAGGCGGGGCTTCCGTGCGCGGTTTCACCGACAGCGAGGTCCGCAAGGCATATGCCGTCTACGGCGAGCTTTTCCAGATGGAGACGCCCTTCGACAGCCTCAAGCGGGGGTGCGTACTCCGGCTCAAGGACCCGCTGATGCTCAAGATCGCCTGTACCAACTACCTGGGCAAGGAACTGCCCGACTCGCACGGCGAATACACCTCGCTCTCCCTTTTCGCCCGGATGCTGGAGGATATTTCACACTCCTACGCCGGACGGGGGCAGGTCAGGATCCTGCAGGAGATCGCCCGTTACATGCTGGACAAATATGCCGGCGGCGAGCCGGTGGACTCCATCCTGATGGACGACCTGAAGGCCGCCCTGGACGACCCGTCCCTGCCGCTCCACAAGGCGGCCACGCTGATGTTCAAGCGGGACGGCATCACCGTCGCCTTCGCGGAACTGCTCAACCGTCCGGAGCGTCCGGTCCTGCGCATGGTCAAGCAGACCAAGGTGCAGTTCATCTATGAGCGTTTCCTCGAATACCTCCTCGCGCGCGCCTATGCCGATGCTTCCGACGACATCACGGCGGATATGGTTTACCACAGCCTCAAGGCGGGCGCCGCCAACGAAGTGTTCATGGGCGCCATGCGCAACGTCCTTCTGATCGATTACCTCCGCGACGGCGTTCCGGACACGGCCGTGGACCTCCTGCTCCGTTACGGACAGGATTTCGAGGTGTTCTCGCTGGTCTCCGGCATGATGGACGTGATGGTGCGGGAGCTCTACGGGAAAGAGCTTTTCGACCTGGAGCGCAGCCTGCTCCTCTGGCGCAGCGAAGGCCTGGATGCCGCCGTCACCGAATTCAACGGCATCTGCCGCGACATCGAAACCAACAAGGCCACGGACGAGACCATCGCCCGCCACAAGGAACTCTCCGGACGCCTCACCCCGATGATACGCCTGCGGAACCTGGCCGGCGCCTCGCTGATCGGCGGAATCCTTCTCTCCGACGCACACAATGAAGGCCTCTACGAAGAGGATCCCTACGCGCTGCTCTGGACCCTCATGGACGACCCGGTCACGGAGGTGCGGAACAACGCCTGCATGCAGGCCTACTACGTGTCCCGGCGTACCCTGACCCTCAATTACGAACCCCTGAAGGAGAATATCACGCAGCAGATCGTACGCAGGATGTTCGACTACATCCGGGAGCGCTCCCTGCCCGCCCTGATGATCCGCAAACGCGCCCGGAACCGCACGACCACCCTGCTGGAAGCCGGCGTCCGCCTGGATGTCATCCTGATCATCGACCTGCTCCTGGACGGCCGGAAGGAGGACCGCGCGCGCGTTTCCGAACTGCTGGACGAAATCCGCGGCCTGTTCAGGCACCTGACCCTGAACTATACGCTGGTACGTATCCTGATGCCGTTCTTCTCCTGGATCCTGCGCCGCCAGATGACCTTCCAGTCGGTCTACGTCAACAACATCACCGAGTACTCCACTTTCTGGCAGGACCAGGTGGTCGCGCCCGCCCCCACGGGCGACGGGCGCTGGAACCGCCAGGATGTCAGCGACATCGCCCCGATGGCCTTCCTTTACTCCCGTTATATGGGGGAGAACGCCTCCCGCAAAGGCGAGAAGGCACCCTCCATCGTGCCGTTCCAGGAGCGCATCGTGCAGGCCTACAAGACCGGTGATTCGCTAAGCTACTTCCTCCTGGAACGCCTGCTTGTGATTTTCGGCCTGTCCGACTGGGAAAAGACCCTGCCCATCCTCACGCAGATCGAGGGCACCTTCCCCGGCACGACCTGGGCTGATTACAGCCAGATGTCCTTCATCTACATCCTGTACCAGATGGGACTCAAGCTGGAGACCCTTCCGGCCGAGGTGGAGGAGATGCTGGAACGCAACTGCGCCGACTGGACCCGCCGCTGCAGGGGCTATTTCAAGGCTCACAACAGCGACAAGGCCAACCCCCTGCAGCTCTACAAGCGGAACGTGATGTCGTGGTACGCGATGGTATGGTGCCACCGCCACGGCGACCGTCCGGACCCGGAAGGGCGCAGCGTTCCCTTGTTCCGGCAGATGCTCGCCGAGGCCGTACAGGCACGCGATAAGGAATTGCTCATCCACCTCGTGAACAACATCGCAGAGCTGGTCACCGACTCCGGCGACATCCATACCGCGCTCGACCTGCTACGGCTCATCTTCGAGCAGATTCCCTCGCGTGCGGTGCTTGATGAATTCGAGGCCGACGCCCCGAAGCGCTATCCAGACACGGCCGCCGACCTGATTTCTCTGGTCGGGAACATCCTCGGCACGGCGAAGAATTACTTCCCCTCCGAGGTGAACGATTTCCTGACGCGAGGCGTGATCGGCCTGCATTTCCCGGGAATCCCGAAATACAAGGACGACATCCTCAGTTACAACCCCTCCGGGGAAAGCCTCGCCGACCTGCTGACGCACAAGTTCGGAAACTTCATCATCTGGGCCCTGATCCACGAGGAAGGAGTGGATGCCGTGGTCTCCGACTGTCTGAAGGAAGCATCATCCACGCCGGACAGCGCCGCCTGGTTCGACCGCTGCGTCCGTATCGTGCTGCGGGCCATGCTCAACATCCGGATATGACGAAAAGCGAATGATGCCATGAAAGTGATTGCACACAGGGGCGGGGCGTCCCTCGGAGCGGAAAACACCCTGGGATGCATCCGGAAGGGGATTCTCTCCGGAGCCGACGCCGTCGAAGTCGATGTACACCTGAGCGCGGACGGGGAACTGGTCGTCTGTCACGACGAGACCGTCGACCGTACCACGGACGGGCACGGACGGATAGAGGAGCTCACCCTCGCCCAGATCCGGAACTGCTCCGTCAAAGGGGGAGATCCGGGCGAAAAGGTCCCCACCCTCGAAGAAGTCGTCCGGGAGGTGAAAGGGAAATGCATCCTGCTCCTCGAGGTAAAGAAAAGCCGCGAAGGACAGTACCCCGGAATCGAGGACAAGATCGTGGACCTGCTGAACCGTGAGGGAATGCGGGAGCAGGTAATTCTCCAGTCCTTCAACGACGGCGTACTGGAGCGTTTTCACACCCTGGATGCGGACCTTCCGCTGGAAAAGCTCCTGATCTGCCGGCTGCCTTTCGGCCTCGCCATCGACATCAGGCTGCACCGCTTCTCCTTCGCAGATTACCCCCACGTGCGCTCGTTCAATTCCTTCAACGCGCTCACGACACGGCGCTTCATCCGGGACGTGCATGCACAGGGGAAGACCGTCCGCGTGTGGACGGTGGACAAGCCCTCACGGGTGCGCAAGGGAGCGGACACCGTGGTCACGAACTGTCCGCAGCTATTCCTCAAATAGGGATTATTCTTTAGAGCAGCTTCTCCCGCAGGTGCTTCAGCATATCGCGGGTCATCGTCTCCAGGTTGTAGGACGGCGCCCAGCCCCACTCCTTGCGGGCGCAGACGTCGTCCATCTTGTTGGGCCAGGAGTCCGCGATGGCCTGCCGCACCGGATCCACCTCATAGCGCATCTTGAAGGTGGGGATGTGCTTGCGGATGGCCTCGTACACCTCCTCCGGGTCGAAACTCATCGAGGCGATGTTGAATGAATTGCGGTGCACCAGATAGCGCGGATCCGCCTCCATCAGGTTGACCGCCGCCTTGATGGCGTCCGGCATATACATCATGTCCAGGAAGGTCCCGTGCGCCAGCGGGCAGACGAACTCTTCGCCCTTGACCGCCGCGTAATAGATCTCGACGGCATAATCCGTCGTGCCGCCGCCGGGCAGCGTCTTATAGGAAATCAGGCCCGGGAAACGCACCGAACGCGTGTCCACGCCGTATTTGTGGAAATACCAGTCGCTCAGCAGCTCGGTCGCCACTTTCGTGACGCCGTACATCGAAGTCGGCCTCTGGATGGTGTCCTGCGGCGTGTTGTCGCGCGGCGTGTCGGGGCCGAAAGAGCCGATCGACGAGGGCGTGAAGACGGCGCAATGCTTCTCGCGCGCCACCTCCAGGACGTTGATCAGGCCGTTCATCTGGATGTCCCAGGCCTTGAGCGGCAGGCGCTCCGCGGTCGCGGAAAGCAGGGCGGCGAGGTTGTAGATGGTGTCGATGTCGTATTTGTCCACGATGTCGGCGATCTGCTGGCCGTTGCAGACGTTGGCCTGCTCGGCGGGACCGCTCTCGAGCAGGTCGCCCGTGGGCGCGGCACCGGGGATATAGCCGGCCACGATGCGGCCGTGGCGGTAGGTCTTGCGGAGTTTCATCGTGAGTTCCGAGCCGATCTGGCCGGTGGAACCGATGACGAGCACATTTTTCATAAGTGTGATTGGCTTGTGTTATCAATTATCACGCAAATTTATTAAATTTGTGGGAGAAATCGTTTACAAAACCACATAATTTATGTACGGGAAGTTTCAATCTTATCTTCAGCAGGAGCTGAAGGCCATCGACGAAGCCGGACTCTACAAGCGCGAACGCACCATCTGCTCCCCACAGGGAGCGGAGATCACCCTCGAGGACGGTAGCAAAGCCCTGAATTTCTGTGCCAACAACTACCTCGGACTGTCGGACAATCCGCGTCTGATCGCCGCCGCCAAGAAGGCGATGGACGAGCGGGGGTTCGGTATGTCGTCCGTGCGTTTCATCTGCGGCTGCCAGGACCTGCACCGCGAACTGGAGAAGGCCATCGCAGCTTATTTCCACACCGACGACACCATCCTCTACGCCGCCTGCTTCGACGCCAACGGCGGCGTGTTCGAGCCGCTGCTGACGGCCGAGGACGCTATCATCTCCGACGCCCTGAACCACGCCTCCATCATCGACGGCGTGCGCCTCTGCAAGGCCGTCCGCTACCGCTACGCGAACGCCGACATGGCCGAGCTCGAGAAGTGCCTCCAGGATGCCCAGGCGCAGCGTTTCCGCATCATCGTGACCGATGGCGTGTTCTCGATGGACGGCAACGTCGCCCCGATGGACAAGATCTGCGAACTGGCCGAGAAATACGATGCCCTGGTGATGGTGGACGAGAGCCACAGCGCCGGCGTCGTGGGCCCGAAGGGCAGGGGAGTCGCCGAACTGTTCGACCTCTACGGCCGCATCGACATCCACACCGGCACGCTCGGCAAGAGCTTCGGCGGCGCCGTCGGCGGCTTCACCACCGGCCGGCAGGAGATCATCGACATGCTCCGCCAGCGCAGCCGCCCGTACCTTTTCTCCAATTCGCTGCCGCCGATGATCTGCGCCGCCGGCATCGAACTCTTCAAGATGCTCGACGAGAGCGACGACCTGCACGACCGCCAGCAGGAGAACGTGGCCTATTTCCGCGACCGGATGATCGCGGCCGGATTCGACATCAAGCCCACGCAGAGCGCCATCTGCGCCGTGATGCTATATGACGCGCCGCTGAGCCAGCGCTTCGCCGCCGCGATGGCGAAGGAAGGCATCTTCGTGACCGGCTTCTACTACCCGGTGGTGCCGAAGGGCCAGGCCCGCATCCGCGTGCAGCTCTCCGCCGCCCACACCCGCGAGCAGCTGGACAAGGCCATCGCCGCGTTCATCAAGGTCGGTAAGGAATTGAAGGTCATCCAGTAACTCTCCATGATACCGACCGTCGAGTTTCTTCAGGAGCGCTTCGACCACTACAACGCGCTGTGCTTCGAAGGCACCCTGCCCGCCATCCCCATCCGGCTGAGCAACGCCCAGTCCTTCATCGGGCGCCTGCAATACAAGCCGGTGCGGGACTGGCGGCGCAGGATCGTGCGCCGCGAAGACTTCGTGCTGCGCATCAGCACCCGGTTCGACCTGCCGCAGGATGAGGTCGAGGACACGCTCATCCACGAGATGATCCACTACTGGATCGCCCTGCGGGGCGTCCAGGATAGCTCCACCCACGGCAAGGTCTTCCGCGCCAAGATGAAGGAGATCAACGAGCAGCACGGCCGGCACCTGACCATCTCGCACCGTTCCACCCCCGAAGAGCTCGACCGCGACCAGCGCATCTCCAAGCACTGGCTCTGCGTCAGCCTGCTTGCGGACGGGCGCACCGCGCTCACCGTCTGCGCCCAGCCCTGCATCCGGACCATCCGCCGCGCCTTCCAGCACGCCGGCACCATCCGCTCGATGAGCTGGTATTGCTCGCTCGACCCCTGGTTCAACCGCTTCCCCCGCTGCCGCACCCCCAAGCTCTTCCCGGTCGACCCCGCCGAACTCCAATCCCACCTCACCGGCGCTGAAGAGTTGAAGTAGACGGGATTCCCCGACTTCGCTCGGGATGACAACGACAATACCTCGCCGGATACTTCCGCCACCCGCGCCCGGGATTGAGAGACAGACGCTGCATCGCACGATAGCTTTTTTGCTTCCATAAAAACTTCACCTTTTTTGGTAAACTTTTTTCAGGACGATACAATAGTCGTGAGCAGTATGTACCTGATTGGACGATAGTTAAGAAATTATTATGCTTCCGAAACACTACATAATATCTTCTTAATCAATTATTAATCAGTACGTTATCGCTCACGTCTGGTTTGTCCCAGTTTTGTCCACTCAATCGGTAGACAGATTTCAGGACAAAAGAATCGTCGTGGATAGTAGATCGAGATCTAGGCAGCCGTTTTTGGAAGTATCTGATAATGTGACAATTATAAATCTCCTCAGGGGAAATATCCCGCGAGGAGATTTGTAATTAATTGAGAGCAAATTGATTGCGAAAACGCCTTGCTCGTTTTGTTGTCAGGGCGATCAGAGCTCGCAGCTATCGTCGGCGCAGGGGGCGTGAGAGGCGGAGGAGGTGGTGTGGGTGGCAGGGGTAGATGTGTCTGAGCCGGCAGCCGGGGAGCCTGAGGGAGCCGGGGCGACGGCGGCGGTCAGGGCAAGTAGCCGGGGCGGGTAGCCGGCGAGGGCGGCGGCGATTTTGGAGGCGAGGATGGTGGAGAGGACGACGCTGCCGTCCGGGCCGATGAGATAAAGGGACGGGATCCAGCGGACGCCGTAGGCGGCGGCGACAGCGGAGTCGGCTTTGCCTGCGGGGTCGAAGAGCTGGACGCCCGGCAGTTCCTGCTCGGCGACGAAATCGCATAGCGTCTCGAACGAGCGGTCGAACGAAACGGAGACGAACTGAACCGCGGCCGGGTCGGCGTCGGCGGCCATCTTCTTGAGGTCGGGAACCTCGGCCCGGCAGTCGGGGCACCAGGAAGCCCAGAAGACGAGCACGACGCTGCGTCCACGGAAGTCACTGATATTGACCGGATTACCTTCCAAATCTTTCAATGAGAAATCGGGCGCCGGGCTTCCCGGGACAAGCAGTTCAGTGCTATACTCGGCCTCCAGCGCATCGTCCTCCGACTTCAACACCGGCCGGCCGCCCTCCGTCCAACCCTGATAGCCTCCGAGCAGGTTCCCCACCCGGAAGCCGGCTGCGGAGAGCTTGGCGGCCGCGGCGGCGCTGCGTTTTCCGGTCCGGCAGTAGAGCATCACGGGCCGGGCGGAATCCAGAAGCGTCTTCGCCTGGTCGATGAAGCCGTCGGCGAGCCAGTCGATGTTGGCGGCACCGGGGAGGTGCCCGGCAGCGTATTCTTCCGGGGTGCGGACATCGACGAGCTGGGTGTCGGATTCAAGTCCGAGACGCTCCAGGAAGGCGTCGGCGGAGAGATCCTCATAGCGCTGGCACGAGGCGAACACGCTGGTCAGCAGCGTGGAAAACAAAAGGAATAACCGCGGGCGGGACATATCGACGATCAATTAATAATCAAACAACTACAGTTTTTCCAGAACCTTCTCCATCTGGATGCCGCGGGAGCCTTTGACGAGGACGACGGTGTCCGAAACGGGGTGCGAGGCAAGGTGTTCGGCGAGGGCTTCGGAGGTCGGGAACCAGGGTTCACCGCCCGGCGGGAGCGAAGCGAGGGCCTGGCGGAATTCCTCGCCAACGAGGCAGGCCGGAAGGCCTGCGCCGCGCAGCTGGAGCACCACTTTGCGGTGCTCCGCGAGGGACTCGCCGCCCAGCTCGCGCATATCGCCGAGCAGGGCGAACTTGCGCGGCGCCTCGACCAGGCGGAAGTTGTCCAGGGCGGCCCGCATCGAGGAGGGATTGGCGTTATAGGCATCCACGATGAGGGTGTTGGAAGCCGTACGGACCATCTGGGAGCGGTTGTTGTCGGGGACGAACTCGCCGACGGCGGCTATGGCGTCGGCGCGCGGGACACCGAAATACTCGCCGACCGCCAGCGCCGCCAGGACGTTGGTGGCATTGTAGGCACCGACGAGGTTCGTCCGGACCAGGTCCGCCCCGAGCCGGAGCCGCAGGAACGGCTCCTCGGGCGTAGCCGGGAGAACCTGGGCGTTCTGGTACGCGAGGCCGTAGCCGAAGATGTGGCAGGGCTGGGCTGCGGCCATTTCCCGCAGGTCGGGATCGTCCTCATTGAGGAAAATGAGCGAGCCGCGATGCGAGCCGAGCCAGTTATACAACTCTCCCTTGGCGGCCTTGACGCCCTCGAAGGATCCGAAGCCGAGCAGGTGAGCGCGGCCGACATTGGTGATGAGGCCGTAGTCCGGCTGGCTGACTTTCACCAGTTTGGCGATGTCGTCAGGGTGGTTGGCGCCCATCTCGATGACGGCGATCTCAGTCTCGGGGGTGATGGAGAGCAGCGACAGGGGCACACCGATGTCGTTGTTCAGGTTGCCCTGGGTGGCGGTGACGCGGAACTTTTTCGCGAGGACGGCGGCGATGAGGTTCTTGGTGGTGGTCTTGCCGTTGGTGCCGGTCAGGCCGAGCACGGGCAGGGCGCCGCCGCGTACGTGCGTACGATGCCAGATGGCGAGGTCGCGAAGGGTCGTGAGGGGGTCGGGGACGCGGATGAGACGGGGGTCCTCGAAAGCGACGTCGTCGTTCACCACCGCCCAGGCGGCGCCGGCCTCCAGGGCCTTCAGGGCATAGTCGTTACCGTCGAAGTTCTCACCGCGCAGGGCAAAGAAGATCTCGCCGCCGCGGATGGCGCGGCTGTCGGTCGTCACCCGCCCGCCGCAAGAGAGATATTTATTGTATAAATCTTCCATTTTCAAATACTTACTTCACTCCCGTGCTGCCGAAGCCGCCGGCGCCGCGGCCGGACTCGGCAAGGACGTCGGCCTCCTGCCATTCGATCACTTCGTGACGCGCCAGGATGAGCTGGGCGATGCGTTCGCCGCGCTCGACGACAAAGGGCTCGGTGCCCAGGTTGACCAGGATGACGCACACCTCGCCGCGGTAGTCGGCGTCGATGGTGCCGGGCGCGTTGAGCACGGTCACGCCGCGCTTGGCGGCGAGACCGCTGCGGGGACGCACCTGGACTTCATACCCGGCCGGGATCTCCAGGAAAAGCCCGGTGGGCACGAGCGCGCGGCCCAGGGGCGGGAGCACGATGGGCTCGGCGTTGTCGGCGCGGACATCAAGCCCGGCCGCCAGGGCGCTGGCGTATGCGGGAAGCGGATTCCCGCTCTTGTTGATCACTTTAACTATCATATTGTCATTTACAAGCTCTCCGGTACAGGAACGCCGCGACGATCGCGAACAACAGGTTCGGCAGCCACATCGCAATGCCGGGCGGAAGGGTATCCGTATAAACGAACATCTCGCTCACCCGAAGGAAGAAGATGTAGGAGAACGCCAGGGCGATGCCGATGCCGATGTTCCAGCCGATGCCGCCGCGCCGCCTGCGCGCCGACAGCGACACCCCGATGATGGTCAGGATGAGCGCCGAGAACGGCATCGTCAGACGCCGCTGCTTCTCGATGGTCGCATACATGATGTTGGCGTCGCCCCGCATCCGCTGCTTGGCGATCAGCTCGTTGAGCTCGCGGATCGGAAGCGTCTCCACCGTCTTCTCGTTGTTGAACAAGTCTTTGATTTTCAGATCGATTACCGTGTCGATCTGCTCGCGGTAACGGACCCGGTCCTTGAGCCCGGAGGTGTAGTCCCGGACCATCACCTTGCGCAGGTGCCAGCCGTCCATCAGGGTGTCCCAGACAGCGCTTTCGGCGCTTACTTTCCGCTTGAGGCGGTGCCCCTCCATATCCTCGATGGTGAAGCGGTAGGCCGTGTTGTTCCAGCGGCTGAAAGACTCGATGTAGACGAACTGCCCGGGCGACGTCTGGTAATGGATGTCACGCAGGTTGTACGTGTTGTGCCGCTTGGTGTACTGTGACTCGAACTCCACGCGGGTGACGTTCGAACGCGGGATGACATACAGGTTCAGCCCCAGCGAGAGCAGCGCGATGAGCGCCGCCGTGCACAGGTACGGGACCATCATCCGGTGGAAACTGACCCCGCACGAGAGGATGGCGATGATCTCGGAGTTCGACGCCATCCGCGAGGTGAAGAAGATCACCGTGATGAACACGAACAGCGATGCGAACATATTGACCAGGTAGGGGAGGTAGTTGCAGTAGTAGTCGAAGATGATGGCCTTGAGCGGAGCCTCGTTCTTCACGAAATAGTCGATCTTCTCCGACAGGTCGAAGATGATGACGATGACGATGATGAGCAGCATCGACAGGAAGAAGGTCACGATGAACTTCTTCGCGATGTACCAGTCTATCTTGCGCAGTCCTTCCATCGTCTACAGTCTTTGGGTCAGTTTCGGGAGCACCGCGTCCTTCCAGGCGGCGAAGTCGCCGGAGAGAATGTGCTCCCGCGCAGTGCGCACCAGGTCAAGATAAAAGGCGAGGTTGTGCTCGCTGGCGAGCATCGCCGCGAACATCTCGCCGGATTTGAAGAGATGATGCAGATAAGCCTTCGAATAGCGATGATCCACGAAGGATGCGCCGGACGGGTCCAGCTCCGAAAAGTCGTGCTCCCACTTGGCGTTGCGCATATTGATGATGCCGTCCCAGGTGAAGAGCATACCGTTGCGCCCGTTGCGCGTGGGCATCACGCAGTCGAACATGTCCACGCCGCGCGCGATGCCTTCCAGCAGGTTCGCGGGCGTGCCCACGCCCATCAGGTAGCGCGGCTTGTCGCCGGGCAGCAGCGGGCAGACGAGTTCGAGCATCTCGTACATCTTCTCCGTGGGCTCGCCGACCGCCAGGCCGCCGATGGCGTACCCGTCGGCGCCGATCTGCACGGCGTGTTCCACCGCCTCGCGCCGCAGGTCGGGATAGGTGCAGCCCTGCACGATGGGGAAGAAGGTCTGCGAGTAGCCGTAGAGCGGCTCGGTCTGCCGGAAACGCTTCGCGAAACGCTCCAGCCAGGCCTTGGTCAGGTCGAGGCTCTTGCGGGCGTAGGCGTGGTCGGCGTCGCCCGGGCAGCATTCGTCGAGCGCCATGCAGATGTCGGCGCCGATGACGCGCTGCGTGTCGACGTTGTTCTCCGGAGTAAAGGTATGGCGCGAGCCGTCGATATGGCTCTGGAACGTGCAGCCGTCGGGGGTGAGCTTGCGGATGGGGCTCAGGGAGAACACCTGGAAACCCCCGCTGTCGGTCAGGATCGGGCCGTCCCAGGACTCGAACCGGTGCAGGCCGCCGGCTTCGCGCAGCGTCTCCAGGCCGGGGCGGAGATACAGGTGATAGGTGTTCCCGAGGATGATCTCAGCGCGGATGTCGTCCCGCAGGTCGCGGTGATAGACACCCTTGACGGAGCCGACGGTCCCGACGGGCATGAAGATGGGAGTATGGATTCGGCCGTGGTCCGTCTCAATCACGCCCGCGCGGGCGCAGGACGCCGGATCGGCCGCTGTCTTCGTGAAATTCATCCCTCAAAGATAGTGAATTTAGAAGAAAAAGAGTTACTTTTGTTAGTTGAACATTCAAACGAATCCATAATGAAAAGTTCCCAGCTTAAGTTCAGGCTCGTCCTGATGCTTGTCCTTCAGTTCGCCGCCTGGGGCGCCTACCTGACCTCCCTGGGCCGCTACCTCGGCAACGCCGGCCTCGGCCCGCAGATCAAGTGGTTCTTCGCGATGCAGGGCATCGTGTCCATCTTCATGCCCACGCTGATGGGCATCGTGGCCGACCGCTTCATCCAGGCACAGAAGACGCTCTCGCTCTGCCACGGCCTCGCGGGCCTCTTTATGATCGGCGCCGGCTTCTATTGCATGAGCGCCGGGGACAATCTGCAGTTCGCCCCGCTCTTCGTCCTGTACAGCCTGAGCCTCGCTTTCTATATGCCCACCATCGCCATCTCCAACTCGGTGGCTTACAATGCGATGGGCAAGAACGGGATGGATCCCGTCAAGGAGTTCCCGCCCATCCGGGTGTTCGGCACGGTCGGCTTTATCTGCAGCATGCTGGCGACGAATTTCATCAAGATCGGCGGCGTGGCGATGCAGGACAGCTACACGCAGCTGTTCTCCTCCGGCTTCCTGTCCCTCGTGCTTTGCGCGTATGCGCTGACGATGCCCGCCTGCGAGACGAACCGCGGCGAGTCCAAGAGCCTCGCGGAAGCGTTCGGCCTGAAGGCGTTCACGCTCTTCAAGGATCCGCAGTTCGCGGTGTTCTTCATCTTCTCGATGCTGCTGGGCGCTTCGCTGCAGGTGACCAACGGCTATGCCAACACGTTCCTCGGCTCGTTCGCCGAGAATCCGGCGCTGGCGAACACGTTCGCGGTGAAGAATTCCAACGCGCTGATCGCGATCAGCCAGGCGTCAGAGACGCTCTGCATCCTGCTCATCCCGATCTGCATGAAGAAGCTGGGCATCAAGAAGGTGATGCTGATGGCGATGTTCGCCTGGGTCTTCCGCTTCGGTCTCTTCGGTGCCGGCAATCCCGCTTGGCCGGGCGTGCTGCTCTTCGTGCTGAGCTGCATCGTGTACGGCGTGGCTTTCGACTTCTTCAACATCTCCGGTTCGCTGTATGTGAATGAGAACGCCTCCCCGGACATCCGCTCCAGCGCGCAGGGCGTGTTCATGCTGATGACCAACGGCCTGGGCGCCACCGTCGGCACGCTCGCCGCGGGCAAGGTCGTCGAAGCCTGCGACGTGTTCAACACGCCGGCCAACTGGTCCACCGCCTGGTACATCTTCGCCGCCTACGCCTGCCTCGTCGGCATCCTCTTCGCCATCTTCTTCAAGAATCCGCAAAAGAAAGCCGCCGCATAAGCCGTCCAGCGCTTTCCCGCTTTCTCAACCCGGGTGAGCGACGGCGCACCCACCTGCCAATTCCCGCCAGCAGAACAGGCAGTATCCGTTCAGGCCCCAAAAGCCTTCCGGATACTGCCTGTTCTGCTTTGGCTACCTCTCCTGGCGCCAGCCGTCCCTGACGCACCCAGCCCACGGCCCCCGACAGCACGAGGCCACCGAGCGCAGGCTCCCGCACATCCTCCCCACGGGCTGGCGCGGAGCGCGTGTGAGCCGTAAATGTTTAACAATCAATATTTTACTGAAAGATTATGCATTATTTTGAAAGCATAATCTTTCGGTAATTAGTTCAGTTACAATATGTTACATCTCACGCCCATTTGGAGGGCAACTGAGGCAACAAGCGGCCGGGGAGGAGGGCCCTTGCCCGGAGCCCCCCGCACACGGCCGCCTTGTAGCCGCCGAGTCCCGTAATGCGAGGCGGCGGTGCCTCCATCACAATTCGATCAGACACTTACTGCTCACAGACGTCCAAATGGAGGAAGCGACTGATCTGTGTATTGCTGGCTGACGTGTGCATACGGAGATAGTTTGCGACTCCTTTCTTCTTATTCTCCGGTAACTGCATCAACGGAAGACCGGGCCCAAGCATTTTATACTTGTCAGCGATCCGGCACATCTCGCATAACGGAATATCCGAGACAGGATCGAACACCTCTCCGACATCGAACTCCTTACCCTTCGTATTGTCCACCGCATACATCATCTTGTCGCAATCGCCAAACAGGCTGTAGCATAAGTCCCGGTCAAAATAGAAATACGTCTGGATGATATAGTCCGTCAACTGTTCTATCTCCGTGGGGGTCAGTTTGTCAAACAATTGATAGAGCAACTTATACCTTAAATATCTGCCGCATCTGAATTCGTGTTCGACAACCTTCATCGCATCACGTAATGCCCAGCGAGCCCGGCTCAGAACGGGTTTCTCAGAAAAAGGATAACTCTTCTCGAAGTAGGCGAGAAACGTCCATCTGCCTTCCTTGGCTTGCCTGACCAGGCGCTTCTCCACCGGATTGTTCAAGATGTAGATCAGGGCTGACCTTTTGTCTTTATCCGTTCGCTTGGCCGCGCTACCGAACGGCCGCTTGAACAAGCGCCCCTTTCGACCGGTCTCCTGATTATACTCTCGCGTAAAAGCGATATTGATGTTTGATTCGCAAGCTACCATCTGTTCCAAATCGACAGGAGCAGAGAGTTTATGTGTATGATTGAACATTTGACAGGCCACGATAACCGGAATATTATACCGGCGGCTCATCACCGATTCGATGGTATAGTAAACCAAATGATCTACGATGCGATAGAAAAGGACACCGCTGTCAGCAGTAATCTTGTAGATATGTTGATATGCGCCTTCCGGCGCCTTTCGGTTCTTCATGAGCATGAGCGATGATTAGTTTATATTCAATTTGTTAAGAGATTATTATGTCTCGTTTTTATGGCATAATGTTTTGATAAGAAACGACCTTTCAGCGAGTTACAGCTCACGGCGGTCGACCATGAAGGGGAGGGAAGGGAGATTACCATTTATACCGATACTGCAGCCGGGCTTCGAGGCGGCCGGGCTTGGGGGTGAGGTTCCAGGGGTACTGGACGGTTTCGAGGCGGAGCCAGAGAGCATGGTGGCGGGAGGGCTGCCAGGCGGCGTAGAGCGAAGCGTTCCAGCCGCGGCCATAGCGCGCCGGCACCGTGAACGAGCCCGGGGCATCGCGCTCGTAAACATAGATCCGGTCATCCCAGTCGTCCACCTTGAAAATGCCGCCACGCGCCCAGAGGGCAAACCGCTCCGTCTTCCGACCCGCCTCGGCATACCAACTCCAGGCAAACCCTCGCCCCCAGACGGCATCGTAGCGGCCTCCGACGGTCCACGGGCCCAACTCCAGCGCCACCGTCCCGCGGCCCTCCAGCCGCAACGCCTCCCGTCGCCACGCATCCCAATCCACAGAAGGAGACGCGGGCCGGAGGCGGGCGGCGAGACGCAGGGTGGGGCTGAGGGTGACAGTACCAATGTGCGGAACGGGGGAGTCCGGCTTCCGGACAGCGGCACCCTCGGTCGAAGCATCAGCAGAGCGGGACAAATCAACCTCCGGCTTCCACTGGAGCACCGACTTGTACTGCGCGGCGCGGGTGTCCGTACGCAAACCCGCATCGGCGGTCCAACTCAGCGAAGGCCCTTCGTAGCCCGCCGCGAGCCCGCTGTAACGCTTGTCCGACGGCCCGTACCAGCGCCCCAACAAGCCAAGCCGGTGCCCGTACGAAGGCACATACACAGCCCCGCCGACGGCCGAAACCGCTCCGGCATAACTACACGCCGCCTCGCCGAACAGGCTCCACGACGGCAGCGACACCCGTGCCTCCAACGAGGCCGCCGAGCCCGTCGCCATCAGCCCTGCCGTCACCGAGCGCCAGGTCCGCGTCAGATTCAGCATCGGCGTCCCGCCGCCCCAAAAGCCATCCAAGCCGCCGGAACCGACAGAGCCACCCGATCCACCCCCGAACAACGCCCCGAGATCCTTCCACGTACTCCCGACGGAATAAGCCGCCGACAGCCGCCAGGGCCCGAAATGCCAGTCGGTCGCGACGCCCAGCAGCGACGGGGAAAACGAGCCGGTGGGGGAGAAGCCGGTGCCGTTGCGACGGAACGCGCCGACCGAATTGTACCCGCTCAACTGAAAGCCGCTCCACTGCACCAGCCCCTGCCCGAAACGGGCGTTGAAATGGCCCACAATCACCTGCCCGAGCACCCGTCGTCCATAGTAAGCTGCGCTAAAGGTCGGAGATCCTATCTGCTGCTCCGACAAGGTATTGCGCTCAGAGAAAAACACCGCCGCACGCTCCCCGACGGAAGCCTCCAGCTTCACCCCGCCAGCCCCGGACCAAGAAGCATCGTCAAGGTCCGAAAAAACAGCAGAAGCCCGCGCCGCTCCCCGCGCCGTCACCGATCCGCTGAAGCGCCGGGATTCCCGGTGCCCCGGCGGTTCGGGGCCGACCCCCAACACCGCGAACTCCCGCAGCGCCGAGACGAACTCCGCCGAAAACCCGTCCACCAGCGCCAGCTCGCTCCAGGACAGCACAGAGCCCGTCCGCTCCCTATAATCCAGCAGCGAAGCCACCTGATATGGCGTCAGCAGGCCCGTCGCGAGCAGACGGCTCCGGCCGGCCAGATTCAAATCGACGGGATGCGCCGCCAGGGACTGGTAGCGTTGCATTTCATCTTCGGACAGTTCTTCGACGCAAGAGGCGCCGGACAGGACCAGCAGAGCCTGCTGGAATCCCAACGGCCCGGAAAGGGCCAGGAAAAGCATCAGTCTTTTCATAGCAAACTCAAGTTTCTGCCCAAAATTACCAAAAATTTCGTAAATTCGGCCCAACAAAAGCAACAAACACCACCCAAAATGAAGGACGAAAAAATCCGTCTCTACGACAAGACGTTCAAGCCTTACATCCGCCACGAGCGCATTCTCGACGCCATCGACGGCGTGGCCCGCGAACTCAATGCCGATTTCAACGGCTGCCAGGACATCCCCGTTATCCTGTGCGTGCTCAACGGTTCCATCCCGTTCACCGGCGAACTCCTCCAGCGCATCGACTTCCCCTGCCAGGTCATCTCCATCAAGATGTCCTCCTACCAGGGCACCACGTCCACCGGCACGGTGCTCAACGTGATGGGCCTGACCGACAGCGTCAAGGGCCGCCGCGTCATCATCTGCGAAGACATCGTGGACACCGGCAACACCATCGTAGCCCTCAAGGAAATGCTCCTCGACAAGGAAGGGGCCGCCGAAGTCAAGATCTGCACCCTGCTCCTCAAGCCCGACGTCTACGACAAGCCGGTGAAGCTGGACTACGTCGGGATGGAGATCCCCAACGCCTTCATCGTCGGCTTCGGACTCGACTACAACGAGCTCGGCCGCAACATCAGGGACATCTACGTAATCGACGATAAAATGAAGTACTACATCCTCTTCGGTCCGCCGGGCGCCGGCAAGGGCACCCAGGCAGGCGCCATCGCCCAGAAATACAACCTCAAGCACATATCCACCGGCGAGCTGCTCCGCGCGGAGATCGCCGCTGGCACCGAGCTCGGCAAGCAGGCCAAGAGCCTCATCGACGCCGGCTCGCTCGTGCCCGACTCCGTCGTGGAAGGGATGATCGAGAACGCCTTCGACACCGTCAAGAATGTGGACGGATTCCTGCTTGACGGCTTCCCGCGCAACCTCACGCAGGCCGCCGACCTCGACAAGATCCTCGCCAAGCGCGGCGAGGAAGTCACCGCCGTCGTGGGCCTGATGATCGACGACGAAATGATCTACCAGCGCATCCGCGGCCGGGCCGTCATCGAGGGCCGCGCCGACGACGCCAACGACGAGATCATCGCCAACCGCATCCGCACCTACCACAGCCAGACCGAGCCCCTGATCGACTACTACAAGAAGGCCGGCAAATACTGGGAGGTGGACGTGGACGGCGGCACCATCGAGGAGAACCGCGCCCGCGTGCTGGCCAAGATGGACACCATCGCCTGATGGCCGACAACTACCTCGAAAAACGCTACGAAGAAGTGTTCGGGCGGGACGCCGGGAAAAAGCAGACTCCCCGGCGTCCCGCCCTGGACACCCTCCTGCTGCATAACCGCAGCTACCGCGGCTACGACAAATCTTACGTCGTCCACCGCCGCCAGCTCGACGCGATGATCGGGGTGAACCCCAAAGTCGCCTCCGGCGTCAACCTCCAGCGGCTCCGTTTCCGGCCCGTCGTCAAGGGCCCGGAAGCCGACGCCGTGGGTCAGCATATCAGGCTGGGCAGGGGACTGCCCGAACTGCATTTGCCCTTCCCGGGCACCGAGCCTGAAGCCTTCATCATCGTCTGCAGCACCGTCCCGGAAAACCCGGGCATCGACATCGACCTCGGCATTTCCCTGCAGAGCATGCTGCTCAAAGCCGTCGAGATGGGCCTCGGCGGCATCATCATCCGCAATTTCGACCGCGAGCCCATCCAGCAGGCGCTCACCCTCCCGTACGAACCCATCTGCGTACTCGCCGTCGGCAAGCCCGCAGAAAAGATCGAACTCGTCCCAGTGCACGAAGGGGACAATCTTAATTACTACCGCGAAGACGGCGTCCACTACGTCCCCAAACTTCAGGTCGAAGACCTGACTATTTGAGTATGCCAAAGAAAGTATTCGTTTCAGGATGCTACGACCTGCTGCACAGCGGGCACGTGGAGTTTTTCAAGCAGGCCGCGGCCTACGGGGACCTCTACGTGGGCATCGGCAGCGACGCCACGTACCTGGGCTACAAACACCGTAAGACGGTCTACAGCGAACAGGAGCGCCTGTTTATGGTGAAGGCCATCCGCTACGTCAAGGACGCCTACATCAACGCCGGCAGCGGCGTGATGGATTTCGTGCCCACGCTGGACATCGTGAAGCCCGACATTCTCGTCGTCAATGAAGACGGCGCCTGCGAAGAGAAGCGACTCGAATGCGAACGGCGGGGGATGGAGTACATCGTGCTCAAACGCGAGCCGGAGCCCGGCCTGACTGCCCGCAGCTCCACCGATCTCAAACGCCAGACGAGCGGAATCCCCACGCGCCTCGACATTGCCGGTACCTGGATTGACCAGCCCTACGTGAGCCAATACGCCCCCGGCTGGGCCATTACCATCTCGCTGAAGCCGACTTTCGAGATACGGGAGCGCTGCGGACTGGCGACTTCGACGCGCAAGTTGATTCAGACCATCTGGCCGATGCGCCTTCCGGATATGGATCCGGAAATGCTCGCGCGACTTGTGTTCTGCTTCGAGAACCACCCGGAGCGCGAGGACGGCATCATCAGCGGGGCGCAGGACGCCATCGGCATCTGCGTACCCGGACTGTGCCGCCACTGGTACGACAACCACTTCTGGCCGGAGAAGATCGAAACCTGCGAGGACGAGGCTGTGCTCTCCTGGCTGGAGGCGCATCTCTGCCTCGTGCCGATGGAGCCGCGCCGACCCGGCTGCTCGGTAATCGAAGGCAAGGACATCACGGAACCCAAAGTCCGGGCGCTGGCCGCTGCCGCGGATACTTGCTGGACGGCGATATTGGACAAAGACCTGCCCGCCTTCGCGTCTGCCTACCGCGCCTCATTCGAGGCGCAGGTCGCGATGTTCCCGGCGATGCTCCAGGGACCCGTGCGTCCCGCCATTGGGCGATGGGCGACTTGTGATGGCGTGCTGGCCTGGAAGCTGCCCGGGGCCGGAGGTGGGGGATATCTGGCGCTTGTGGTCAAGGACGCTGCAACGTTCTGCGCCAAATACTCCGAAGCCATCGCGTTGAGCATCCGGAGACCGTGACCACGCATCTCGCTATTTTTGGCGGGAGTGTGTGGTGTTTTCAGGAAAAATGTGTAAATTTGTAGATAAGAGAAATTATTAATATTCATTCTTATATGAAGAAAGTACTTTATTCTGTTCTCGCAGTGGCGGCGATGCTGCTTACTGCTCCGTTTTCTGCCAACGCGCAGGATGCCAACAAGGATCTGCTGATCGGACCCGGCAGCAACAACTGGTTCATCGGCGTGGGCGGAGGTGTCAACTCGATGTATGACAACCTCAAGTTCAACACACCCAACAATCTGGCCATCAGTGCCAACATTGGGAAATGGTTCACTCCGGCCATCGGTTTCCGCGCAGGCTACGTTGGACTGAAGGATACGGCAGCGGACGTGGCGAACTGGTTCGCCGGTGCAAATCAGTTCAACTACAATCTCGCCCATCTCGATGCGATGTGGAATATGGCCAACACTGTTAACTACAAGGCCGACCGTGTTTGGAACCCGATTCTCTATGTTCGCGGCGGCGGCATCTTCGCCAACTATAACAATGCCGTCCGTCACGGCCTTGCCGTCGGTGCCGGTTTGATCAACCAGTTCCGTCTCGGCGACCACGTCAGCCTGGCCATCGACCTTTCCGGCGTTTCCACCAACGAGAACAACTTCCGGAACCGCGGTCGTTTCACTTTCTTCCTCACCGGCACCGCCGGCCTGGTCTTCGACCTTGGCGGACGCGGGTTCAAGCGTCCGGTCACCCCGAAACCTGACACCAAAGCCATCGACGACCTTCGCAGCCAGCTCAACGCCGCCAACGGCAAACTTGCCGACGCTGACAGAAAGGCTGCCGCCCTCGCCGGCCAGCTCGCCAAGTACGACAACCTCGTCAACGGCAAGACCTACGACTACAACAACGGTCAGTTCACCGAGGCCAAGCCTGCCACCGATGTGATGATGGTGCCCGAGATTCTGTACTTCGACCTCGGCAAGGCCACCCTCATCGGCCGCGAGCTCGCCCGTCTCGAGTACTACGCCGAGAACACGTTCAAGAAGGACCAGAAGCTCCTCGTGACCGGCTGCGCCGACCTCGGTACCGGCACCCGCGAGGCCAATGACCGCCTGTCCAAGCAGCGCGCCGAGTACGTGAAGAACGTCCTCGTGAACCAGTTCGGCTACAAGGCTGAGAACATCGAGACCAAGGCCGACGTGATGCCGGGCGACGCCCCCATCAAGGGCCGCATCGTCACCATCGAGGTGAAATAACTGTCATCTCGAACGAGATCGACAGATCTAAGGCGCAGCATCTCAGCTGCGCCTTTTGTTTGCCCGTTTCCGCAAAAATGCGTACCTTGCAGAAGAAACCACAAAACCGGAAATATGCGTATCCATTCACTTTTCGCGGCGGTCGCGCTGGGTGCGGCGCTGGCCGCCTGCAGCCCGGCCAATCCCGTCCTGGACATCGAGGGCGGCCGGATCCAGGGCGTCAAATCCATCGCCAAGGGCGTCTACATCTACAAGGGCATCCCCTTCGCGGCCCCGCCCGTCGGCGAACTCCGCTGGCAGGAACCGCAGCCCGTCGTGCCCTGGGAGGGCGTCAAGGTGGCCGACACCTTCGGCCCCGGCGCGTACCAGGCTCCGCACGACTCGTCCAACCCCTGGACCAGCGAATTCTACTGGGAAGACCCGGAATTCAGCGAAGACTGCCTCTACCTGAACGTATGGACACCCGCCCCGGGCAAGCCCGAAAAGAAGCTTCCCGTGGCGATGTGGATCCACGGCGGGGCCTACACCGGCGGCTGGGGCTACGAGCCCGAATTCGACGGCAAGGTCTGGGCGCAGAAGGGCGTCGTGCTCGTCACCGTCAACTACCGCCTCGGCGTGTTCGGATTCCTCAACCATCCGCTGCTCGCGCAGGAGAGCCCGCACGGCGTCAGCGGCAACTACGGCATCCTCGACCAGATTGCGGCTCTGAAATGGATCCACGCCAACATCGCCGCGTTCGGCGGTGATCCTGAGAATATTACGATCTTCGGGCAGAGCGCCGGCGCAGGCAGCGTGAAGACGCTCGTCTCTTCACCGCTCACCGACGGCCTCATCCAAAAGGCGATCATCCAGAGCGGGGGAGGCGTGACCGTGCGGCCCGCCGGCGCCCCGACGCAGCCGACT
Organism: Bacteroidales bacterium; assembly: GCA_017561865.1. Classification (GTDB taxonomy): domain Bacteria; phylum Bacteroidota; class Bacteroidia; order Bacteroidales; family UBA932; genus Cryptobacteroides. Next base: position 11,172 of record JAFZBH010000001.1, on the reverse strand, counting down.
GTTTCCCCGATGACGCTGCTCGGCGAAGCCTGGAAGGCGGTCTTCGACTGGGCGGGCTACGACACGCTCGAGAAGATGCGCGCGGCTTCCACGGAAGAGGTTTTCGGCCTCGCGGCGCGCTATGCCGCCGAGACCGGGGTCCGCACCCGCCTGGCCACTTCGCCCGTCGTGGACGGCTACGTGTCCACGGAGAGTTTCGACGCCGCGGCGACGGAAGGGCGCATCAAGGACATCCCCTATATGATCGGCTACACGCGCGACGACATGGGCGACGCCGAGGCGGGCATCCGCCGCTTCTGCGAACTGCGCAATGCCGCCGGCAAGCCGGTCTACGCCTACCAGTTCGCGCACGCGCTGCCGGACGACGAAGCAGGCTCGCACGATATGAAAGGCGCGTTCCACTCGTCGGAACTGTGGTATATGTTCAAGTCTCTGGACCGCGGCGACCGCCCCTTCACCCAGGCCGACTGGGCCCTGGCGGAGCACGTCGTGAGCTGCTGGACCAATTTCGCGAAAACGGGCGATCCCGGCGAGGGCTGGAAGGCGTATTCGCCTGAGGATCCGGACTTTATGGTCTTCGACCTGAACGCAGACGGCACCGCGGACGCCTCCGCGATGGGCGCTCCGCTCAAGCGGAACTAGCGCTCCGTGCAGGCTCGCGGAAAGGGTTTTTTCGTTATCTTTGCCTCGCAGAAAGCAATGCCATGGCAGAAAGCAACTTCATAGACTACGTCAAGATCTACTGCGCGTCGGGGAGCGGGGGAGCGGGGTCCGCGCACCTGCACCGGGCGAAGTATGTCCCCAAGGGGGGACCGGACGGCGGCGACGGCGGGCGCGGGGGCCACATCATCCTGCGCGCGAACCCGCAGTTCTGGACCCTGATCCACCTCAAATACCGCAAGAACATCCACGCCGAGGACGGCGGCAAGGGCGGCTCCGACCTGCGCACCGGCAAGAACGGCGAAGACATCGTCCTGGACGTGCCCATCGGCACGGTGGCGAAGAACGCCGAGACCGACGAGGTCCTCTTCGAAATGATGGAGGCGGGGGAGGAGCGGATCCTCTGCCGCGGCGGGCGCGGGGGCCTGGGGAACAACAACTTCAAGACGGCGACCCTGCAGACGCCCCGTTTCGCCCAGCCGGGGGAGCCGGGGGAGGAAGGGGTCTTCATCCTGGAGCTCAAACTCCTCGCCGACGTCGGTCTGGTAGGCTTCCCCAACGCCGGCAAGTCCACCCTGCTCGCCACCCTGACGGCCGCCAAGCCGAAGATCGCATCGTATGCTTTCACGACGCTGGAGCCCAACCTGGGCATCGTGCGCTACTACGACGACCGCTCCTTCGTGATGGCGGACATCCCGGGCATCATCGAAGGCGCCCACGAGGGCAAGGGGATCGGCATCCGCTTCCTTCGGCACATCGAGCGCAACTCAGTGCTGCTTTTCCTGGTGAGTGTGGAAGAAGAGGACATCGCCGGTGCCTACAAGACGCTCCTGTCGGAACTGAAGCAGTATAATCCCGAACTGCTGACCAAGCAGCGGGTGCTGGCCGTCACGAAATGCGACCTGATCGATGCGGAGCTGGAGAAGATGATCAAGCCCCATCTGCCCCGCAAGATCCCCTGCGTGTTCATTTCGTCGAGCACGGGGCAGGGGCTGCAGGAACTGAAGGATACGCTCTGGAAGGCTCTTACCCTTTAAGGACCCGGATCTGCTGACCGGTGGGGCCGATGACCATCGGCAGGCGCCCCTCGACCTCGCCGTCGAACTCGACCAGGTCGGCCGAGGCCTCGTCGAGCGGGGCGATCTGCAGGCTCGTGCAGCGCCCGCTGAGGATGAACTCCGACTCGTGCGCCGTGCCGGCGAACAGGCGCGGCACCTCCTTCACGATTTTACGCAACCGCGCCCGGGGCACGATCATATAGTCGAGCTGCCCGTCGTCGTTGCGCGCCAGCGGGACCTGGCGCATCCCGCCGCCGGACCAGGGGCCGTTGCCCAGGGCCAGGGAATAGGCCTCGCCGCTGAAGACTTCCTGCCCGTCGGCGGTGACGATCACCGAGATCGGCTTGATATGGAAAATGGTGTATCTCAACGCGTTGAGATAGATCATCCGCCCGCGCAGGCCGCGCTCCTTCTGGCGGTTCACCCGCTCGCAGACGTGCGAATCGAAGCCCGTGCCGGCGCAGTTGGCCATATAGGTCACGCGACCGTCGCGGCTCGTCGCGCGAACGATGTCCATCCGCCCGAAAGACTCGTTGGCGAGGAGCTTGATCACCTCCTGGACATCGTCCGGCACGTCGCAGGACTTGATCCAGTCGTTGCCCGAGCCGATGGGCACGACGGCGAGGCAGAACTCCTCCGGGGGCGTGCCGCTCTCGTCGCACCAGCTGCAGATGCCCCCCAGCACTTCGTGAAGGGAGCCGTCGCCGCCCACCGCGGCAATCCGCCGGTATCCGGCGGCAGCGGCCTCGCGGGCCAGGGTGATGGCGTGCTTCTTGTGGTCGGTCATCGCCGTCACGAAAGGGATGCCCTTCTGCTCGAGCAGCCGCTCGGCCGGGACCCACTCCGACATCGTCTTGCCCGACCCCGCACGGGGGTTGACGATGAAATACCAGGCGCTTTTTGTCTCAGACATACCACGAATATAGGAATAATTTGTTAAATTTGCAATCTTAGGATATTTTGAGGACATATGGGAAAAGTCATCGCCATAGCCAACCAGAAGGGAGGAGTCGGCAAGACCACCACCGCCATCAACCTGGCGGCTTCGCTGGCCGTGCTGGAGAAGAAGGTGCTGATCATCGACGCGGACCCGCAGGCCAACACGACCTCGGGCCTCAATTTCGCGCCGGACAATGACCAGCGTCGAACGTTGTACGAAGTGATGATCGGCCAGATCGGCATCTCCGACGCCCTGGTGCAGACGGAGATCGAGCGGCTGCACCTCGTGCCCTCGCACATCAACCTGGTGGGCGCCGAGATCGAGATGCTGGAGGCCGAGGGACGCGAATCCTTGCTCAAGCAGGCCCTCGCCCCGGTGCGCGACGACTACGACTACATCATCATCGACTGCTCCCCGTCGCTGGGCCTCATCACGGTGAACACGCTCACTGCGGCCGACTCCGTGATCATCCCGGTGCAACCCGAGTTCTTCGCTCTGGAGGGCCTGGGCAAACTCCTGCAGACCATACGGCTCGTGCAGGGCGGGGTGAACCCGGAACTGACGATCGAGGGCTTCGTGGTGACGATGTACGACGGACGCACCCGCGTGCACAACCAGGTGCTCGCCGAGCTGCGCGACCACTTCCAGGACCTCGTGTTCAACACGGTCATCCAGCGCAACATACGCCTCAGCGAAGCCCCCTCGCACGGCAAACCCATCCTCCTCTACGACATCATGTGCAACGGCTCCACGAACTACCTCAACCTGGCGAGGGAAGTGCTGGAGCATAACGGAGAAAGCCTATGAGCAAAGAACCCCGCGGACTCGGCAAGGGCCTGAGCGCCCTGCTCGGCGAGGTGCCCAACGCCGACCAGCTGCGCAAGCCGGTCGGCTACGTGAACAAGGAGATCGTCGGCACCCGTCCCCGCACGGAGAACACGGCGGACATCCTGCGAATTCCCGTGGACATGATCGAGCCGAACCCCTTCCAGCCGCGTATGTCCTTCGACGGCGCCGCCCTGGAGGAACTGGCCGCCTCGATCCGCAGCCTGGGGCTGATCCAGCCCATCACGGTGCGCCGCATCACCGAGCGCCGCTACCAGATCATCAGCGGCGAGCGCCGCTACAAGGCCTGCCGCCTGGCGGGGATGTCGACCATTCCGGCCTACATCCGTGACGCCGACGACCAGGGGATGCTCGAAATGGCCATCGTGGAGAACGTCCAGCGCGAGGACCTCGACCCGATCGAACTGGCCCTGAGCTACCGGCGCCTGATCGAGGAGTGCCACCTCACGCAGGACAGCCTCGCCGACAGGGTGGGGAAGAAGCGTGCCACGGTGGCGAACACCATCCGCCTGCTGAAGCTTCCCGCCAAGGTCCAGCACGACATCAAGGTGGGCCTGCTGAGCGCCGGTCACGCCAAGGCCATCCTGGGCGTGGAGTCGCCCGAAGTGCAGGAGCAGCTCTGCGACCTGGTGATCCGCGACGGCCTGTCGGTGCGCGAGTTGGAGAGCATCGTGCGCAAGCTCCAGGTGGACCCCGAGGCCGTACGGCTTCGTCCGCTCGCCGGCACGCAGGAGCTGCCGCCCGACTATTACCGCATCCTCGAGCACGTGGGGAAATATTTCTCCAAGGACATATCCCTGAAGCGCAGCCCCTCCGGCAAAGGCACGATGACCATACGGTTCGACTCCGACGAGGAGGTAAGCGCATTTGTTAAAGCATTGGAAGACAAGCAGTTCTGATGAAGCACCCGAAGTTGTTCCGCACCATCCTGACGACGGCGCTCCTCGCCGTCTTCGCGTGCTTGGACGCTTCGGCCCAGTTCAAGGAGAACGCCTTCTCGCAGCAGTACAACGACGACCCGGCCTCGGCGGCCGACTCGACCGACGTACTGTTTTCCTTCAAGGATTATTTCGGCGGCCTGCGGCACAGGAACGAGATCAAGATCGGCACGATGACCGCCGGTTCGGCGCTGTTCATCGGCGGCTCGCAGATCTATAACCGCCAGACCTGGAAGCTGCCCATCGTCTACGGCACGATCGGGGGCAGCCTCGGCGCCGGCCTGGCGCTGAACGCCAAAGGCAACAAGCAGGCGGCCACGTACTGCTTCATCGGCGCCGGCGTGGCCTATTGGGCCACCCTGATGGACGGGGTGATCAACTACCGCCCCAACGACTACCCGCATCCCGGCACGGCCACACTCTATTCGCTGCTGCTGCCCGGCCTGGGACAGATCTACAACCACGACTACTGGAAGCTGCCGATCTATCTCGGTGCGATGGGTTTCGGGGTCCACTATTATCTGGACTGCCAGAGCAATTACCTTCGCTTCCGCAACATCTACCTTCAGGCCAACGACCCGGACGTGGCCTACGATGGCCCCATCTCCTCCGACCAGGCGTTGTACTACCGCAACGTGTACCGGCGATACCGCGACTACTCGGTCCTGGCCATCGCCGTGCTGTACCTCCTGCAAGTCATCGACGCCAACGTCTTCTCGTATATGCACAACTTCGAGGTGGACGACGACATCGCGCTCCGCGTGGCCCCGGCGCTGATCGCGCCGGAGTGCCAGATCGCCTCCGTGAACCCTGTTTCCCAGCAGGCGGCCTTCGGGCTGAAGCTGGGTATAAGTTTTTGAAAATGAAGAAGTTTTATATAGTATTCCTCTTACTGTCTGCCCTGGCGCTGCCGCTGGGAGCGCAGCCAGGCACATACATCACCCAGACCACCACCGAGGAAGAGCAGCTCCCCGACGAGGAGTTGCAGCAGGACAGGAAGCAGGGCCGCGAAGTCCTGGGCGGGCTGTTCGGCCGGCGGCCGAACCGCAAGCAGATCGAGCAGGAGAACGCCGTGCTCCGCGACGAACTGGACTCGCTCCAGTGGCTGCTCGACAGCCTGCGGGGCCGGGTGTATATCGACGAGCGGGAGATCGAGGCGTTGGAGCACTTTGAAGAGGAAGACGGCACCCTCGAGTATACGACGGAGGCCACGGACAGCCTGTTGCACCTGTGGTACAAGAACACGCTGATCAGCGATTTCGACGCGGTGAACGAATACGATATGGACTCGGTGCGCTTCACTTCGAACGTCTCGGACGCCGAGATGATGCGCCGCCTGTCGGCGATGAACTCGATCATCACCCTCCCGTACAACGACGTGGTGAAGAACTACATCATCCTCTATTCGGAGCGAATGCCTTCACGGATGGGGCGCGTGCTGGGACTGAGCGCGTATTATTTCCCGATTTTCGAGGACATCCTGCTGCGCTACGGACTGCCGCAGGAGCTCAAGTATATGGCCATCATCGAGTCGATGCTGAACCCGGTGGCGACTTCCCGTGCGGGAGCGCGGGGCATCTGGCAGTTCATGTACCAGACGGGCGTGAGCTACGGGCTGGAGATCAATTCGTTCGTGGACGAGCGCCTGGACGTGGAGAAGGCCGTTGAGGCCGCTGCGCGCTATCTGCGCGACGCTTACCGCACCTTCGGGGACTGGGCCCTCGCGATCAGTTCGTACAACTGCGGCGCCGGCAACGTGTCGAAGGCGATCCGCCGCGCGGACGGCAAGCGTGACTTCTGGAGCATCTATCCTTATCTGCCGAAGGAGACGCGCACGTACGTGCCCGCTTTCGTGGGGGCGATGTACGCGATGACCTATTACCGCGAGTACGGGATCGTGCCGCAGAATATGGGGATGCCGGCGCAGACGGACACGTTCATGATCCGGCGCAACCTGCATTTCGACCAGATCGAGGCGGTGGTGGGCGTGCCCAAGGACGAGCTGCAGAACCTGAATCCGCAGTACGTCAACGACCTCATCCCCGGAAACAACCACCCTTACGTGCTGAAGTTGCCCTACACCTGGACGGGACAGTTCCTGGAGGCGAACCGGGGTACGGACTTATATACCTTCAAAGCGGACTCTCTTTTGAGCGGCAAGGTGCTGCAGGAGCAGGGGAGCGGGAGCAAGTCGAGCAGTGGCGGCAAGTCGACGGGCAAGTCTTCGTCGGGCGGCAGCAGCAGCCAGCAGCGGATCGCGTACAAGGTCAAGAGCGGGGATTATCTCGGCAAGATCGCGTCGCGCTACGGGGTGAGCGTCAACCAGCTCAAGAGCTGGAACAATCTCAGATCCAACAACATCCAGATCGGCCAGACCCTCTATATCTATCGCAACGGCGGCCCTTCGACCTCCTCCGGCAGCAGCTCTTCCGGCTCCAAGTCCACGGCCTCCAAGACCGTCATCTACACCGTCAAGTCCGGCGACACTCTCTTCAAGATCGCCAAGAACTACCCGGGGGTCAGCGCCGAAAACATCAAGTCCGCCAACGGCCTCAAATCCGACGCCATCAGAGCCGGACAGAAATTAACGATTCCTATTCCTTAGGTTTATAATACTTCGGCCAGCAGGCGGAGAGGTAGGCCTTGAGGCGGTCTTCCTGGGGATTGGGCTGGGGATCGTAGAAGACCGTGCCGGAAAGGGAAGGGGGGAGGAACTCCAGGTCGGTGAAATGGCCGGGGAAATCGTGGGCGTACTTGTAGCCGTCGTGATAACCCAGGTCCTCCATCAGCTTCGTGGGCGCATTGCGCAGATACAGCGGCACCGCGGCCGTCTGGTCGTTCTTGGCAGCCGCCAGCGCCTTGTCGATCGCCAGATACGCCGCATTGCTCTTCGGCGAAGAAGCCAGATAAATGGCACATTCGCTCAGCGGAATCCGCGCCTCCGGCATCCCGATCGAATGCACGATGCGGAAGGTCGCGTCGGCAAGAAGCAGCGCGTTCGGATTGGCCAGGCCGATGTCCTCGGCCGCCAGGATGCAGAGCCGCCGGGCGATGAAGAGCGGATCCTCGCCCCCGTCCAGCATCCGCGCCATCCAGTACACCGCCGCATTGGGATCCGACCCGCGGACGCTCTTGATGAAGGCCGAGATGATGTCGTAATGCATCTCGCCACCCTTGTCGTAGATGGCGACGTTCTCCTGCAGGCAGGTCGTCACGCTGCGGTTGTCGATCACCACCGGGTCCCGCTTGCCGAGCTGCGAATCCACCACGATCTCCAGGATGTTCAGAAGCTTGCGCGCATCGCCCCCGCTCTGGCGGAAGAGCGCGTCCGTCTCCGGGACCTCGATGCGGTGCTGCTTCAGGACCACGTCCTCGCGCAGGGCCCGGTCGAGCAGCTGCTGCAGGTCCGCGACTTCCAGCGACTTCAGCACGAACACCTGACAGCGGGACAGAAGGGGCGTGATCACTTCGAAAGAAGGATTCTCCGTCGTGGCCCCGATCAGGATGACGGTCCCGGCCTCCACGGCGCCCAGCAGGGCATCCTGCTGCGCCTTGTTGAAACGGTGGATCTCGTCGATGAACAGGATCGGTGCGCCGGCCTGGCTGAAAAGCGACTTGCTCTTGGCGGCATCGATCACATCACGCACGTCCTTGACGCCGGCGCTCACGGCCGACAAGGTGTAGAACTCGCGGTCGAGCGTGTTCGCGATGATGCGGGCGAGGGTGGTCTTGCCGACGCCCGGTGGGCCCCAGAGAATGAAGGAGGAGAGCGAGCCCGCATCCATCATGTTCCGCAGGATGCATCCCGGGCCGACCAGGTGCCGCTGTCCGACATAATCGGCCAGGATCCTGGGCCGCATCCGCTCGGGAAGCGGAGGAAGAAGGGTATTCAGGGGCTCTGCCATCCGGTTAGTATTCGAGTTTCCTGATATAGGAGCGGCGCCGTTTCTTGCACTCGTGCTCGAAGTCGCGGAACTGGCCCTGGTTCTTGAAGTTGTCCTCCAGGATGGCATTGGTCTCGGCCACCTTGATGCCCATCTGGTTGTATTTCCGGAACATGTCCATGAAGACCAGCGAGTTCACCCCGCTGTTCTGGTAGTCCGGATGCACGCCCACCAGCAGGAGTTCGACCATGTCGCCGTGCTTGATGAACATCGCCTTCAGCAGGGGCCACCAGCCCCAGGGGAAAAGCTTGCCGCGCGTCTTCTGCAGGGCCTTCACGATCGAAGGCATCGAGATGCCGAAGGCGACGAGCTCGCCCTTTTCGTTCTCCACCATCGACAGGAAGCGCAGGTCCAGGATGCTGAGGTAGAAGCCCAGGTACTTGTCGGCCATATGGTCGGGCAGGACCGTGAAATTGTAGAGGTCCTTATAACACTCGTTGATGCATTTGAACACCTTGTGGCCATAGTCCTCCTGGCGGATGATCTTGCGCGTGAGCGGACGCAGGTGCACGTTGGCGCGTTCGGAGATGATCTTCTCCAGGCGCGGCCAGCGCTCGGGCATCACGGTCGGCACCTGGACCTTGTATTCGATCCAGTCGGCGTCCTTGACGAAACCCATCTCCGCGAGATAATCGTTATAGTAGGGATAGTTGTATATCAGGGCCATCGTGCTGAGCTGGTCGTAGCCCTCGACGAGCATGCCCTCCGGATCGAAATCCGTGAAGCCCAGCGGGCCCACGACCGATTCCATCCCGTGCTCGCGGCCGAACTCGTACACCTTGTCCATCAGCGCCCGGGCGACCTCGCGGTCCTCGACGAAATCGTACCAGCCGAAGCGCACCTCCTTGTGGTTCCACTGCTCGTTGGCCTTGTGGTTGACGATGGCGGCGACGCGGCCGACCGGCTCGCCGTCCCGGTAAGCCATATACAGGACGGAGTCGCAGAACTCCTGCGCCGCACCCTTTTTCTGGTCCAGCGTGTCCATCTGGTCGAACACCAGGGGCGGAACGTAATAAGGGTTGTGGCGGTAGAGTTTCTCCGGGAAATTGACGAACTTCCGGAGTTCGGCCCGGGTGCGGACCGGTCTGATTTCGACTGACATTGCGGACAGGTTTTAGATGCTTTCTATTTGCGAAGATAGCATTTTCGTAGGAAAAAATCAAAGTTTTGGCTATATTCGTATCCGTGTGCAAACCGGCCCATATCCTCCTCCTGGCGGCCTGCCTGCTGCTCTGCAGCACGCCGCTGCGCGCCCAGGACCGCCTGCTCGGCGTCTTCCAGTCGCCCAAGGGCGCGGGCGTGACCGCGATGCTGGACACCGCCGGCGGATGGGAGACGAACATCCTGACCTTGCGCACCGACCTGTACGGGATCCTGACCGGGCGGACCCGCACGCCGGGGGTGTTTTTCTGCTACACGCACGACTACTATTTCTTCAGCTACGAATGGGACGACTGGGCGCTGCTGCTGCACGCCGGGGCGGGCGGAATGTTGGGCTATGCCCACGATTTCGAGAAGGGATTCTTCAGCAGCTTCGACCGGGAGCTCACGCATCCGATGGGCGGCGTGGCGGCCGTGACCGGCAGCGCCGGGCTGCGCGCCGATTTCTCCCGGCGCCTCACGCTGGACGTCAGCCTGACGGCGGCGCCGGGTATCCACCTGCGCACCGACCCCATCACCGGCGCACTGATCCTGTCGTTCTACCGCTCCGGAGTCTTCCACGCCTATTATCCGCAAGTCAACCTCCTGTACCGCTTCTGACGATGAGAAGAAAGTTCCTGCCGTTCCTCCTGCTTCTGGCTGCCGCCTGGGCCCTTCCCGCCCGGGCCGGCGGACCGCTGGCGGGCCTGCTGGATCCGGACCGCTACACCTTCGGGGTGGAATGGGGCTACACGCAGACGTTCTTCCTGGCCCGGTCGTACAATTTCTTCAGCGAAGAAGGGTACCGCATCTTCGAAGACGACAAGGGCTTCCTCTTCACGCCCAACGCGACGCTGCTCGCCCATTTCGGCTTCCACCTCAACGAGCGGGTCACGCTCTCGCTTGCGACGGGCTATTTCGGCGTGGGGGAGAACAACCGGCTGCTGCCGGCCCTGGTGCGGCTCAACTTTTATCCGGCCACGCATTCCGAAGACGGCTGGTTCGCCTTTGCGCAGGGAGGGCCCGCCTGGCACGAGCGCGAGGTGTTCGGCGCCCAGGCCTGGCTCTGCTCCGGGGGCGGGGGATACCGGCTCCACCTGGCCTACCGCTGCAACCTGGACCTGCTCATCGGCGTCAAGTACCTGCACGACCATCCGTCCATCCCCAATCCGGAAGGGCCCGGGAACGTCCCGGAATACAATATCCGGCGCAACGACGCCGGATATTGTGCCCTGGATGTCTCGGTCGCCGTCAGCTTCTGACGGCGCTATTTATCTTTAGAACAGCTTGTCCACCGCCGCGATGATCTCCTCGGCGGGAAGGGACGGATCCAGCACGAGGTCAGGCTCCTTGAGGACGAAGCCCTTGGCCATCGAGCCGAGGGTGCCGCCGCCCGTGCAGTTGAGCATCACGTATTCGTCCTTGGCGACCTTGCCTTCGCGCACGGCCTGGGCGAGGGCGGCGACGGCCACGCACGGAGCGGGCAGCAGGTCGTAGCCCTCCAGGTTGCGGAACTGGAGCAGCCAGTACATGATGTCGTCGTTGGTGCAGCAGAAGGTGTCGCCGCCGCTCGCGCGGAGCACGTCGAACACGCCGCCGGCGATGCCGTAGGGCGGTTTGCGGTTGGCAAGCACCTTGGCGAGGAT
>JAFZBH010000015.1 GCA_017561865.1 Bacteroidales bacterium | reverse complement strand
GCACGTTGGCCCCGCGCAGTCGGGAGCCGTGCGTGGGCGTGCGTAGGCGAGGCTGCCGCGACAGACCGGAAGGCGATAAGGCCCGGGGTGCGTCCGGGCGGACGTTTGTAGTCCGGCAGGGCGCAGCCCCGAGGCCTTCGCCGTAAAGTCTGATGCGTTTGTTTCGAAAGAATTCGTTATCTTTGAAGAGATAACTGAAAACGATATGCTGAAAGTTGGCGACAAGATGCCGTCCTTCGAGGTCGTGGACCAGGACGGGAAGACCGTGAAGTCGGAGGACTTCATCGGCAAGGGCCGGAAGACCATCATCTATTTCTATCCCAAGGACAATACCTCCGGCTGCACGGCCGAGGCCTGCTCGTTCCGGGACAACTACGCGGAGCTCAGCGCCGCCGGGTACAACGTGGTCGGCGTGAGCAAGGACAGCGCCAAGTCGCATACCGGCTTCCGCGCCCGCTACGAGCTGCCTTTCCGGCTCCTGGCCGACACGTCCACGCAGATGCTGCAGGACTTCGGCGCCTGGGGCGAGAAAAAGATGTACGGCAAGACCACCCTGGGGACCCTGCGCCGAACCTTCATCTTCGACGAAGAGGGGATCCTGATTCGCATCATCGAGAAGGTGGACACCAAGAACGCCGCCGCGCAAATCCTGGAGGGCTAGGCGATGTTCAGACGCATTTATCTGTCCGTCATCCTCCTTGCGGCATTCACCGGGGCTCTTCGGGCGCAGACCCCGCTGCCCGCGCCGTTGACGGAGCGTACGCTGCGGGTCGATTACGTGTTTTCCGGAACGGACAAGACCTGCACCATCGCGCTGGACAGGCTGAGCTGTTTCGACGGCTGGGCCGGGCGCCGGGTGCACCTGGACGAGGTGCTGCTGCGCGGTAACGGGCAGATCCGGATGCACGACGCGCAGACCGGCAGGTTGCTATACTGCAACTCCTTCTCCACCCTTTTCCAGGAATGGCAGGCGACCGAGGAGGCCACCCGCGTGCGGAAAAGTTTCGAGAACGTCTTCCTGCTGCCGATGCCGGACGTGCCGGTGGACGTGACGGTCGTGCTTTATGATTTCAAGAATAACGTGGCGGCGAGCCTGACTCACCGGGTGGACCCGAAGGACATCCTGATCCGGCGCATCGGGCAGGCACCGCCCCCGACCCGCGACCTGCTGCGCAGCGGCAGCCCGCAGGATTGCATCGACGTGGTGATCCTGCCTGAAGGCTACACGGCGGAGGAAATGGACCTGTTCTATCGCGATGCGGCCGTGGCGGTGGAGAGTTTCCTGCAGCACGAGGCCTTCAAGGAGCTCGCGGACCGCTTCAATTTCACGGCCGTGGAGCTGCCTTCTGCCGAGAGCGGCGTGAGCGTGCCCCGTAAAGGGGAATGGCGCGACACGGCGCTGGGCTCGCACTTCGACACCTTCTATTCCGACCGTTACCTGACGACCCTCCAGCTGGAGCGTATGCACGATGCGATCGCCGGACTGCCTTACGAGCACATCATCATCCTGGCCAATACCGACACATACGGCGGGGGAGGCATCTTCAACTCCTATACCCTCACGACGGCGCATCACGCCAAGTTCCGCCCGGTGGTCGTCCACGAGTTCGGCCACAGTTTCGTAGGCCTGGCGGATGAGTATTTCTATGACGACCAGTTCGTCGAGTACTATTATCCGGGAATCGAACCCTGGGAGCCGAACATCACCACGCAGGCCGATTTCGGCCGGAAATGGCAGGGAATGATGGGACGCGACGGCGTGGGACTCTACGAGGGGGGCGGCTATCAGTCGAAGGGCGTGTGGCGCGGGAGCGAGGACTGCCGGATGCGCACCAACGAGGCCGGGGACTTCTGTCCGGTCTGCACGGAGGCCGTCCGCGCGATAGTGCGGTTCTACACGGGCGACTAGCCCTTCTTGAAATGGTCGAAACCGCTATCAGATATGTGAGCGGTAAATGGCTGATCATCAGTAGTTTGATAGATTATTATGGGGTCGTTTGATGCCCATAATGTTTCGTTATCTTTCTGACTATCAGTAATTTGCTGCTCACAGACGCCAATCACAGCGTGCGGCACGTCGAGGGCCTTTTCGGCTTCCGGATCGACCGTAAACAGCAGCTCGTAATCTTCGCCGCCGCCGACGGCGAGCGCCACCGCATCCCATCCCAGGCGCGTGCACACGCGCTTCAAGGCAGGGGAAAGGGGGATTGCCGCGGGATCGATCTTCGCTCCGCAACGACTGTCCGGATCAGCAGGGCTGCTGCTGCCGGGGCTGAAAAGATCCACTCGCTCCGCTCGGAAACGCCCCTGCAGCAGCACCCTGCTGCATCCGGAGGGCGTCATTCCGGGCTTTTTGCCAAAACTGGCTTCGAGAATATGCCGAAGGTCCGAGCCGAGCCCGTCCGAGAGATCCATCATCGCGTGCACGCCCGGCGTGGCAGCGAGTTTCAGACCTTCCTCCACCCGCGGCAGCGGCAGATAATGCCGGTCGATCAGCGCCTGCACGTCGGCATCGCGCTCTACCCCCTCCAGGATGGCCTTCAGGCCGGCGGCCGAATCGCCCAGCGTCCCCGTGACGCAGACCAGATCGCCCGGAAGGGCGCCGCTGCGCCTGCGCGCTCCGCCGGCCGGACATTCGCCCAGCACGGCCACGTTGATGCAGATCCGGTCGGGCGAAGCGGTCGTGTCGCCCCCGAGCAGGGGCGTGCTGAAACGGCCGCACAAGTCCGAATAACCCCGTAGGAATTCGTCCACCCAGGCGGTTTCCAGGCCGGCGGGCAGGGCCACGGAGAGGAAAGTCCCCACGGGAGAGCCGCCCATTGCGGCGATGTCGCTGAGATTGACCGCGGCGCTTTTCCAGCCCAGGCGGTACGGCGGGATGTCATCGCGCAGGAAATGCGTCCCCTCGACAAGCATGTCGGTGCTGACGAGGGTCTCCATCCCGTCCTTCTGCGGCAGGACGGCGCAGTCGTCCCCGATGCCCGTCACCCCTTCCGGGGCCGGGAAACGGGCGCGGATCCGGTCGATCAGGCCGAATTCGCCGATGTCCGCGAGGGTCGATGCACCTTTCTTGTCCATTCTGTGTGCAAAGATAACGATTCAGGTAAAAATGTGTATCTTTGCAAAGATGAAAGCCCCGAAGAATCTCGAAAAATACATCCCGCACTACGATGCGGAGAAGTTCCGCCGGAAGTTGCGCCGCACCGTCAGGCGGCTTGGCGCGAAGGCGGTGTATTATGCGCTGATTCTTTTCTATGCCCTGCAGGATCCGCAAATCTCCAAGAAGGACAAAGGGATCATCATCGGGGCCCTGGGCTATTTCCTGCTGCCCTTCGACCTCGTCCCGGATTTCCTTCCGGCCATCGGCTTCACCGACGACATCGCGGCGCTGGGCCTTGCCATCTACAAAGTATGGAACTGCATCACCCCGCTCGTCAAGAGCCAGGCGGAAGCCAAGGTCTACGAGTGGTTCGGCGATGTGGACCAGAGCGACCTGATCCTGTAGGAGCATGACCATCGCGTTGCTGACCCTGGGCTGCAAGCTCAATTTTGCCGAGACGGCGACCTATGAACGCGGCCTGCTGGCCGCGGGACTGGAGGTCGTGCCTGCGGACGGTCCGGCGGACGCCTACCTGATCAACACCTGTTCGGTCACCGCCACCGCGGATGCGAAGTCCCGCAATCTTATCCGCAAGGTCCGCCGGCTCAACCCGGACGCCGTCATCGTCGTCGCCGGCTGCAGCGCTGAACTGCGGCGCTCAGAAATCGAAAGGATCGAGGGGGTCAGCCGCGTATTCAGCGCGCAGGAGAAGGGCCTCGTGGTGCCGGAGACCCTGGCCTTGCTGGGCCTGCCGGCCCCGGCTCAGATGGCGCCACAAGCTGTCTTCCCGGCTTATTCTGCAGCCGAATCCCGCACTCGGGCGTTCTTGAAAGTCCAGGACGGATGTAATAACTACTGTGCGTACTGCACGGTTCCGTATGCCCGCGGGGAAAGCCGCAACATCCCCATCGCCGAATGCGTGCGCAACGCGGAGCGCATTGCCGCGGAAGGCGTCAAGGAGATCGTGCTGACGGGCGTGAATACGGGCGATTTCGGGCGGACGACCGGCGAGAGTTTCCTTTCGCTGCTGCAGGCCCTGAATGATGTCGGGGGCATCCGGCGCTACCGCATCTCCAGCATCGAGCCGAACCTGCTGACGGAAGAGATCGTGGACTGGATCGCTTCCGGGACGAAGTTCCAGCCGCATTTCCACATCCCGCTGCAGACCGGCTCCGACGAACTGCTCGCCCGGATGGGACGCCGCTACGACACCGCCCTGTTCGCGGACCGGCTGGAGATGATACGCCGCAGGATGGAGCATCCCGGCGGGCCGAAGGTCTTCTTCGGGATCGATGTGATGGTGGGCCTGCCCGGCGAGACCGACGCGCTTTTCCGGCAGACTTTCGATTTCATCGGCCGCATCCGTCCGGCCTTCATCCACGTCTTTCCCTATTCCCGGCGGCCCGGCACGCCGGCGGCTTCGATGAGCGGCCAGGTGCCGGAGGCGGTCAAGAAACAGCGCGTGGCAGTCCTGGAGGAACTCTGCCGGAGCCTGCACGAGGATTTCCGCGAGCAGAACAGGGGAGTCCGGGAGCAGGTGCTTTTCGAATCGACCTGCCGCGGGGGGATGATGGAAGGCTATACGGGCAACTATATCCGCATCACGCGGCCCTATGATCCGGCGCTGGTGAACACGCTGGTGGATATTGTCATTGACTGATGATGGAGCAAAAAGCGAAACTGACCTTTCTCGGCACGGGCACTTCGACGGGCGTCCCGGTAGTCGCCTGCGTCTGTCCGGTGTGCCGCTCGGCGGACCCGCGCGACAAGCGCCTGCGCGCCTCGGCCCTCGTGGAATACGGCGGCCTGACGATCCTGGTGGACGCTGGGCCGGATTTCCGGACCCAGATGCTGCGTCTGGACGTCCGTCACCTGGACGCCATCCTGCTGACGCACAACCACAAGGACCATACGGGCGGCCTGGACGACATCCGCGCCTTCAACCTGGCGGAGCGCCATCCCGTCAACATCTGGTGCGAGCCTTACGTGGAGCGGACGCTCCGAAGCGAGTACGGCTATGCCTTTGCGGAGCAGAAGTATCCCGGTGCGCCGGAATGGCGCGTGCATTCCATCGACCCCGACAAACCTTTCCGGGTGCAGTCCAATGCCTGCGAGGAAGTGCTGAGCTGGGAGAAGGGATACGGCTACCACCACCTGCCGCCGCAGTCGGACGCCGCCGCATCGGTGGAGGTCGTGCCCATTCACGGCTGGCACCATCGCGAGAAGAAACTCTCCGTGCTGGGTTACCGTTTCGGAAACATCGCCTATATGACCGACATCAAGATGCTGGACAGCGAGGCGGAAATGGACAAACTCCGGGGCGTCGAGTACATCACCCTCGGCTGCGTGCAGACCAGCGAGCACCACGCGCACCCTTCCCTGCAGGAATGCCTGGATTTCTTCGGGAAGGTCGGGGCGCGGGAATCTTACCTCACGCACATCTCCCATATGCTCCCGCCCTACGCCGATTTCGCGGCGATGCTCCCGCCGCACGTCCATCCGGCGTACGACGGCCTGGTGATCGGCTGATCCTAAGTGTTATTCCGCGGGTTTGACGTAACGGTCCCCGGTCTGGGCGTGCACGGCTTCGATGAAGGCGGGCGCGTAGGCGGGGGAAGTGTGCCGGCCGGGGAGGATTTCGCCGTCCCGGCTCGGACGCATGATCTGGTCGTTGTGCTTGACGATGAGCAGCCGGGCCAGCTTGTCCCAGCGCTGCATCATCCGCGTCGTGTAGGCTTCCGTGCGGGCCGTCAGGTATTCGGTGCGCTCGCCGGGGGTCATCGCGAAGGATTTCTGTTCCACCTCCGCCTGGTCGGCGGCGTAGTAGTCTTCGAGTTCGCTCTGGGCTTCCCGCAGGTCGTCGATCATGGCGCTGTAGCGCGGATAGACCATGTTCGCCACGAAATTGTTCATCCAGAAGGCGCTCTCCGTGCTGAATTCCTGGATATTGTTGTTCTCGCGGCGGAACGGCTCCGGCACGCGGTCGATGCCGCAATACACGGGCACGTAGGCCACCATCGTGGCATCGTCCATATTGAACCAGGTCACTCCGCCCACGGCGTCGGGCAGAGAGGAGCGCATCTGGCAGACCATGGTCATGCCGCTCTGCTGGCAGCCGATGGGCCGCTCGCGGAACATCTTGACCCCGTCCGGGCTCTCGAAGTTGACGGGCTGGTTGCGGTAGGGGGATGCCCAGGGGCCGGCGCTGACGTCGACGGTCATGTCCAGGGCGGTGCCTTCATAGTGGTCCCGCATGTCGCTCATCACGTCGCGCAGGCTCAGCGGCGCATCCGGCTTGATCCAGAGGGGAAGGTGGTCGTGGACGGACAGGTCTCCGTTCAGGAAGGGAAGATAGCCGTCCATCACGGCCGTGTCGTAGTGGTGGCGGTAGAAACTCCATACCCGCGCCTCGCAGTAGCGGATGGCGCTGAAGTCCAGCGGACCGTAGGCTTCGCGGAAGCTGAAATCCGCGTCAGGGCCTTCGTAGTAGCCCATTTCCCGGGCGAAGGAGATGACGTCGGCGGCATACATGCATTCGCCCTCCACGATGCAGAATCCCAGCTTCTTGTCGGCCTTGCGGGCCTGCGGGAACTGCCGGATGCGGCTGGAGTTGGCATAGGCGCAGATGCAGTCGTCGGGGACGCGCATCGCCACCCAGACGGCGCCCTTGCGGCCGGGGCCCTTGCCGATGATTTCCATGATCCAGGCTTCGTCCTTGTCGCAGACGGCGAAGGACTCGCCGGTGCTGTTGTAGCCGTATTCCCGGACGAGGGCGTCCATCACGGCGATGGCCTCGCGGGCGCTGGCCGCCCGCTGGAGGGCCAGGTCCATCAGCGTGAAATAGTCGAGCCAGCCCTCGGGGTCGCGCAGCTCCTGCCGCCCGTCCCAGGTGGTCTCCACGATGGCGACCTGCCGCTCGTTCATCAGGCCCACGACGCCGTAGGTATAGGGCGCCTGCGGAATCTGGCGGACGGTCGTGGACGGCCCCCAGCCCCGCAGGGCGATCATTTCCCCGGCGGGATGGCTGCCCGGATGGGACAGGCTGAGCGACGAGGCGAAGCCGAAGCCGTCGCAGTTGTAGGTGCAGATGACGCTTCCGTCGGCGGAAGCCTTCTTCCCCACGATGAGGTTCGTGCAGGCGAGGGCGGGGAGGGCGCCGGCCAGCAGGACGAAGAAGGAAAGGGCAAGGAGGGAAATATGTTTCATATCAAGGATTATGTCAGTAGGATGAAGACGCACGGGCGCTTGCCGATCGTGGCGGGTGCCTTTCGCCACTGAGCGACCGTGAGGGTGCGGATGAACTGTGTCGGAAGGGTCAGGTCGGCGGCCACGCACAGGCGCGTGGAAGGGGAAAGGACCCCCAGCAGGTCGCCCAGCAGGGCGTCGTTGCGGTAGGGGGTCTCGATGAGGATCTGGCTCTGGTTCAAGGCCCGGGACTGCTTCTCGAGCTCCTTGATGGCGGCGCGGCGTTCGTCCGTCTTGGCGGGGATGTAGCCGCGGAAGGCGAAAGACTGGCCATTGAGTCCGGAGCCCATCAGGGCCATCATCAGCGAGGAGGGTCCGACGAGCGGCACGACCTCGATGCCTCTCCGGTGGCACAGGGCGACGAGCTCGCTTCCGGGGTCGGCGACGGCGGGCAGGCCTGCCTCGGACATCAGGCCGACGTCCTGTCCCTCGAAAAGGGGCAGCAGGGCTTCCACCTCGGCGAGCGTGGTGTGCTCGTTGAGCACGTGCAGGTCCAGCTCGTCGATATGGCCGCGCAGGCCGTAGGCCGACAGGAAGCGCCGCGCGGTGCGCAGCTCTTCCACGACGAAGCAACGCAGCCTGCAGGCCGTCTCAAGGACGGAAGAAGGTAGTGTCGCGGACGGGTCGGTGTCTCCGAGCGGAGTCGGGATAAGATACAGTTTCCCCGGATTCATTGTCTATGTTGATGATGATGGGTCTGGATGGACGGTCGGCAGGGGCATCCTCCTGCAGACGCTTCTTCTTGGGAACGAAGAAATGCTGGACGAGCTCCCGGAAGGAGCCGAACTCCCGCTGGTAGCTGACGCCGATGCCGTTGCGCTGCGAGAAGTCGAGATAACTGGTGAACTCGTCGGCCGAGTGGGAGAACACGTTGAAGCGGAATTTCCCTTCGGGGTCGAGTTTGACCGACAGGTCGAGGTTGCCGGTGAAGTCGCCGCTCGAGCGGCCGGTGGAATAGCGGCGGTTGCCGAAGTTGCCGCCCAGGATCACGCGGTCCTCGAAGAGCTGGGTGGACACGGCGATGTCGAAAAGGTCTTCGCCGGTCTTCATCTGCTGGTAGCCGAAGCCCACGTCGAGCGGGATGTCGAGCCGCTGGAGGATGTTGTTGATCTGCCCGGACATGATCTCCACCACGTTGGAATACAGTAGGTTGCTCTGGTTGAAGATGCCGGATCCCTGGTCCGGTAGGAAACTGCCGAGCAGCAGCAGCGAGACGAACTGCTTCTGCACCTTGTCGGTCGTGTTGAGGGCGGACTCGACGGAGGTGCGGGTCGTCGGATCGAGGTCGGGGACGTCGATGGCGAGGTTGAGCTTCGGGGCGCGCAGATGGTCGGTGACGTTGATCGAGCACTCGACGGGGCGCCGGTTGGAGCCGCTGGTGCCGACCAGCGGGTCGAGCGAGGTGCGCAGGTCATAGGTTGCGGTGAGGTCCAGCTCGGTGTTCATGATGTCCCCGCCGAACTTGACGGAACTGCCCCGCTCGACGTTGAAGGTCTTGGACAGGACGCCGGGCAGGACGAACTGGTAGCTTCCCTCGTTGACCGTGTAGTCGCCACCCAGGTCGAACTGGGCCTTGGAAGGCCGCAGGTTGACGCTCACCGTGCCCGATCCGTTGACGGAGGCCACGTTGCCTGCGGACTTGTCGATCTCGACGAACGCCCGCACGCCGGGATGGATGGCCAGGCGGCCGCGGACGCTGACATCCGACGGTTCGGCGGATTTCTGCTCGAGCGCCGCCAGCATCTCCTCGTAAGGGTCGAGCACCCGGGCGGGTTCGGTAAAGGTGAGCAGGTCGCTGGAACTGGCCTCTCCGCCGGAGATGGCCGACATCGGGATGTGGACGTTGCCGTCGCCGGCGGTGCGTACGTTGGCGTCCACGACCAGGGCCCCCAGCGGACCGGTGGCGGAAGCCGTGCCGGAGGCGCGCAGCAGGCCGTAGCAGGGCGCTCCGGGCCGTTCGGGGGTGTCCAGGACCTTGAGGTCGTTGAAGTCGATGCGGGTCCGGAGCGTAAAGTCCTTGAGCTGCTTGAAGCGGACGGAGCCCCGGATGGTGCAGCGCCCGATGTCGTCGTCCGTCAGGCTGTGTTCATCAAAATAGCAGCCGCCCTCGTCCACGCGCAGCGGGCCGCTGAGGGTATAGGCGACCCCGGTCAGGGCCACCCGTGCGCGGGCGTCCTCGATGCGCAGGTCCTGACTGACGGGCACCAGGGCGTCGAGGGGACCGCTGGCGCGGAAACTGCCGCTGATCCCGCCGTCGAGCTCGGACACGAAACTGGCGAGGAAAGGAGCCGCAACCCGGAGCGGGAAATGGTCCAGGCTGGAGCGTACATCGAGGCTCTTGTCCCGGAGGAAATACGAACCGTCCACCCGCAGGGCTTCCCGGCCTTCGATCTCGTCCACGAGACGCAGGCCCAGTTCGCGCCCCTCGTCGTGCCACTGGCTGGACAGCCGGACGGCACCGGCGTCGACTCCGCCCAGGCGGAGCGTGTCGATGCCGAAGTCCATCAGCATACCGAGCTTCTCCAGGGAGGAGCCGGAACTCAGGATGGCGTGGCCGTTCATCTTGCCTTCAATGCCGATCTGGCTGGGCAGGAACTCGTCGACGAGGGCCAGGTCGAAGCGGTCCATCTTCAGGGCGAGGGTGTCGCTGTGGGATGAAGAATAACCGCCGTCCACGAGCAGCTGCTGCGTCCCGTTGCTGACCAGGAACCTGTCCAGGCGAAGGTCGCCGTCGCGCAGGACGATATCGTCGCCCGTGACGGCCCAGCGCTCTTCGCCGGTGATAAGGTAAGAGTCGCGCGGACGGGCCTGCACGACCAGCACGCCTTCCTCGTCACGGCTCAGCGCGCCGTCGAAATTGAGCTCGGCTTCACCGCCCGCGCCGGAGAAACTGTCGTAGCGGACGCCCACCGACAGGCGGTCGTCGTCGGCGGTGGCGGTGATGGACGGATTGAGCATCGCGAAGGAGCCGGCGCGCAGTTCCGAACTCAGGATCCGGAACGTCAGGCGGTCCTGCAGGTTGTCGAAACTGAGGTCCACGCTGCGCAGATAGTTCTTCCCGTAGGCGAGGCGGTCGGAGTCGAGCCGGCCGGTCAGCTCGCCGTTCTGGCGTATATTCATCGACAGGCCGGAGCCTTCGGCGATGTACAGTCCCGGAATCATCTCGGCGAGGAACTCGCGCGAGTCGCGGAACAGCAGGCCGACGGTGTAGCCCGGGATGGTGTCGGAAGGTTCGCTCACGGGCCTGTCCAACAGGGAGGGGAGCTCCCGGTCCACGGTGAGCGCGAGCAGGTCGCGCACGAACTGCGTCACGGGCCCGTTCCCGTTGAAATGCCCCACGAGGAAGGGGGTGTCGAGGTCGAGCTGCTGCTCGCCCCGGCGGTTGCGGCGGGCCTGGACGATCACCTGGCCGACGGGATGCGTTCCGCTCTTGGTGGTCAGGTTCAGGTCCGGCAGGCGGGCTTCTCCGTCGAGATAACCTCCATTGTAAAGCATATTGGCCTGAATGCTGGTTGACAGGGCGGACAGGCGCCCGCCGGCGTCGATTCCGAGCGCGGCGAGGTCGACGTGGTTCAGGGTGCCGTCCACGACATAGCGCGAGCCGTTGGTACGGGGCACGAGGTCCACCTGTCCCGAGAGGTTGAGGTTCAGCGCCGGGTCGGTGCTGCGGATGCGTCCTTCCGCCGTGCCGTCGCGCAGGGTTCCCGCCACGCGGATGCCCCGCCAGTCGCGGCCCAGGGCGTGGATCTTTTCGATGTACAGCGAGTCGATGCTGGTGTCGG
>JAFZBH010000003.1 GCA_017561865.1 Bacteroidales bacterium | reverse complement strand
CGAGGATGTCGGAGACGACGCGCACGGCGTACGGATTCTCGGGAGCGAGGGGAACGACGGGCTTGAGGGCCCGCATCGCCAGGTTGCCGTGGCCG
Organism: Bacteroidales bacterium; assembly: GCA_017561865.1. Lineage (GTDB taxonomy): Bacteria > Bacteroidota > Bacteroidia > Bacteroidales > UBA932 > Cryptobacteroides. The sequence continues at coordinate 25,527 of JAFZBH010000003.1, read as the reverse complement.
ATCTCGCGGCGGCCGGGGCCGCGCTGCGGCTTGGCCTCACCGGTGGCGAACGGCGGGAAATTGTAGTGGAGCACGAACTGCTGGTCGTCCTGGATGAGGACCTCGTCCATCTCCTTCATATCCATCTTGGTGCCCAGGGTCACGGTCGCAAGGGACTGGGTCTCGCCGCGGGTGAAGATGGCGGAACCGTGGGCGCAGGGAAGGTAGTCCACCTCGCACCAGATCGGGCGCACCTCATTGCAGACGCGGCCGTCCAGGCGGATGCCTTCGTCCAGGATCAGGTTGCGCATCGCTTCCTTCTCCTCGGCGTGGTAGTAACGCTCCACGAGCGGGGTCTTCTCTTCGAGCTCCTCCTCGGGAATCGTGGCGAGGAACTCCTCCTTGATGGCCTTGAAGCCTTCCTCACGCTCCTTCTTGGGCTTGGCGGCCTTGGCGAGGGCGTAGCACTTGTCGTAGCAGAAGTCGTGCACGGCCTGCTTGAGGGCCTCGTCCTCGGGATCGTGGGGATATTCGCGCTTCGCGCCGTCGGTGCCGAGCTCGTGCATCAGCTCCTTCTGCACGCGGCAGTGCTTCTTGATCTCTTCGTGGGCGAACTTGATGGCCTCGAGCATGTCGTGCTCGCTGACCTCGTTCATCTCGCCCTCGACCATCATGATGTTCTCCTCGGTGGCGGCGACCATCAGCTCGAGGTCGGAGTCCTTCATCTGGGAGAAATTCGGGTTGATGACAAATTCGCCGTTAATGCGGCTCACGCGCACTTCGGAGACCGGGCCGCCGAACGGCAGGTCGGAAGTGGCGAGGGCGCAGGAAGCGGCCAGGCCGGCGAGGGCGTCGGGCTGGATGTCCTTCTCGGCGGAAATAAGGGTAAGCTGGACAAATACTTCCAGGTGGAAATCATCCGGCCACAGCGGGCGGATGGGGCGGTCCACCAGGCGGGCGATGAGCACCTCATAGTCGGAGGGCTTGCTCTCGCGCTTCAGGAAGCCGCCGGGGAAACGCCCTGCGGCATAATACTTCTCACGGTAGTCCACGGTGAGGGGCATGAAATCGGTGCCTTCCTTGACTTCGTCGGCACAGGTCACGGTGGCGAGGACCATCGTGCCTCCCATCTTGACAACGGCGGAGCCGGCTGCCTGCTTGGCCAGTTTGCCGGTCTCGATCTCGATCACGCGGCCGTCCGCGAGTTCGATCTTTTTGTTGATTACGTTCATTACTGTTTCTCTATTGCGTCTTTATACGTCTTTTTCATCAAAAAGGGGATGGTCCCGCCCGGGAACCATCCCCTGTCTTTTCCTATCTGCTTATCGGCGGAGACCGAGCTCCTTGACGATGTTGCGGTATCTCTCAATGTCCACCTCCTGGAGATAATCCAGGATCTGGCGGCGCTTACCGACGAGGCGGAGAAGACTGCGGCGCGTCACGACGTCTTTCTTGTTCTTCTTCACGTGCTCGGTAAGGTGAGCGATACGGTAGGAAAATAAAGCAACCTGACTCTCAGGGGAGCCGGTGTCCTTATTGGACTTCCCGTACTTCGCGAAAATCTCTTGCTTCTTGGAAGGCTCTAAATATTCAGCCATTTCTCAGCAAAAAATTAAAGGGTTAATACTCATCTTTCTCCCACGGCGGGAAAAAGCGTGCAAATTTAGACATATTTCCCGAAATTCCAAAGCCTTGCGTTTTATTTGCCGAAAAGAAGCAGTGTTCGTGGCATATCCGCGTTATTATATAAAAGAAATGTGTATCTTTGAGGATATATGAAAATGATTTGCAGAATCCTTCCGCCGTTGCTCGCCGCCCTGGCCTGTTGCCTGGGTGCCGCTGCACAGGCACCGGACCAGCCGGAAATCCGCTCCTTCCAGCAGATGGCCGGCGACAATGCCGCCCTCTACAGCGGGCGGGAAGCGGAGCATTACGACTTCCCGTACAACGGCCATCCTTACTGGAGTTCGCCCGAATTCCGCATCGGGAACATTGAATTCGAGGGGCGCCGTTACTACGACCTCCCGATCAACATCGACGCATACTCCCAGCGGCTTCTGCTGAAGCTCTCCAACGCCGTGTTCACCCTCGCGCTCACCCCGGGGGCAGTTACCGCCGCGGACATCGACGGTCGCCATTACGTAGGGGTAGGACCCGATGTCGAAGGCATTGAAGAAGGGTTCTACGATGTGACCGGGAACGGATCGGAAATGATTTACAAACAAATCTACAAGCCGCTTCTGTCCACTACCGGCGATGTCAACGGGGAGGAAATCGGATACTATGACCCGAACTACCGCCGCCAGGTCACGCTCTATTTCGCCCATAAGGTACGCTATTTCTTCCGCGACGTCGAAGGACATTTCTCCCCCATCCGCAACCGCTCCTCGCTGATCCGCAAATTCCCGACCCGGAAGAAAGAAATCCGCCGGGCCGTCCAGGCCGCCGGGGTCGATGTCCCCGGGACGGATTTCGGCACCTTCTGCGAGGTGGTCCTTAAAGCCGCCGCCCAATGATGAAAAAAACTTTCCTCGTCCTGTTGCTGGCTCTCTGCTGCGCCGGCCTGTCCGCCCAGGACCTGCTCGAGGTCCGGCGCGTGAGCCTGGATTCGCTGGTGCATTTCCTGGACCGCAACTTCCCGGAGCGTTATTATTTCGTCAAGGACGCCGCCGAGCAGTCCTCCTTCACCGTCAGCGCCCCGCGCGAGCGCTTCCCCTCCGCTGCCGCCGAGGCCCTGCGCGAGAAAGGCTACATCGTCAGCACCTGGCGCGACTGCCGTTTCATCCTGCACGGCAAGACCGTCTTCGCCACCCTCCCCTCCGGCCTGTTCGACGAACAGGGACAGCGCACGGACGACAGCGGCCTGCAGCAGTATCTTTCCGAGCAGAGCGCCGTGGCCTCCTTCCAGAACAAGGTCTACGAAATCGGCGACCCCGGGGCAAAGACCGGCGGAAAGGCCTGGCTGAGCGGCCACGTGCGGGACGTCGCTTCCGGAGAGCCGCTCACCGGCGTATCCGTCTATGACGAAAAGACCGGAGCCTACACCGTCACCGACGCCGACGGCTTCTACCGGGTATCCCTGCCCCTGGGCGACAATACGCTGAACCTGAGCGGCTACTCGCTCGACGACATGCACCTGACCCTGAAGGTCTTCGACGACGGCACCCTGGACGTCGTGATGAAGGAGAAGGTCACTTCCCTGAATGCCGCCGTGGTCTCGGCCGATGCCGTTTCGCACCACCGCGACGCCAAGATGGGCATCGAACGCGTGCGGATGGAGGTCATCAACAAGATTCCGACCGCCTTCGGCGAAGGCGACATCATCAAGGCCGTGCTGACGCTCCCCGGCGTGAAATCCGTGGGCGAAGCCTCCAGCGGCTTCAACGTGCGTGGCGGCTCGACCGACCAGAACCTCATCCTGTTCAACGACGGGACGATCTACAATCCCACGCACCTGTTCGGCATTTTCTCCGCGTTCAATCCGGACGTGATCAGCGAAGTGGAGCTCTACAAGAGCAGCATCCCCGCCGAGTTCGGCGGCCGCATCTCTTCGGTACTCGACGTTCGCGGCCGCGAAGGCAACGCCAACAAGACCGCAGGCTCGCTGGGCCTCGGCCTGCTGACCAGCCGATTCCACGTCGAAGGTCCCCTCTCGAAGGGCAGGAGCACATTCATCGTCGGCGGGCGCACGACCTATTCCAACTGGCTGCTGAACCTCCTGCCGGAGAACAGCAACTACCACGGCGGACGCGCCTCCTTCAGCGACCTGAACGCTTCGATGACGCACAAGGTCGACGAGAACAACACCATCCAGGCCTATGCCTACTGGTCCCGCGACGCCTTCGGCTTCAGCCGCGACACGTCTTTCCGCTACTCCAACCTCAACGCTTCGCTCAAGTGGCGCAGCCGCCTGTCAAGCCGGCTCAACCTCACCGCCGTGGCCGGCTACGACCAGTACGGCGCCCGGCTGGACAACACCCTGGGGCAGAACAAACTGTCCGGCTACCGCGTCAGGATGGGCATCCGGCAGGGCTTCGCGAAGGCCACCTTCCGCTATGCGATGAACGACGCACACAGCCTCTCCTACGGCGGACAGATGACCTTCTATCACCTCCTGCCGGGGACGATGTCCCCGCTTTACGAAGGCTCCCTCGTGGACAACCGCCGGCTTCCCTCGCAGAACGCCCTGGAGCCGGCCCTGTTCATTAGCGACAGCTGGACCGTAAGTCCGCAGCTGACCCTTGACGGGGGCTTGCGCCTGAGCAGCCTGCTGGCCCTGAATCCCGCCAAGTTCTACCTCAACCCCGAACTCCGCCTGTCCGGGAAGTACTCCCTGCGGGACAACCTTTCCCTGAAAGCCGGTTTCAACACGATGAGCCAGCACATCCACCTCATCTCCAACACCTCGTCCATCTCGCCGATCGACACCTGGCAGCTGTCCACCGACCGCATCCGGCCGCAGACCGGCTGGCAGGCGGCCGCAGGACTGTACTGGACCGTGGCGGAAGGCACCGTGGACCTGACCGTCGAGGGCTACTACAAGCGCACCGCGCACCAGCTCGACTACAAGTCCGGCGCCACCCTGCTGATGAATCCGGACCTGCCGGACTACCTCGTGGAGACGTATGGCAAGGCCTGGGGCGTGGAGCTGATGGCGAAGAAGTCCAGCGGCAAGCTGACCGGCTGGCTCTCCTATACATATGCACGCTCGCGGCTGCGCGAGATGAAGGACCGCGGAATCGAGACCATCAACGGCGGCGCGTGGTACAACGCCCCGCACGACAAGCCCCACGAGATCAAGCTCGTGGGCAACTACAAGTTCACCCACCGCTACTCCGCGTCGGTCAACCTCGAGTATGCCACCGGCCGGCCTGTCACCCTGCCCGTCGCACGCTATATGTACGGTCAGGGCTGGCGCTACGCCTACACCCTCCGCAACACCCACCGCATCCCGGACTACTTCCGCCTGGATGTGGCGGTCAACATCGACCCGGGACACTACCTGCGCCAGTTCACGCATATGTCGTGGACCGTCGGCGTGTACAACGTGACGGCCCGCAAGAATGCCTATTCCGTCTTCTTCCAGGGCGGGCAGAGCTATATGCTCTCGATTTTCGCCTGCCCGATCCCGTATGTCAACCTTAATCTGAAGTTCTGATGGCTGCACGTTCTTTCACCCGCTTTGCCGCGATCGCGGCCCTGCTGCTGAGCGCAGCCGCCTGCAAGTATCCCTACGACGTGGTCGTCCAGAGTTCGGAATATCCTTTCGTCGTCGAGGGGGATATCCTGATCGGCTCCACCACGACGCTCTCTTTCAGTCACGCCCAACCCCTGTTTGGCATTCCCTCCAGTAATCTGATAATGGCTGCATCCGGCTACATCGAGGGAGAAGACGGGACCCGGGTCGAAGGCCGCGCCCCCAACTGGATTACCCAGGTCCTGACCTTCGACACCAGAAATCTCCGCACCGACCAGCGCTACCGCCTGCACCTTGAGACGATGTCCAGCTACGACTCGTACATCTCCCGGGTTTTCGAGACGGACTGGATGGAAGCCCGGCCCGCCCCGGTCATCGACGGCCTCTCCTACAGCAAGAACGACCAGTTCGAGGAGCTGTGGATAGGCCTGAGCATGCACTGCAACGGCTCCAGCCATTTCCGCTGGTCGTTCAACGAAGAGTGGGAATACCACAGCGACCTGCACGCTTCGTATTATTATGACCCCGAGACGAAGCAGGCCAAATCCGGTGACGGGGGCGTATACACCTGCTGGCAGTCCAACATCTCCTCCGCCATCAACATCTTCTCCACGGAAAACCAGACCGAAGACCGTTTCGAGGACCTCGCCTTCCACCGCATCCCGCGCGGAGACCGCCGGCTTCAGGTACTCTACCGCGTCACGCTCACGCTGGAGTCGCTCAGCGAAGACGCCTACAATTTCTGGCGGACCGTCCGCGAGAATTCCGACGAGCAGGGATCCATCTTCGCCCCCACCCCGAGCGAGATGCCCAGCAACCTGCGCTGCATCTCCCATCCGGACTTCCGGGTTCTCGGCTACATCAACATCTCCGCCGTGGCCAATGCCGTGATGTACTACGACAACAGCGTGGAAAAGTTCTTCCGGTATCCGACCGGGGGCTATTTCTTCGATCCCGAAGAAATCCAGATCGAGAATTCTCCCGGCCTGAATGAGAAGAACTACAATATGGGCCGCCGCATCTTCTACGGCGTTTGGGAGGCCTTGAGCGAAAGACCGACCCACTTCGTCTGGGCCAACGCCAAATGCATCGACTGCCGGCTCAGCGGCGGCACCACCGTCAGGCCGGCCGACTGGCCGGAGAAAAAACCAACAGAATAACCGCCATGAGAAGAAATAGCATACTGTTCCTGATCTGTTGTCTCTGGCTGCTTCTTTCGCCGTCAGAGCTGAGTGCGGAGCGCCTGCGCGAACGCGTGTACGTCGCCACCGACCGGGACGTCTACGTGGCGGGCGACGCCGTGTGGATGTCCGCCTGGTGCGTGGACGCGACCAGCGGCCTGCCCTCGGAATTCAGCAAGATCGCATACGTCGAGATCCATTCGGCGCAAGGTCTGGTCCAGACCGCGAAGATCGCCCTCGAGGGCGGACGCGGAGCCGGACGCCTGACCCTTCCCAACACCCTGCCCACCGGCAACTACCGCCTGCTCTCCTACACCAAGCTGGGGGCCTCGGAAGAAGGGTTCGACCCGCTCACCGGCGCCCGGACGCTGTCCGTGGTCAACACACTCGGCACCGACCGCATCCCGGACGGCGTGAAGATCATCCCGCACGCCCGGCAGAAAGCCTATCGGAATGACGAAGGCTCCCTGCAGATCCGCACGGAAAATGCCGCCACGTCAGGCAGCACCCGCATCCGCCTGAGCAATTCCGGCTCCGAGACCATCCGCTTCAGCCTCGGCGTCCGCCACGACGACGGGATTCCCGCCCCGGACGACCAGCCGAGCATCACCGACTTCACCGGAGCCCTGCGTAAGCTTCCCGCCGCCCGCGGGTTCGATCCGCAGGTCATCCCCGAATACGAGGGGGAGGTCATCCGCGTCCGGGTGTCGGGCACGGATGAGGCGGGACGGCGCGCCCAGCAGGACAAATACGCCTTCATCTCCTCGCCCGGCGGTGGAGAGAACCTCTACACCGAGGACATCCACGCGGACGGCACGGCCACCTTCTTCACCACCAACATCTACGGGTCCCAGAATATGTTCCTGGAAATCGAGGACCCCGATCCGGACAACGTCTGCCACCTGGAAATCGTCAGTCCCTTCCTGAATCTGGACGCAGGCGACATCCCCCCGCTGGAGTTGAGCGCGGCATACGCCCCGGCGCTGGAGATGCGCAACCTGGGGATGCAGCTGGAGCGCAATTTCGATGCGGACACGCTCTATTCCGACATCCCCGTCACGGCGCACCGCATCCTGGACCGGCGCCGCTGCGAGCGCTATGTCCTCGACGACTACACCCGCTTCCCGGTAATGGAGGAGCTCTTCATCGAATTCATTTCGCAGATCCGCCTGCAGCGCAGCCGGGGGAAGCGCGAGATCCAGATCGGCTACCACGATGTCACGGACCACATCACCTTCCCGAAAGGGCGCGCGCTGCTCCTGCTGGACGGCATCCCGGTGCTGGATCACGAAAAGATTATCTCCTACGACCCGCTGCTGGTCCGGTATATCGACATCTACGACGGGACCTACGCCTTCGGGGCGCGCACTTTCTGCGGCATCGCCAATTTCGTCACCTACAAGGGTACGCTCCCCTCGATCCAGTTCGAGGACAACGTGCGCATCGTCGACTTCCAGGGTTGTCCCCTGCCGACGGCCTACACCTGTGAAGGCGTGGACCGCGCATATCCCGACTACCGGCAGACGATCTACTGGCATCCGCTGCTGACCATCTCCCCTGGAGAGACGATGGAGATCGAATGCAAGACGCCCGACTACGGCGGGCGCTTTGAAGTCGTGGCCGAAGGCCTGACCGCGCAGGGGGAGGCCGTCCTGGCGCATGCCGCACTGGACGTTAGGTAATCGCAACGAAACTGGCGTGACAACGGGGCAGTTTTTCCCAAACTGTCCCGTTGTTCCATTTGGTTATTATTCCGATTATATCTATCTTCGCTGACAATGAAAAAATCAAGAATAGCCGTTATCAGTAGTGTATTGGTATTGCTGGGGAGCATCCTTCCGGCCCGCGCCCAGGGCTCGGACGAGCTTCGCGCCTTCCAGGACGCGGCAGGCGACCGCTCCATCCTGTTCCGCGGCCAGCAGGCCGCCCATTACATTTTCCCCGCAAACGGGCATCCGTATTGGTCGAAGCCCGAATTCGAACGCGGAGACATCACCTTCGAAGGCAATCTCTACCGCAATGTCCCCATCAATGTCGACGCCCATGCGCAAAGGGCCCTTGTACGCTTCGAGGAAAGTCTGTTTGCCGTCGCGCTCACCCCGGCGCTGACCTCGTCCTTCACGATGGGCGACCGGCGTTTCGTAGGGATGGGTCCCGGACAGGCACTGCCTGAAGGCTTCTACGAGATCTTCGGCGAGGGACCGGAACTGGTATACAAAAACGTGTACAAGCGGCTCGATTCCTCCGTCATCAACGTCAACGGAAGCGTCATCGGCTACGAAGACCCGAATTACCGCTCCGATGTGACCCGCCATTTCGCCTACGTGACCACCTATTATTTCCGCGACGCCGACGGGAATTTCTCCCGCTTCAAGAGCCTGCGTACGCTGATCCGCAAATTCCCGAACCGCAAACAGGAAATCCGCAAGGCCGTCCGGACCGCCCGGAGCCAGATGACGAACACGGATTTCGACGTCCTGTGCAAAACGGTTCTCAACATCGCCGCCCAATGAAAAGACTCCTCTGCCTCATCCTTTCGGCCCTGAGCCTGGGCGGCGGCCTCTTCGCGCAGGAGCCCCTCGAGCTCAAGCGCGTGGAGCTGGATTCGCTCGTACACTTCCTGCGGCGGGAATTCCAACCCGACATCTTCTATATCAAGGATGCCGCCGAGCAGTCCACTTTCACCGTCAACGCTCCGCGGGCGCAATTCCTCGAGGCCGCTTTCGACGCGCTGCGCGAAAAGGGCTACATCATCAGCCGCTACGGCTCCGCCTGCTTCATCCTGCACAGCAAGTCCGTCTTCACCTCCCTGCCGTCCGGCTACTTTGACGACGGCCGCTCCGGCACCGATGACAGCGGCCTGCAGCAGTACCTCGCCGAGCAGAGCGCCATCGTGACCTTCCAGAACAAGATCTACGAGATCGGGGAAAGCAACGCCGGCCGCCGCGGCAAGGTCTATGTGAGCGGCCACGTCCGCGACATAGCCAGCGGCGAACCCCTCGTGGGCGTATCGGTCTACGATGAGAAAACGGGGGCCTATACGGTCACCGACGCGGCCGGTTTCTACCGCGTGGCCCTGCCCGTCGGAGACAACATCCTGAACCTGAGCGGCTACTCGCTCGACGACATGCACCTCAACCTCAAGGTCTGGGATGACGGAGTGTTGGACGTCGTGATGAAAGAAAAGGTCTTCGCGCTCTCGAGCGCCGTGGTCTCGGCCGATGCGGTCTCGCACCACCGCGACGCCAAGATGGGCATCGAACGCGTGCGGATGGAAGTCATCAACAAGATCCCGAGCGCCTTCGGCGAAGGCGACATCATCAAGGCCGTGCTGACGCTTCCCGGCGTGAAATCCGTCGGCGAAGCCTCCAGCGGTTTCAACGTACGCGGCGGCTCGACGGACCAGAACCTCATCCTGTTCAACGACGGGACGATCTACAACCCCACGCACCTGTTCGGCATCTTCTCCGCGTTCAACCCGGATATCGTCAGCGAGGTGGAACTCTACAAGAGCAGCATCCCGGCAGAGTTCGGCGGGAGGATCTCTTCGGTGCTCGACGTCCGCAGCCGCGAAGGAAATGTCAACAAGATCGCCGGCTCGGTGGGCATCGGCCTGCTGACCAGCCGTTTCCACCTCGAAGGCCCGCTGGCCAAGGGCAGGACCACCTTCATCGCAGGCGCGCGCACGACCTATTCCAACTGGTTGATGAAGTTGCTTCCCGAGACCAGCGAATATGCCGGCGGACGCGCCTCCTTCAGCGACGTGAACGCCGCCGTCACGCACAAGGTCAACGACAACAATACCCTGCAGGGCTATTTCTACTGGTCGCGGGACGGGTTTGAATTCTCGCGCGATCCGGCATTCAGCTACTTCAATATGAACGCTTCGGCCAGGTGGCGCAGACGCCTCTCGAGCCGGCTCAACAGGACCGCTTCGATCGGTTACGACCGTTACGGCGCCCGCCTGGAGAACAGCCTGGGCAACAACCAGCTGTCCGGCTATAGCGTCGACATGCAGATCAACCAGGGTTTCCTCAAGTTGAATTACCGTTACGCCGTCACGGACGCCCACGATCTCTCGTTCGGCCTCCACACCATTTATTACAACCTGCAGCCCGGCGCGATGGCGCCGCTCTACCCGGGCGAATCCCTGGTCAGGAACTGGTCGCTCGACCACCAGGAGGCGGTCGAGCCGGCCCTGTTCGCCAGCGACAGCTGGACCGTCACACCCGAGCTGACGCTTGAAGGCGGAATACGCCTGTCCGGCCTGCTGGCCCTGAATCCCGCCAAATTCTATCTGACCCCCGAGTTCCGTCTCTCGGGCAAGTATTCCCTGCGGGACAACCTGTCCGTCAAGGCCGGCTTCAACACGATGAGCCAGCACATCCACCTCATCTCCAACACGTCGTCCATCTCGCCGATCGACACCTGGCAGCTGTCCACCGACCGCATCCGCCCGCAGAGCGGCTGGCAGGCGGCCTCCGGCCTGTACTGGACCGTGGCGAACGGCACCGTGGACCTGACCCTGGAGGCCTATTACAAGCACACGGCGCACCAGTTGGACTACAAATCCGGCGCCCAGACCCTTATGAATCCCCATCTCGCCGACGACCTCGTGGAGACCTACGGCAAAGCCTACGGCGTGGAGCTGATGGCCAAGAAGACTTCCGGCAAGCTGACCGGATGGATGTCCTACTCCTATTCGCGCTCGATGCTGCGCGAGATGGAAGACCGCGGCGTGGCGACCATCAACGGCGGCGCGTGGTACAACGCCCCGCACGACAAACCGCACGAATTCAAGCTGGTGGGCAACTACAAATTCACGCACCGCTATTCCCTGTCGGCCAACCTGGACTATGCCACCGGACGGCCTGTCACCCTGCCCATCGGCACGTTCGAATACAACGGCGGGCAGTGGCTCGCCTACTCGCAGCGCAATACCTACCGCATTCCGAACTACTTCCGCCTGGACCTTGCCCTGAACATCGACCCGGGGCATTACCTCAAGCGGCTCACGCATATGTCCTGGACGGTCGGAGTATACAACGTCACGGCCCGCAAGAACGCCTATTCCATCTTCTTTGACGGAAGGGAGAGCTACATGCTGTCCGTGTTCGCCTGCCCCATTCCCTATCTCAACCTCAACCTGAAATTCTGATGGATCACAAGTTATCACACATAGCGGCCTTTGTCGCGGCGGCGCTGCTCTCTTCCGCCTGCATCTATCAGTATCACGTAGATATTGAAAGGAGCGGGGAATACCCCTTGGTGGTCGAGGGCGACATCCACGTCGGAGGGACCTCCGTCGTGAAGCTCAGCTACGTCGCTCCCTTCAAACTGGACAATTACAAGGTTGCCACCATCTTCGCCCAGGGATATATCGAAAGCGAGGACGGCTCCCGGCTGGACGGCACTCCGCTCGAAGGAAAGACTTTTTCCCTGTGGTTCGACACGTCGCAGATGACGCCAACCCAGCGGTACCGCCTGCATTTCGAGACCTGTTCCAAGGACGGGACGCCCCTCAACCAGTTCGAATCCGAATGGCTCACCCCCTGCCCCGCCCCTACGATAGATGAGCTCACATACAGCAAGAACGACAAGTTCAAGGAACTCTGGGTCGGGCTGTCGATGCACTGTCACGGTTCGCATTATTTCCGCTGGACCTTCAGGGAGACCTGGGAGTATCACAGCGACGTCCCGTCCAGTATCGAGTATGTCCCTTCCCATTGGGATGAAATGGGAAGGGAGTTTGTGGAAGGTTACTACCAGAAACTCTCTCCCACCATGTACTATTGCTGGAAAGACGTGGCGTCCTCCAGCGTGAACCTTTTCTCCACGGTCAACCAGACGGAAGACCGGTTCGAAGAACTGGCCTTCCACACCATTCCGCTGAATGACAAGCGTCTGCAGGTGTTGTACAAGATTACCGTCCAGTTGGAAGCCTTGAGTGAAGATGCCTATGATTACTGGCTGAACCTGCAGCAGAAGACCCACGAGCAAGGTTCCATTTTCGCCCCCGTGCCCAGCGAGATGGCCAGCAACGTCCGCTGCACGACAGATCCTTCCGTCCAGGTGGTGGGTTATCTGAATGCCGCCGTCCCGGCCGAGGCCAGCATGTTCTACAGCAACGAACTCGAAGGCTTCTATGTGCCGGATCCCCCCTTCGAGCGGGGAGACTCGACCATTGCCGCGAGCAATATCAAAGCGGCCAACGAGTTGATGAGGCTGGGCTACCTTCCCTATGAGGAGATCTACACGACTTCCCCCACGCCGTCCGACTACACCTGGGCTTATTCCATCTGTATCGATTGCCGGAAGCAGGGCGGCACCAAACAAAGGCCCGACGGCTGGCCTTCCGGACACTATTAATCTACGGTTATGAAGAAGTTTCTGATCGTCCTTCTCGCTCTGTCGCTCCCTTTGCTCTCCCTGCAAGGAGCGGAGCGCCTGCGCGAACGCGTATACCTTTCCACCGACCGCGACGTCTATGTGGCCGGAGACGCCGTCTGGCTGTCCGCCTGGTGCGTAGACGCCGGAACCGGCCGGCTGTCTTCTTTCAGCAAGACGGCTTATGTGGAGGTCCATTCCCCGACGGGAATGGTCCAGACGGCCAAGATCGCCCTCGACGGCGGACGCGGAGCCGGACGCCTGACCCTGCCCACCACCTTGCCCACCGGCAACTACCGCCTGCTCGCCTACACGCAGCTCGGCGCATCCGAAGAAGGGTTCGATGCCCGGACGGGCGTGCGGACCGTGTCCGTTTTCAACATCCTGAGCAAGGAACGGACGGAAGGCGGCGTCAGGCTCGTCTCCGAAGCACCCCGCTCACCCGTCATCCCGACGGCGGGCTCCCTGCAGCTTACCACGACGGATGCCACCCGATCCGCTGCGACCGGCATCTACCTCAGCAACCCCGGCACGGAGCCGGTCAGCATCAGCCTCAGCGTCCGCCACGACGACGGCATCCCCGCCCCTGATGGAGAACACATCGCCGACTTCGTCCGCGACCTGAGGACCCTGCCTGCCGCGCGCGGGTTCGACTCCGGCGTCATTCCCGAATACGAAGGAGAAATCATCCGCGCCCGTGTCACCGGCATCGAGGCCGCCAGGATGGAGACCCTCTCCGGAAAGTTCGCCTTCATCTCCTCACCGGGCACCGGTGAAAACCTTTACACAGAAACCATTGCACCCGACGGGACGACCGTCTTCTTCACCTCCAATATCTACGATGACCAGGAGATGTTTCTCGAGATCGAAGGACTCGACCGGGACCAGATCTGCCACCTGGAGCTGACCAGTCCCTTCCGGGACCTGCCTGCCGGGGACATCCCGTCCCTGCCGCTGTATGCCGGCTGGAAAGAGGCGCTGGAACTGCGCGGCCTGGGCATGCAGCTGGAGAAGACCTTCGATGCAGACACCCTGTACGCGGAGCTGCCCGCCCGGATGCACCGCATCTTCGACGAACGCACGTGCACCCGCTACCTCCTGGACGACTACACCCGCTTCCCGCTGATAGAAGAAATCTGCATCGAGTTCATCCCGGAGCTGCGCGTGCGGCGCGTGGACGGGAAAAGGGAGATACAGGTCTGCATTCCGGACCATCTGGGCAATTTCTATTTCCCGACAGGAAGCGCCCTGGTCCTGCTCGACGGCGTGCCGGTGCTCGACCACGAGAGGCTCCTGGCCTATGATCCGCTGCTGGTGCAGCGCATCGACATCTATACCGACGACTATTTCCTGGGCGCCCGCAGTTTTTCGGGCATCGCCAACTTCGTCACGTACAAGGGTACCCTTCCGAACATGCGCTTTGAGGACAATGTCCGCGTCGTTGACTTCCAGGGCTGCTCCCTGCCGCTTGCCTACACCTGTGCGGGCGTGGACAGCGAATACCCCGACTACCGGCAGACCATCTACTGGCACCCGATGCTGACCCTCGCCCCGGGCGAGAGCGTGACCGTGGAATGCAAAACGCCCGCCTACAGCGGACGTTTCGAAGTGGTCGCCGAAGGGCTGACCGAGCAGGGAGAGGCCGTCTCGGCCCGTTCTACGCTGAACGTTCGATGAGCGGCAGGCCGCGGCTGCGCAGCAGCGCGTTGTAGCGGTCGAGCACTTCCTCCACACAGTCCTCCCACGAACGGACGATCGTCCTGGACGCCTGCACGCCCACCCGGTGCACACGCTCCGGGTCGTGGATCAGGCTGCGCAGCAGCTCGGCCATCTTGTCCGGATCGTTATCCACCAGGAAACCGTTCTCCCCGTCCCGGAGGATGGTGGCGGCCGTGGCGCCCCGGGCCATCACGGCCGGGGTGTGCAGGGCCGCCGCCTCACGCACCACCAGCGGGGCGTTGTCGTACAGCGACGGGAACAGGAAGAGGTCCGAAGCGGCATAATAGTCCGTCAGCTTCGCCCGGTCCGTGATGGACCCGACGAAGGTGACCTTGCCGTCCAGGCCCTTCTCGCTGACCAGCTGCTTCATCTGTTCGGCGGCATAACCCACGCCCACGAAATACATCCGGAACGGGATGTCGGGGATGCGGGACAGGCCCTCGATGACCAGGCGCGGGTTCTTCTCCCAGATGTGCTGCCCGACGAACAGCATCACGAACTCCTCCGGGGCGATCCCCAGATGCCGGCGGGCTTCCACGAAGAACTGCTCCGGATAGTCCGCGACAAGGTCGGAACCGTTGTCCATCACCTCCACGTGGCCCTTGAAGCCGTATTCGCGGATCACGTCCACCACCGACTCCTGCGGCACCCACACCAGGTCGGCATGCTCGTAGAAGTCGATGATCTGGTCAACGATCATATCCACGGCCAGCTTGGGCAGCACCCGCGCGAAGTCGTCGCGATACTTGGAGTGGAAGGTGGCCACGAGAGGGACTTTCTGCAGGCGCGCAAGGCGCATCGCCGCCATTCCGGAGGCGAAAGGACTGTGCGCGTGAAGGATCTTGAAGCGCGTCGTGGCGATCTTCACCAGAAAGGTCGGATCGATCTCCGCGATGCCGGTCACGTAAGGATGCCGCATCGGCACGGGGACGGAGAAATAATCGAACACCTGGTACTCGTGCACGCTGTAGTCCGCATCCGGGACGTTGGGCGTGATCACGCACACGCCGCCCACCTTCTTCTGCAGCCAGTAGGCATAGTTCTCCATACACACCGACACGCCGTCCATCACGGGCGGAAACACGTCGCAGAACAGGCCCACATTGGCCTGCTGGGGAGAAAAGATCGTAGGTTTGTCCATTCCTTATTCTGCAGCTTCGGCAGCGGGCTCTTCCGCGGCGGCGAGTTCGGCCGGGGCTTCTTCCTCCACCGGCGCCTCCACCTGCTCGGCCTTGGGTTTGCGCTCGATGCCCATCCACTTCAGGTTGTTGGTGAAGTACCCCACGCCGAAGGCGATGATCGCCAGGGCGATCAGCCAGCACAGGAGCTTGCGCCACCAGGGCGTCTTCTTCTTATACGGGTCGTCGAGCTTCACCTTCGGGTACTTCGCCACGCTGGTGAGCGTCTTTCCGAAGAGGATGTTCACGAGCACCATCGAGTTGACGGCCCAGCCGTTGGCGTTGAGCACGGGTCCGAGGTTGCGCCTGCGCAGTTTGCGCCAGGCGATGAAGCAGGAAGGACCGGAAATGATCAGGATCACGGCCGCGACGAGGACCAGCCAATGCCACCAGGCCATCTTCTGGACCGCGTTGCCCAGCAGGGCCAGCGCACCGCCGATACCGGCCAGGGCCAGGCCGATGGCTGCCGCGATGCCTGCGAACTTCCCGACGTCGAAAGGCTGCTTGGCCGCCGGAGCGCCCGGACCGGCACTGCCCTGCAGCTTGGCCACGGCAGCGTTTTCCTTGTCGGCCGCGGACTTGTCGATCCGCTCGGAGATGAAACGCGCGAACTTGCGGTAGGGGCTCCAGAAGGCCTCTTTGACACTGATCGGATTTTCCACGACCTTCGTGATGACGGCATCCCAATCGCCGCCGTCCAGGTCGTAGAACAGGCCGTTCTTGCCGGGACGCAGGTCGCGCGTCTTCCCGTCGGTCATCACCGCGACGATGTCCATCGTCTCGCCCTTGGCCTTGGAGGTGCACTTGCAGTACAGCAGGAACATCCCGCTGAGCTTGGGCATATCGCCGTGGGCGCCCATATCCGTGACCTTGATGCAGAGGTCGCAGCAGCGTTCGTCGATATAGAGCTTACCCACCTCGAAGATGGCGCGGGTCCCCTTTTCACGGCCATAGAAATCCGTGAATATCACATAGTTGCGAAGAAGCTTGGCGAAATCGCGGTAGTACAGCATCAGGCGCTTCACCTCGTCGATCGAGTTGGCTTCCTCCTCGAGCGCCTTGTCGGCGTCGACCAGGGCGAGCAGCTCGGCCTTGCGGTCGGCCGCGAGCAGGGCCTTCACCTCGTCCAGGCCCAGGGCCTCCACGGCCTCGCCCTTCTTGGCGCCCATCCAGGCCTTGTACGCGTCAAAGCCGGCGAGCACGCCCGTCCACTGCTCCTCGGTGATGCCCTTCGCTCCCGGGAACGCGGCATCGAGCACCAGGCCCTTGACGGCGGCGAAGGCCGCCTGCCAGGCCGGATTGATGCCGTCGAACGGCAGGATGCCCTCTTTGGTCGGACGGGCCAGCGGGTAAGTCGCAATCTCCTCGGACTGCGTCGCAAGGTTCTTCTCGCGGATCTCGCCCAGCTTCTCTGCCGAGATGTCGACCGCTCCGGACACGGCGTCGTCGAAACGGATGAGCTTGCAGCGCATGAAGTAATCGGCCGCCTTGTCCTGCAGGGCCTCGCAGGCCGCCAGCGCAGCGGGCGTATTGTCGCCATACGGGAAGATGCCCTCCTTTCCGGCCTCGGCTTCCGCCTGCCAGGCGGCATAGTCCGACAGGGCGGCGTAGAACGCCTCGATGTGCTCGGCCGTGATGCCGGCCTCGCCGCTGCGGTCCACGGCGGAGCCGATCTTTTCGATGATGGTGCCGATCAGCGGCCGCAGGGTCTCGTCGTCGGCCGAGGCGGGCGTGATCACGCCGTCGCCGTTGGACTGGGTCTTCGCGAAAATCGCCACGCTGTCGGAGGCCTCGTCCACCGTGATCTCGTCCTTTTCGAGCCCGAGGTTGGAGAGGATCTGCTTCGCGGAGGCGAAGAGCTTCTGCCCGGCTTCGCAGTCGGTGTTGATGCCGTCGAGCCTGAGGGTGCTCTCCCCTTTCAGGATGGCATCCTTGTCCCTGATCACGGAGCTCAGCCACTGCGACGCCGCGATGACCTCGGCCGCGCGGACGCGCCCGTCGCCGTCGGTGTCGATCAGCTGCAGGGTGCGCTCGTCGATCTCCAGGTCCTTGGTCGGGCAGCTCAGCACCGTCCAGAGTTTCTGGTCGAGCTCGCCCAGGTGGGCGATATCCTCGCCCGAAGTGATGTTCACCCGGACCACTCCCCCCAGGGAGCAGAAAGTCCAGGGATAGCCGTTCGTCTTTTTCTTTGCCATATGGATTGTGGTTATTGATTCAGTCGGTATCTACAAATATACAAAAAAAACTTTTTTCTTATCTTTGCCGTTTGTAGAACGGTTGTTTATGAACAAGCTTACGCATTTCTTCCGCTCGCTGGTCAACATGAAGGACCACGTGGACGCCGAAGCGGCTTCGGTCAACATCCGCAGCGGCATCGCTTTCCGCGGCCCCAACGTCCTCATCCTCGCCTGCGCCATCATCATCGCTTCGGTGGGCCTCAACCTGAATTCCATCCCCGTGATCATCGGTGCGATGCTCATCTCCCCGGTGATGGGGCCCATCCTCGGCTTCGGCCTGGGCCTGGGCACCAACGACACCGCCCTGGTCAAGGAGGCCCTCAAGAATTTCCTCGTGATGGTGCTGATCAGCATCCTGTCCTCGACGCTTTTCTACCTCATCTCCCCGCTCCAGATGGAGCATCAGACCGAACTGCTCGCGCGCACCAACCCGACCCTCTATGACGTGCTCATCGCCCTGTTCGGCGGTTTCGCCGGCATCCTGGAGAACGCCCGCAAGGAGAAGAGCGGCACGGTGATCCCGGGCGTGGCCATCGCCACCGCCCTGATGCCGCCGCTGTGCACCGTGGGCTATGGCATCGCCCACCTGGAACTGAGGTTCATCCTCGGAGCCTTCTACCTCTTCATCATCAACACGGTCTTCATCACCCTGGCCACCTTCGTGACCGTCAAGTACCTGCACTTCACCGGCCCCGTGGGTGCGGACGAGGCCCTTCGCAAGCGCAGCGCGCGCTGGATTACCGTCATCATGGTGATCCTGCTCGTGCCGAGCGTACTGACCGCCATCGAGATGATCCGCGACAACAACTTCACCCGCAGCGCCCAGCGGCTCGTCCTGGAGAACAAGAACATCGGCAAGGCCTACATCTACGACTACAAGACCGACGTGGAGGCCCGCCCGCCCGTGCTGGACCTCTATATGGCCGGCGAGAAAATGGACGCCTCCGCCCGCGAGAAATTCTATCTCGAGGCTGAAGAGGAGGGCATCACCCGCAGCCAGATCATCATCCACGAGGACGCCGCCTTCCAGAACGAGCTGATGACCGAGTCCGAGATCATCCGGAGCCTGATCGAGGGCCGGGACCAGCAGGTCGCGACCCTGAACGGACGCGTGGACTCCCTGTCCGTGGAACTCCAGTCCTATAAGTCCCGCGAACTTCCTTCCGCCCTGCTGACCCGCGAACTGGCCGCCCAGTACGACGGCATCCAGCAGGTGACCCTGACGCGCGGCGAGCAGGTCGATGCCCAGAGCGGGACCGCCGGCGAGATCGTCGTGGCCATCCTGCAGAGCCGTACGCCCCTCAAAGAGGCGGAACGCCTGCGCATCCGGCGCTGGCTGGAAGTGCGGCTCGGCGTGGAGAACGTGGAGGTCTTCGTCGACACAGGCACGAAGAAATGATATGATTCTTTAAGATAAAACGGCCTCCGGATTGCTCCGGAGGCCGTTTTCATTGCGGGGGCGGATGCCGTTACTCCGCCTGACGGATCGCGGACTGGGCCGCGGCGAGGCGGGCGATGGGCACGCGGAACGGAGAGCAGCTGACGTAGTCGACGCCGATCTTGTTGAAGAACTCGATGGAGTCGGGATCACCGCCGTGCTCGCCGCAGACGCCGCACTTCAGCTCCGGACGACGGGCGCGGCCGCCCTGGATGCCGATCTCGACCAACTTGCCGACCGCCTTGGTGTCGATCGTCTGGAACGGGTCGGCGTCGAGGATCTTGTGGCCGAGGTAGTCACCCATGAAGGTGCCCACGTCGTCGCGCGAGAAGCCGAAGGTCATCTGGGTCAGGTCGTTGGTGCCGAAGGAGAAGAACTCCGCGGTACGGGCCATCCGGTCGCCGGTCAAGGCCGCGCGCGGGATCTCGATCATCGTACCGAACTTATAGGTGATGAGCATCTCGCCGTGGATCTCGACCTCGGCCTTGATACGCTCGCAGATCGCGCGCTGGAAGCCCAGCTCGCGGGCGGAGACCGTGACCGGGATCATGATCTCGGGCTGCGGGTGGTAACCCTCCTGCAGCAGCTCGGAGACGGCCGTGAAGATGGCGCGGTACTGGGTCTCGGCGATGAGCGGGTAGGCCACGTGCAGACGCACGCCGCGCAGACCCATCATCGGGTTCACCTCGTGCAGGCTCTCGCCGCGGCGGGACACCTCGTCGGGGGTGATGCCCAGCTCCTTGGCGATCTCGTCGGTCTTCTCCTTCGTCTTCGGAACGAACTCGTGGAGCGGCGGATCAAGGAGACGGAACACGACCGGCTTATTATCCATCACCCTCAGGGTGCTCTTGACGGAAGCCTTGATGAACGGCTCCAGCTCGGCGAGCGCGTCCTTGCGCTCGGCCTCGGTGGTGCAGAGGATCATCTTGCGAAGCTTGGCCAGGGGCACGTCGGAATTCTTTCCGTAGAACATATGCTCGATGCGGAAGAGGCCGATGCCCTCGGCGCCGAACTGGAGGGCTTTCATGGCATCCTCCGGCGTGTCGGCGTTGGTGCGAACGCCCAGGCGGCGGTACTTGTCCACGATGTTCATGAACTTGATGAAAGTCGGGTTCTCGCTGGCGTCCATCATATCGATCTGCTTGGCGTAGACGTTGCCCTTGGAGCCGTTCAGGGAGAACCAGTCGCCCTCCCGGTAGACCTTCTTGTCACCGGCGAAGGTGACGGAGCGGTCCTCCAGGTTGATCTTCATCGCCTCGCAGCCCACGATGCAGCACTTGCCCCAGCCGCGTGCCACGAGGGCCGCGTGGGAAGTCATACCGCCGCGGGTGGTCAGGATGCCGGCGGAGGCGCGCATACCCTGGATGTCCTCCGGGGAGGTCTCCTCGCGGACGAGGATGGTCTTCTTGCCGGCGGCAGCGGCTTCCATCGCGGCTTCAGAGGTGAACACGAGCGTGCCCACGGCTCCGCCCGGAGAAGCGGGCAGACCCTTGGCGATCACCTTGGCGCCCTTCTCGGAGGCCGGGTTCAGGATCGGGTGGAGGACCTCGTCAAGCTGGGCCGGGGTGACCCGCATCACGGCGGTCTTCTCGTCGATCATCCCCTCGTCGAGCATATCCATCGCCATCTGCAGGGCGGCGAGACCGGTGCGCTTGCCGATACGGCACTGCAGCATCCACAGGGTGCCTTCCTGGATGGTGAACTCGATGTCCTGCATGTCGTGGAAGTGGTTCTCGAGGCGCTTGCGGATGCCGTCGAGCTCGTCATAGACCTTCGGCATCGCCTTCTCGAGGGACTCGAGGTTGCGGTTGTGGTCGTTCTTGGTGGCTTCGTTGAGCGGGTTCGGGGTGCGGATGCCCGCGACCACGTCCTCGCCCTGGGCGTTGATCAGCCACTCGCCGTAGAAACGGTTGTCGCCGTTCGCCGGGTTGCGGGAGAAAGCCACGCCGGTGGCGGAAGTATCACCCATATTGCCGAAGACCATCGACTGCACGTTGACGGCCGTGCCCCAGTCATCGGGAATCTTCTCGATGCGGCGGTAAGCGATGGCACGCTTGCCGTTCCAGGACTTGAAGACGCCGCCGATGGAGCCCCAGAGCTGATCCTGGGCCGTGTCGGGGAACTCGACGCCGAGCACTTCCTTCACTTTCTTCTTGAACTTGTCGCAGAGATCCTTCAGCTCATCGGCCGTGATCTCGGTATCGGAAGCGTAACCCTTCTTCTCCTTCAGTTCGGCCATCATACGGTCCAGCTGCTGGCGGATGCCCTGCCCGTCGGCGGGCTCGATCCCCTCGGCCTTCTCCATCACGACGTCCGAATACATCATGATCAGACGGCGGTAGGCGTCATAGACGAAACGCGGGTTGCCGGTCTTCTTGATCATACCCGGAATGGTGGCGGAGCAAAGACCGATGTTGAGGATGGTGTCCATCATACCCGGCATCGAGGAGCGGGCGCCGGAGCGGCAGCTCACGAGGAGCGGATCGTTCGGATCGCCGAACTTCTTGCCCATCAGGGCTTCCGTGGCGTTCAGCGCACCGCGGACCTCCATCTTGAGCTCCTCGGTGTACCCGCCGCCGAGCTGATAATACTCGGCGCAGCATTCAGTGGTGATGGTAAAACCTGCCGGAACCGGCATGCCGAGCTTGCTCATCTCGGCCAGGTTGGCTCCCTTTCCTCCCAGGAGCTCACGCATGGACCCATCGCCTTCGGCGGTCTTTCCACCGAAGCGATAGACACGTTTTTTCATTTCGAACATACGGTATAAGTGTGATAATTAGATTTCGCGACGCGAATTTACTACATTTTCTTCATATTTTAATCATCATAGCAATTTTGCGGCAAGTTCGGACAGTTCGCTCCGCTCGCCCTTGCGCAGGAACACGTGCTGGAACAGCGCCTGGCCGTACATCTTCTCGCCCAGGTGCGTCAGGCCGTTGGACCACTGGTCCAGGTAAGGCTGGTCGATCTGGAAGATGTCGCCCGTGAAGACCATCTTGGTCCCTTCTCCCGCGCGGGTGATGATGGTCTTCATCTCGTGCGGGGTCAGGTTCTGCGCCTCGTCGATGATGAAGAAGCACCTGCCCAGGCTCCGGCCGCGGATGTAGGCCAGCGGCTCGATGATCAGTTTTTCCTGCGTCAGCATCGCGTCGATGCGCTGCGCCTCGCGCGAGGACGCGCGGAACTGGTGCTTGATGACGTTGAGGTTGTCCATCAGCGGCTGCAGGAAGGGACTCATCTTCTGCTTCTGGTCGCCGGGCAGGTAGCCGATGTCCTGGTTCCCCAGGACCACGGTCGGGCGCGACAGGAAGATCTGTTCGTAGTCCCCCTCCTGGTCCAGGGCGGCGGCCAGGGCGAGCAGGGTCTTTCCCGTGCCGGCGCCGCCGGTCAGCGAGACGAGTTCCACGGCCGGATTGAGCAGCGCGTCCAGGGCGAACTTCTGCTCGTCGTTGCGCGGACGGATGCCGTAGGCGGCGTGCGCCTTCACGAGCACGATGCGGTCGCGCGGCGCGTCGAAACGGGCGCAGACGATTTCGCCGCCGGCCCCTTCCCACTGGAACTTGAACATCTGGTTCGGCTTCGGGCGGGTTTTCTGGACCCGCTCCCATTCGACGCTGTTCCCGGAACTGTAACAGAGGTCCTGGAGGACGTCGTTCGGCGCATCCATCACCCGGACTTCCCGCTGGGCCTCCTCGATGTGATCGTCCTGCACCCGGTCGGTCAGGTAGTCCTGGACCGCCATCCCGATGGCCTTGGCCTTCATCCTGAGGTTGATGTCCTTGGTGACGAGCGCCACGAAGGTGCCCGGATTGTGGTCCCGGATCCACATCGCGGTGGAAAGGATGCGGTGGTCGGGAATGTCGTCCTTGAAGAAGTCGGCGTACTCCCCTTCGAAGGGATGGTTCGGCTCGACCTTGATCCAGCCCAGGTTCTTGCCGATCGGCAGGCCGCCCGCGCCGAAATTCTTCCCGCTGGTGATTTTGTCGAGGTCGCGCATGAACCCGCGCGCGTTGTAAGAAAGGGTGTCGGTCCCCTTCTTGAACTTGTCCACCTCCTCGATCACGGCGATCGGGATCACGAGATTGTTGTCCCGGAAGGTCCGGATAGCCTTGTGGTCGTGCAGGATGACATTGGTGTCGAGCACGAAAATCTTTGGTTTTCCCATAAAAGCGTTATGTGGTCAGTCTTCCCCTTCCGCGTTCTGCATCAGGGATTCCAATATGGTCTGTATGCCGGATTTGGCCGAAGCCTTCACGCGTATGTCCTTTCCTCCCGGCTCGGGGTGTCCCAGCGGGAAGAAGGCGACGTCCTGCAGCAGCAGTTCGGCGTCCAGGTAGTCGAAGTCGGCGTCCTGGATCTGCACCACCACGCCCGGGACCTCCGCGAACAGGATCCGCAGCGCGCTGCTCTCCTGGTAGGCCCGCATCACGTCGGACAGGTCCACGCCCAGGCCCGAGCCGACGGCCATCTGCCGGACCGTCCGGAGCAGGCCGCCCTCGCCCACCGTGGCCCCGGACAGCAGGATGCCGTCCTCGACCAGCTCCCGCACCACTTCATAGCAGTCCAGGAAATAGTCGGCGTCCGTGACCTGCGGGCAGGGGCCGCCCCCCACTTCGAGCGTCTGGGCCAGCAACGAGCCGCCCAGGCGGTAGTCCGAGGTGTCGAAGGGGATGTACACCACCCAGCTCTGCGGGTCGGGGGCCAGCGTAGCGGGGATGCTCCGGCGCGTGCCGAGCGTCGGATGGTCCGAGCTGAAGGGCTCGCTGACGAATCCGTAGTCCTCCTCTTCCGCTTCGCGGGCGATGCGGGTGCGCAGGACGAGCTCCGACTCCCCGGCCGTCCGGGCATAGCGGTAGGAACTGAACTTCAGGCCGAGGGCGTCCACATAATCCGCCGCTGCGCGGACGGAATCGTAGAAGGCCGCCCGGGCGCCCACCGGCGCTTCGTTCCAGCGCCAGGATGCTTCCAGCCGCTGGTCGCCGTGGCGGAAACGGCCGGTGCGCCAAAGCACGTCGATCAGCGCCGTCGCCACCCTCACCCGCGTATACACGTCCGCCGCGGCGGCCGGCACCCGCTTCTGCGCGGCGCAGACTGCCTCCAGGAAAGCATCGAAGCGGTCCGTGTCGAGGTCGAAACCCCGGAACACCGGATCCAGTTTCTCGTCCACGGAAACCGTCTCCGAGGGAACGGGCAGCGAATGCCGCCCCTCGCTCTCCGTCACGGCATCGAGAAGCTGGGCGGGAGTGTATTCCTCCTGCACTCCGTCGATCACGTAGATCGCGTGCAATGCTGATGTTTTTTCAGCCATCCGGTAATAAAATCGTGTAAATTTAATTAAATTTGGATTCAGTTGCAACTATGATTTACACGGAAGATTCCTACGACCGCCTGCTGGAGGAGCTGTTCGAGCGCCATCCCAGCGTCCAGAACACAGGTTTCCAGCCCGGCGCCTACAAGCCCGGGCTGGCGGGAATGCTGGCCCTGGATGCCGCCCTGGGGCATCCCTCGCGGCAATTCCGCTCCATTCACGTCGCCGGGACGAACGGCAAGGGATCCGTCTGTTCGATGCTCGCCGCGGCCCTCGCCGGGACGGGCCTGCGCGTGGGGCTGTATACTTCGCCCCATCTGGTGGATTTCCGCGAGCGGATCAAACTCGTCGGGCCGGACGGCTTTTCGTTGATTCCCCGGGAAGAGGTGTTCCGTTTCCTGACGCAGACGCCCCTGGAGGGACTCTCCTTCTTCGAGATCACGACCGGGATGGCCTTCGACTGGTTCGCCCGGCAGCAGGTGGACCTCGCCGTGATCGAAGTCGGCCTGGGCGGACGGCTCGACAGCACCAACATCATCACCCCCGAGCTTTCCATCGTCACCAGCATCGGTCTGGACCACTGTGCCCTGCTCGGGGACACGCGCGGGGCCATCGCCGCCGAAAAGGCCGGCATCTTCAAACCCGGCGTACCCGCCCTCTGCGGGGAGCGCGACGACGAGACGGCGCCCGTCTTCGAAGCCCGCGCCAGCGTGGTCCCCTGCCCGCTGTTCTTTGCGGAAGACTTTGAAACCGAGCCTTTTGAGACGGACCTGACCGGCCCCTGCCAGGCGGCCAACCTGCGCACGGCCCTCGCCGGGACGGGCCTGCGCGTGGGGCTGTATACTTCGCCCCATCTGGTGGATTTCCGCGAGCGGATCAAACTCGTCGGGCCGGACGGCTTTT
>JAFZBH010000041.1 GCA_017561865.1 Bacteroidales bacterium | reverse complement strand
GTAAACACCACCGGCAACCCCGGTCTGGCCAAAGGTGGTAGCGGCGACGTGCTGACGGGCCTTATCGGCGGATTGATGGCAAGGGGGTATTCTGCCGTGGATGCGGCGAAGCTTGGCGTATGGATACACGGCTACGCCGGCGACTGCCTGACGGCGGAATGCACCGCCGAGGCCTACAGCAGCCGCGACCTGGTCGACTCTCTCTACAAAGGCTTCAAAGCCCTACAGTCGTAACACATTCAAAATAAAACTAATACCACTTATGATTGCCAAGAAACTCCTTGCTTTAGCCGCGGCGCTCGCCGCCGGCGTACTCTGCTTTGCGCAGACCGAGCAGTCCCAGGTCATCGAGAACGGTGGCACGGGGCCTTGGAAGTCCGTCGTCATCGGCGACAAGAGCCTGCCGACACACACCATCTACCGGCCGGCGAATCTCAAGGCCTATGTGGCCGAGAACGGGAAGATTCCCGTGTTGCTGTACGCCAACGGCGCCTGTGTCAACAACAACCTCGAGATGAGCCGCCTGCTCAGCGAGGTCGCGTCCTGGGGCTATATCGCCATCGCCATCGGCCCGTATATGGATATGCCGGACGAGGCCTTCTACAACCAGTGGAAAGGCGTCGTGCGCGGCTGGTATCCGGAGACGAAGACCGTGGCCATCATGGGCAACGGCGAGAGGCTGACCCCGTATACGGAAGCCGAGCTGGCCGCCCAGGCCGCGGAGCGGGAAGCCGCCGAGAAGGCTGCGGCCGCTGCCGCCAAGAAGAATAAGAACAAGAAGCCGGTCGTGACCGTGGAGCCGTTCCGCACCTACGGCCGGCAGCTGCTGGAAGCCCTCGACTGGCTGACCGACCAGAATATCAATGAGGAGAGCGAATACTACCACCTGATCGACCTCGACCACGTCGCCGCGATGGGCCAGTCCTGCGGCGGCGCCCAGGTGCTGTCCGTGGCCCACGACCCGCGCATCAAGACCTGTATGATCTTCAACTCCGGCATGGGCGAAATGTCGATGAACGGCGCTTCGAAAAAGTCCCTTGCGCACCTTCACACCCCGATGCTCTACATCAACGGAGGCAAGGCCGACGTGGCTTTCAACAATGCCAACGGCGACTGGGGCCGCATCGCGGACAATATCCCCGTCGTGAAGATTTCCACCCTTGACGGCCACCACGGCACCTATTACGAGGCCCACGCCGGCGCCTATGCCGTCGTCGCCCGTATGTGGATGAACTGGCAGCTGAAGGGCAAGATCTCCGACTCCGCGCTCTTCATGAACGACGAGTACGAGAAGAGTTTCTATCCCCAGTGGACTTTCGAGCGGAAAAACTGGTAGTTCGTCATGGCCGACCTGATCGGCCATCTACTTCGACAACCGTCAGAACACCGTCGGCGACCCGGAATTTGATGTTACGGCCTTCGAACAGGAGGCCGTAAATTCGTTCCGGGTCGTCCTGATACCGTGGGCGGGGATCCTGGGCGAGGATCTCGAGCAGGGCGTCGACCGAGTCGGGATCCAGCTTGTGGAAGGTCCCGCGGGGCAGGACGACTTCGAGCGGTTTCCAGGGATGAGCGTCCACGAAGCCGCTGCGCACGCCCCGATGACTGTCGGCATACTCGACATAAGGCTTGATGTCATAAATGGGCGTACCGTCGGCGAGGTCGGCGCCGAGCACGTGGATCTGTCCGGTCTCCGCATCCACGCGCTCGATGCGCACGGAACTGAGTCCCAGCGGATTGGGACGGTAGGGAGATCGGGAAGCGAACACGCCCACGCGTTCTTCGCCGCCCAGGCGCGGCGGACGTACGGTCAGGCCTTCGCCTGCATTTTCCTTATTCAGATGAAATCCCCAGATCAGCCACAGGTAGTCGAAGCCTTCGAGGCCGCGCAGCGCCTCCGGAGCGCGGAACTCCGGCTCCAGCACGACCGTCCCGCGGAGCGACTCCGCGAGGCCTGCCTGGCGCGGCACGCCGAACTTCTCCGGCAGCGGCGACCGGAAAACGGCGACAGGTCTGATCTCCATATTATTCATCGTCCCCCTTCAATTCTTCCAGATACTTGTCATACAGCGCGTTGAACTCCTCCAGATACTTCGCATCGAGCGGCTCCGAGGCGGGGGAGTTGAGCGACAGCGGATCGATGGCCTTGCCGTTCTGGAACACGCGGAAGTCCAGGTGCGGGCCCGTCGACATCCCCGTGGAGCCGACATAGCCGATGAGGTCTCCCTGGCTGACGCGGCTGCCTACCTTGAGTCCGGGCGCGAACTTCGACAGATGCATATAGCTGGTCTCGTAGCCCTGGGCGTGCTTGAGGCGGATGCGGTTGCCGCCGCCACCGCCGTCCCAGCCGATACGCATCACCGTGCCGTCGCCGATGGCGTGGACCGGCGTTCCGGTCGGGGCGGCATAGTCCACGGCCGTATGGGCCCGGACCTGTCCGGTCACCGGATGCCGGCGGGCATAGGAGAATCCGCTGCTGATGCGGTTGTACTTGAGCGGTGCCTTGAGGAACATCCGCTTGAGGCTCTCGCCGCCCTTGTCCCAGTAGGTGCCGCGACTGCTTTCTCCGGTATCGAAGCGCAGCGCGCCGACCTCCTTGCCGCCGGGCGTCGAATAAAGGCAGAAATACACCGTGTCGATCCCCACGACCTCGCCTTCGCAGACGCTCTGGTCGTAGATCATCCGGAAACGGTCACCGTCCTGCAGCGCGAAGAAATTGACGCTCCACTGGTAGATGTCCGCCAGGGTCATGATCAGCTCGGGCGAGCCCCCGGCGGCAATCATATCATTCCACAGCGAACGGGTGATGGTCACGTCGGTCATCCTCCGCTGGTGCTCCACCGGCTTGTCCACATTCCAGACCGAGAGCGAATCGAAGCAGCGGAACACCGTGGAGCGCACGCGGTCCTGTTCGTAGACCACATAGCGCAGGCTGTCCGCCTCGTAATATGCCCGGAGAATGTTTCCGACCCGGAGCCGGCGCACGTCGAAGACGGAGTCGCAGCGCTGGACAAGCTCATAGCTTTCCTGAGGACCCAGACCGAGGCGGTGCAGCAGCGAGCTGAAATTGTCACCGCTGCGGACCTGCAGCGTGTCCGCTTCGTAGAGCTCCGGGTAGAATCCGATCGGAGGCGGGGGCTCCAGCTCCACGGGGCCGACGCTGATAACGCCCCGCGGACCGCAGGAAACAAGGGCAAGCAGCAGGGCTGCCGCCGACAGGAGTAAAGAAGGATGTTTCAATCTACTTGATCAAGTTTCCGAGGACGCTGCGGGTCAGGGCGCGGATGGCGCTGGACGTGGCGTTGCCGATCGCCTTCTCCGCCGTGCTCTTGGTGGACTTGGTCTTCTTGCCCGTGATGGCGTTCGCCGCGGCCGTGCCGGCGCTGCGCGACACGGTCGAGATCACCGCCGTGGCGGCAGCTGCGGCGACGGTGCCGGCGATGGTCTTCTTGGCCTTGGACTTCTTCTGGGTGGCCTTGGCGGCTTCGCGCGGCTCCTGGTATTCCGGCTTGCTGCGGGCAGCCTCCTTCTGACGGAGCGACTCGGCTTTCTGCCGCTCGACCTCCTCCTGCTGGCGCGCCTGCTCCTCCTCGGCCCGCTTCTGGTCGGCGAGCAGGATTTCGAAGGCGGACTCGCGGTCGATCATATGGTCATACTTGCCGCGCACGGGGGAGGCGTTGTTGATGTCCAGCCGCTGGCCCTCCGTGATGGGGCCGATCTGGCTGAGCGGGAAGAGGACCTTCGCGCGCTCCACGATGCTCGGGGCGCCCTTCGCGTCGAGGAAGCTGACGAGCCCCTCGCCGGTCTCGAGGTTCATGATGGCGTCCTCCGTCCTGAAGGCCGGATTGGCGCGGAAGGTCTCCGCGGCCGCCTTGACGCCCTTCTGGTCCTTCGGCGTATAGGCGCGCAGGGCGTGCTGGACACGGTTGCCCAGCTGTCCGAGGATGCTGTCGGGAATGTCGGCGGGATTCTGCGTGATGAAGTAGACGCCGATGCCCTTGCTTCGGATCAGGCGGACCACCTGCTCGATCTTGCTCACGAGAGCGGGGGAGGTGTCGGTGAAGAGGGTATGCGCCTCGTCGAAGAAGAACACCAGCTTCGGCAGGTCCAGGTCGCCCACTTCCGGCATCTGGGCATAGATGTCGGACAGCAGCCACAGCAGGAAGGTCGAATACAGCTTCGGATTCATCATCAGCTTGTCGGCGGCCAGCACGCTCATCACGCCGCGGCCGCCGGCATCGTGCGCGAAGAGGTCCTGGATGTCGAAGGCCGGCTCGCCGAAGAACTTGTCGGCGCCCTGGTTCTCCAGCGACAGCAGCGCCCGCTGGATGGCGCCCACGCTGAGCGCGGACACGCTGCCGTAGCGCTGCGTGTATTCCGACGAATGCTCGGAGACGTAGTTGAGCATCGAACGCAGGTCCTTCAGGTCGAGGAGCAGCAGCCCCCGGTCGTCCGCGACGCGGAAGATGACGTCCATCACGCCGGTCTGTACCTCGGTCAGGCCGAGCAGGCGGCTGAGCAGCTGCGGGCCCATATTGGAGATGGTGGTGCGCATCGGATGGCCCTGCTCGCCATAGACATCGTAGAAACGGGTCGGGCAGCCCGCGAACTGCGGATTCTCGATCCCGAACTCGGGCAGGCGCTTCTCGATGAAGCCGCTCAGGCGGCCGGCCTGGCTAATGCCGGACAGGTCTCCCTTCATATCTGCCATGAAGCAGGGCACGCCCGCCTGGCTGAACGATTCCGCCATGACCTGCAGGGTGACGGTCTTTCCTGTGCCGGTCGCGCCGGCGATGAGTCCGTGGCGGTTGGCCATCTTGCCGATGATGGAAATGGGGCCGTTGGGGCCGTGGGCGACATAAAGCCCGTGGGTAGCGTCGTACATATCGTGGTTGAGTTTAATTTCTGTCGTGTAAATATAGCAATAATCGGGGATTTTTTATAAATTAGCATCGCTAAACAAAACCTTTAAACCACATTCAAGATGAAAAAGTACTTTGCTGAATGCATCGGAACCTTCGTTCTGACGCTTCTGGGCTGCGGCACCGCGATGTTCGTCGGCTGCGCCGAGCCGGCCGGTGTCGTCGGCACCGCCATCGCCTTCGGTCTGACCGTGGTCGCAATGGCGTACACGATCGGCAACATCTCCGGCTGCCACATCAACCCGGCCATCACCTTTGCCGTCGCCCTTTCCGGCCGTATGAGCTGGAAGGATGCCTGCGGCTACTGGGTGGGCCAGATCGTCGGCGGTATCGTCGCCGGTGCCATCCTGCTGCTCCTCACCAAGGTCGTCGCCGCTCCGGATCTGACCGGCGGCCTCGGCACCAACGGTGTGGCCAATGCAGGCGGCGTGGGCGGAGCGCTGCTCGTCGAGTTCATCGCCACCTTCATCTTCGTGCTGGTGGTGCTCGGCGCCACGGATGAGAAACTGGGCGCCGGCAAGCCTGCGGGCCTCGCCATCGGTCTCACCCTCATCCTCGTTCACCTCGTGTGCATCAACCTGACCGGCACCTCCGTGAACCCGGCCCGTTCCCTCGGCCCGGCCCTCTTCGCCGGCGGTGAAGCGCTTGCCAACGTCTGGGTGTTCTTCGTGGCCCCGCTCGCCGGCGCCGCCCTGTCCGCCCTGGTGTGGAAGTGCCTCGCGAAGGAGTAGGAAGGTCCCTGACACAAATAAAACCGACCCGCGAGGGCCGGTTTTATTTGTTTTCCCGTCGCTTGCGCGCTAACGGTTCATAAAGAAAAAGAAGAAGGCCACCCACTCGGTCTTGACGTTGGACGGGTAATACCCGATCGTGCTGTGGGAGCCGTTCTCCACGCGCCCGTTGCTGATATAGCCGATGGTGCTGTGCGAACCGTTCTCCACACGGCCGCTGCTCAGATAACCGATCGTGCTGTGGGAGCCGTTCTCGAAGCGGCCGCTGCTGTAATATCCGATGGTGCTGTGCGAACCGTTCTCGAAGCGGCTGTCGCTGAAATAGCCTATCGTGCTGTGCGAACCGTTCTCCACGCGCCCGTCGGAATTGATGTAACCGATCGTGCTGTGGGAGCCGTTCTCGATGCGCTGGGCGCGGGCCTCGATCCCCGTCATCAGAAGCAGGGAAGCGAGCAGGAGCATAAGGATCTTTTTCATCTTCGATGGTTTTGTTGGTGCAAATATATAAGTTTTTTCTTATATTTGTCTTGCCCAAAACGCTGGACTGTACAACCCAATAATAGTTATGAAACGTTTATCCATCATTCTGTCCCTTCTGGTAGCCGTGATGCTGTTCAGCGGCTGCAGCATCCTGAGCTCCCTGCTTAACGGCGGCGGCATCAAGACCTACACGTTCAACAGCCTGCCGCAGAACCTGTCCGAGCTCAAGGCCCGGCCGGAAGCCAACCTGAAGGATCCGTACGGCGTCGCCGCACTGACCATCGCCGCTCTCTGCCGCTACGAGACCAGCCCCGAGGATTGCTTCGAGATGCTCAACTGGCTGAAGGGTCCGGATCCCCTTTCCGAGTACGAGAAATCGTTCATCAAGGAGCGTCTGCAGGGTAAGACGTACAAGCCCCGTTCCTATTTCTCCGGCGCCACGCCGAACAACAATTATCAGCCCAGCAGGCCTTATAAGTTCACCCCGGTCAGCAATCCGTACACCTTCCAGAATGACGGATGGGCCGCGATCTACGTGCGTTCGGGCGGCGCGGACAACCCGCGTACCATCAAGCTTCGCAAGAAGGCCAGCACCGGCGAGTGGTTCCTCAACGAGGTCCAGTGCCTGAGCGACATCCGTACACCGGCCGAGGACGATCCCTGGCATTGATCTGATCTGATGGCGCTTCTCGACCGCGTATCTTCCTGGGAAGGGAAGCAGACATATTTTTTCCGGGACCGTGAGGTCCTGGTGACCGGAGGAGGCGACGCCGCTCGAGCAGAGGGAGCCGCCTCCTGCCTTTGTGATTATGCCCGGACGGTCATCGAGGACCCGCGCACAGGCTGCATCGGTGCCATACTGAGCCCAGACGCGTCCCTGCCGGGGGACTGCCGCTTCGAGCCGGTCCCTTCCTATTTTTATGCGCACGACGATCTGGAAAACGCCCGTCTTGCGCGCCTGAAAGGCCTGTGCTCCTGGCGCGCCGCGACCCGTTTCTGCCCGAGCTGCGGGCAGCCCCTCCGGCTGCACGCCGTGGAAGATGCGCTGGAGTGCCCCGCCTGCGGCCGGCTGCTTTTCCCGCGCATCGAGCCCTGCATCATCACCCTCGTCAGCCGGGGAGAAGAGATCCTGCTCCTGCGCAACGCCAAGGACCGCCTGGGAGTCTACGCCTGCCTGGCGGGATTCGTCGAGATGGGGGAGACCCTCGAACAGGCCCTGCGGCGCGAAGTGCGCGAGGAGACGGGGCTCGAGGTCGACGACATCCGCTACGTGGGCAGCCAGGGCTGGCCTTTCCCGGACCAGTTGATGGTCGCCTTCGAGGCCGAGTGGAAGAGCGGCGAGATCCGCATCCAGCCTTCCGAGATCGCCGACGCGCGCTGGTTCCGGCGCGATGCGCTGCCGCCCCTGCCGCGGCCGGGCTCCATCGCCCGGCGGCTCGTCGAAGGAAAATGGAAGCGGTGACCGGAACGGCCACCGCTTTTCAATTCGCCTTTTACTGCAGACTAGATGTTGATCTCCAGTGCCTGGAGGTCCTCGTCGCGGGAGGAGCATCCGTAGAGGATCTGGTAGCGGCCGCTCTTGCGTGACAGCTCGTCGATCGACGCGTCGTAGAAGTCGAAGGCATCGGGGCTGATCGCCACCTTGACGGTCTGCGTCTTGCCGGAGGCGATCTTCACGCGCTTGAATCCCTTCAGCGCCTTGATCGGAGCACCCGGATCGTCGAGGGCCTTGACATACACCTGGACCACTTCCTCGCCGTCGCGCGCGCCCGTATTGGTCACCGGGACGCTCAGCGTCAGCTTCTTGCCGGGGGCGCCGCTCAGCTTGCCCTTCCCATAACTGAAGCTCGTGTAGCTCAGGCCGTAGCCGAAGGCGTACAGGGGCTTGCCCTGGAAGTAGCGGTAGGTGCGGTTCTGCATCGAATAGTCCTGGAAATCAGGCAGCTGTTCGGTCGAAGCGTAGAAGGTGACCGGCAGGCGCCCGGCGGGATTGTAGTCGCCGAAGAGCACGTCTGCGACGGCCTGGCCGCAGGCCTGACCGCCGTACCACGCCTGGATGAGTGCATCGTAGCGGCTCTCCACATTGCCGAAAGCGATGGCGCCGCCCGACACGTTCACGACGACGACCGGTTTGCCGGTCGCGTCGAGGGCCGCGAGCAGCTGCTGCTGGACTTCCGGAAGCTCGATGCTGGAGCGGTCGTGACCCTCGCCCTCCACGTCGGAGGAAATGCCGCTGACCATCACGATCACGTCGGCGTCCTTGATGCGCTCGATCACCGGAGCAAACTCCGCCGGCTGGCGGCTGTAGATGTCGAACGAGAAGGAAGCGCTGCGGGCCTCGGGCTGCGAGAGCACGATCTCGATCTGATAGGTCTTGCCCGCTTCGACAGGGAAGGTCTTCGGCGCCATACCGCGGCCGAATCCGCCACCGAAGAAGCCTCCGAAAGCCGGAGCGCCGGCCTGCTCGGCGACCGTCTCTCCGTTCACCTTGAAGGTGTACTTGCCGCTGCCGCGCACGGAATAGATCATCTCGCCGGTGTAGTCGGCGGTGAAGGAGCCGCTGTAGCGGGCGGAGAAGTCCGTCAGGTTCAGCCCTTCGGTCCAGGCGCAATCCTCGTGCGCCAGGGCGGGGGAGGTGGTGTTCAGCGTCAGCGGCTGGTTGTAGTCCACGGTCGCGACCACGCCGCCGCCGAACTCGGTGCCGTTGAAATACTCGGCGTGGAGGCCCTTTCCGCCATTGATGCGGGACACGTAATGCGTGGTAATGTACGGCTCCGTCAGGTCGCAGCCCTTCTCGTAGAGGATCGTGGCGCCGGGGGCGGCTTCACGGATGGCCTGCACGATGGTGCGGGTGTTCGCGGCGGTGGGGTAGCCGTTGTAGTTGCCCAGGATCACACGGGCGTCGTCGGCGTTCGGACCGACCACGGCGATGGTGCCGGTCTTGCTCAGCGGCAAGGTATTGTTGCTGTTCTTCAGCAGCACGATGGCTTCGTGGGCGGCTTTGGCGGCCAGCGCCGTGTGGGCAGGGCTGCTGAGGTCGCTCAGGCCCAGTTTGGCCCAGGGGAGCTTACCGGCCGGATCGAACATGCCGAGCTGGAAACGGGAGCGCAGGATGCGTCTCACGCTCACGTCGATGTCCGCCTCGGAGATCAGGCCCTTGGCGATGGCGTCGACGAGCGAACGGTAACTCGTGCCGCACTCAACGTCCGTGCCGGAGAGCACGGCGTCGGCAGAGGCGCTGGCCACGTCCGGATGCGTGCCGTGGTTGTTCGGACGGAAGAAGTCGGCGACCGCGCCGCAGTCGGACACGACGATGCCGCTGAAGCCCCACTTGTCGCGCAGGATCTCCTGCAGCAGGCGGTCGCTCGCGCAGCAGGGCTCTCCCTCATAGCGATGGTAGGCGCACATCACCTCCTGCACGTTGCCGTCCTCGACGATCATCTTGAAGGCGGGCAGATACGTCTCCCAGAGGTCGCGCATCGACACGCTGACGTCGAACTGGTGACGCAGCGGCTCGGGGCCGCTGTGCACGGCATAATGCTTGGCGCAGGCGTGCAGTTTGAGATATTTCTTGTTGTCGCCCTGCATCGCCTTCACGGTCTGGGTGCCCATCACGGCGTTGAGGTACGGATCTTCGCCGGGCGTCTCCTGGCCGCGCCCCCAACGGGGATCGCGGAAAATGTTGACGTTGGGGCACCAGAACGACAGGCCCTGGTGCCAGATGTTGCCGTTCGGCTGGGTGACGCCCAGGACGTGGTGGTCCGTGGTGTTCCAGACGGCGCGGGCCTCGTCCGAGACGGCCGTATAAATCTCATACTGCTGGTCGGCGTCGAAGGTGGCGCCGAGGGCGATCACCTGCGGGAACACCGTCACGTCGTCATAGCAGATGCCGTGGCAGGCTTCGTTCCACCAGTTGTAGGCCGGGATGTCCAGCCGGTCCACCGACACCGAGCCGTTCATCATCAGGCCGATCTTCTCCTCGGGCGTGAGCCGGGACAGAAGGTCTTCCACCCGTTTGTCGACCGACAGCTTCGGGTTCTGGAAAGGATAGTCATAGTGCTTGGCGCCGGCAGTCAGGCTGACAGCCAGGGCCAGGAACAGAGGTAATAGTTTGCGTAACATCATATGATAATGGTTTGTGTCCACACGGTTCATCAAATATACGACAAAATGTGTAAATTTGCGCCTATGAAAATGAAAACCATCCTGCTGCCGGGGCTTCTTATCCTGGCGGCGTGCAGCCAAGGGAGCGGCATTTCCGTGCCCACCCTCAAATATGACGGACTGAAGGGCGACGTCGGCGCGATCAAGGAGCAGGAAATCAACCGGCTCGGCATCACATATTTCGACAAGCGGGGGCATCAGGTCCGCTATGAAGAATACGGCCAGGACGGTGTCTGCGTGCTCACGGTCACGGACCGTTACAGAAGGGATCTTCTCGTCCGGGAGAAAACCGAGACATACCCCGACACCCGCTCCGAAAAGCACGTGGTCTCCCGCAAGGACAATTACGTCAAATGGGACTCCGACACGGACGGGACCGTCGAGATGTTCTATGACGGACTTCACTATTGCGCCAAAAACGCGGCGGGCGAGCTGCTGGGTGAAGCCTGGTTCGACGAAACCGGCCGTCTGACCCGGCAGAAGAACTATTCCGCAGGGACGGTGGTGCTCGACGCCGTGCGCGAATACGACGGGGACGGAAGGCTGATCCGCCAGACGGAATACCATCCGCAGGGGGATACCCTGACCTTCACCTATTCCTACCCGCACCTGGACGAGAACGGGAACTGGCTTGTCCGCTACAACCGCCTCGGCGACCGTATCATCGGCAGCACCCAGCGCGAGATCTACTACCGCAAATAGGCGCAGGATTTTGAGAAGGATCATCCTGTTGTCGCTGCTGGCCTTGTGGACATCCTGTACGGGGGTGAAATCCCTGGATCGGATATCCGTACAGGTGATTTCGTCGGAGTTCATCTATGAATCGGCCGCCTTTCCTTCCTGCCACGCCTCCACGCTGGTGGAGACGAAAGACGGACTCCTGGCGGCGTGGTTCGGCGGCAGTTACGAGAGCCATCCGGACGTGAGCATCTATTGCGCTTCCTACGACGGCTCGACCTGGTCCGCACCGGAAAAGGTAGCCGACGGGGTCGTTTCGGATACGCTTCGCTATCCTTGTTGGAATCCTGTTCTTTTCCGACTCGCGGACGGACGGATCGCCTTGTTCTACAAAGTCGGCCCCAATCCGCGCGAGTGGTGGGCTGAATACAAAACCTCTTCCGATGAGGGGCGCACCTGGACAGAAAGCGTACCCTTGCCGGAAGGGATGCTCGGCCCGATCAAAAACAAGCCGCTGGCCCTGCCCGACGGGAGGATCCTTTATCCCAGCAGCGTGGAATTCACACCGGACAACTGGAAGGTATTCATCGAGAGCTCGGCAAAAGACCTTTCCGGATGGCGGATCACAGCCATCGACAACAATGGGTTCAACGCCATCCAGCCCGCCCTGTTCTTTTACAAAGGCCGGCTGGAAATGCTATGCCGCACCCAGGAAGGGGTCCTGGCGACATCCCGGTCCGATGATCTCGGCCGGACCTGGATGCCGCTGCAGGCAAGCACGCTGCCGAACAACAACTCCGGCATCGACGGTCTGGTGCTGAAAAGCGGCCTGCGGCTGCTGGTGTGCAATCCCGTTCAGGAAGGCCGTAACAAACTGGCCTTGCTGGGATCATACGACGGCAAAGACTGGCGCACCCTCCTTCTTCTGGAAGACCAGCCGGCAGGGGAGTTCAGCTACCCGGCGATAATCGGCCGCCGGGACGGCACCGTAAGCATCACCTACACCTACAACCGAGAAAAGATCAAGCACGTGAGTCTGATGCTTTTTTAGCCACCATCCAGGCGATGGCCGCGACCGCTATGGCTTCGCACGTGATAATGAGTTCCAGGGCCACCATTCCGGCTGATTTTGCCATCATCACGGTAGTGCCGTCCACCAGCGCGTGCAGCAGGATCGCGGCAGGGAAGAGCCAGAACCATTTCCCGCCTTTCCGGACCGCCACCCAGACGAGGACGGACAGCGACAGGTGAAGGATCATTGCCGAAACTCTCTCCCAGATGCCGAGCAGGAGCGTCGCCGGAGCGGTCGTCTCCAGCTGCGAGATCTGGGCTTCGAGCTGGGCCTGCGCCTCGGCGGGAGCCTTGGCCATCAGGGCATCCATCTGTCCGGCGTTGATCATCAGGGCCATCACCAGCGAGGAGACCATCGAGAAGGCAAACAGCAGGATCACTTCCATACCGCCGTGACCGGCGCCATAGGCGATACCCGGCAGCACCTTCGACGGGTCTTTCTTCATCAGGAACTTCATCGACAGGAAGCGCCCGGTCTCTTCAAACAGACCCGCCATCAGGCCGCCGTAGAGGGCATAATAAAGGGGCGTTCCCTGAATGACCGCACCGTGGGGGCCCTTCAGGACGATCTGATGGACGATCGACTCCAGGCACACGGCGAATACGAGGAACGTCGCCGCACCGATCAGGACGGTGGACAAACGTGCGTGATGCTTTTTCACAAGCCACCAGACCAGGCAGACAGGGAGGGCGAAGCCGATGACGGCGTTCAGGATCAGAATGACGATCGATGCAGAAGGAACCATAAGCAAAATAATTATCTCTACCGTACCGCTTTGCGAAGTTTCTTCGGCAGGGCGTGGCGGTTGAGGAAGATATAGGTGGTGTTGAGGGTCATATAGTCCCGTGACATATACCATATGCCTTTGTACGGGCCGCTGTCGCCCCAGGAATTCTTCACCAGATAGTAGGGCGCACCGGCCTCGTCCACGGCCTTGCCGTAGATCAGCATCACGTGGTCGTAGGTAAAGCGCCAGTCGTCCCACTGCTGCTGGCGCAGCTCCTGGGTGGGCACAACCCCGTCCGGCAGCATCGCCAGGCCCTCCTTGCGGAGGAAATCTCCCGACACGTCACCGCCCCAGGCAACGGTGTAGCCGGCATCGAGGGCCTTGTCCAGCGCATCCATCAACTGCTCGATGGGGATGTTGTAGCTGGGCTTCAGACGCCATTTGTAGGGGGCCTCCAGCACGAACCACTGGTTGAAGGGATGGTGCAGGTAGCTGGTGATGCTCACGTAATCGTCGAGGTCCAGACCCAGGCTGGCGGCGAAGGACAGGGGAGTGTAGG
The DNA here is from genome assembly GCA_017561865.1 of Bacteroidales bacterium. Classification (GTDB taxonomy): domain Bacteria; phylum Bacteroidota; class Bacteroidia; order Bacteroidales; family UBA932; genus Cryptobacteroides. Next base: position 3,206 of record JAFZBH010000041.1, on the reverse strand, counting down.
TCTTGCCTTCGTACTCGAAGGATTCGGGACAAGCGCCGACGTAACGGTCGATGACCGCCTGCACCTCGCTCTTCCAGCCAGGTCTGGGGGAGTCGTTGCGCAGCGGAGCCTGCTCTTCGGCGGTGTAGCGGTTCAGGTCACGCTCGCCGGAACTCCAGACTATGCTGCTGACGGTCCGCTCGAGTTCCGGGAAGAAGACCTTGAAGTTTGCCAGCGTATCGCCTGTGAGTGAGCCGGGGGCGGGCATGGCCTCTTCCGGGCAGATGCCGTGATTGCGTATGACTTCGATCACATCGTCGCAGGAGCCGCCTTCGGAGATCTGGCTGAAGCCGTGCATGCGCACATAGTGCGTGGCGTTGTCCATATAGTCTTTATTCACCACGAACATCTCGCAAAGGTCGTAAGTCCTGCCTGTCTTGCGCAGGATCTCACTCTCCAGATAGCCCAGGGTGCCATAATCCCAGCAGGTCCCACTGCGATACTGATTCTTTACGCTGGTGATCGGGAGCTCCTTGACGATGGTGAAGGTCTTGGGCTCCTGTGCCGATGCAAAGGCTGCAACCAGCAGTACGGTAGCGATGGTCAGATACTTCTTCATATTTCGCGAAGATACTCAATTTTGTAGAAAAGTGAGCTGACCTTGGGTGCACAGAAGCCGCATTTGCACCCCGGGCGAGGGAAATCCGGGCAGTGGGGTGCAAAATGCCCCCGTGTTCCGTTTCCTGGAGAATCTGCACCTGTTCCTGGGACCGACGGTATCGACAAACACCGTCGGGCTCCATCTGGGAGTGGGATTCTAAACGATAAAAGACATTTTTGGCACTAAACAAATAATCCTGCCGAAAAAGTCTCACTTTTGTAGATGCATGCTGTGGGCTACGGACTTATAAGGGCGCGGTGCTGGGAATATAGTATAGTAGAGTGTAAATAGATTGGTCTCCATTAACACATAGTTCTGCCACAAATAGATGACAGATTTGTGGCAGAACTGATTCGGTATTCGTCCGAATTTATGTATATTTGCAACGAAGATTCGTCGGAATTTTTGTTGATTTTACTTGTTTATTCGTCAGAATTTGTGTGATATGAAACGAGAAATATACGCGAAACTACTTGAGTGGCAGTCACGTAGAGATCATAAGCCACTAGTCCTTGACGGAGCCCGTCAGGTCGGCAAAACCTACATCCTCAAAGAGTTCGGTGCAAAGGAATACAAAAGCGTTTCCTATGTCAACCTGGACAAAGATGCCGTAGCCAAATCTATCTTTGAGCCTGACCACGACATCAAGAGGATTATCCGCACATTGTCTGCTCATACGGGTGTGGATATCGTCCCCAAAGATACGCTTATTATCATCGACGAAATCCAGGAAAGCGCTGCAGCCCTGGGCTGCCTCAAATACTTTAAAGAAGACTTCCCGGAGTATGATGTGGCTGTCGCAGGCTCTCTCCTTGGCATCTCCATCCACGAAGACCAGTCTTTCCCGGTCGGAATGGTGGAGCTTGTCCGTATGTTCCCGATGTCCTTGCACGAATTCCTGAACGCTACAGGCAACGAGAAAATGACGCAGTTGCTCCTGGATTGTGACTGGGCCGCAGTTAATACCTTGAGTCAAAAGTATATCGACCTCCTCAGGCAGTATTATTACGTGGGCGGAATGCCCGAAGCTGTTGCCGGTTACATTGCCGGCAAAGGCCTCAATGCCGTCCGCAAGATCCATAAGGATATCCTGGCAGGTTACCGCAAGGACTTCTCCAAGCACGCACCCAAGAAGGAAGTTCCCCGCATCGAAATGGTTTGGGATTCGCTCCCTTCCCATCTGGCAAAAGAAAACAAGAAGCTCGTCTATGGAGCCATCCGTAAAGGCGCCAGGGCCAAGGACTTTGAAATAGCCATCACCTGGCTCAAAGATGCCGGTCTCATCTATAAAGTACATCGCGTCTCCAAGATTGAATACCCGCTCAGTTTTTACGAAGATTTCGATGTATTCAAAGTTTTCCCGTTGGATGTAGGCTTGCTCGGGGCCATGACAGACGTCCCAGCATCCCAGATGCTGGTAGGCGACAACATCTTCAAGGAGTTCAAAGGAGCCTTCACGGAGTGCTATGTCAATGAACAATTGGCCCGCATCCAGATTCCCACCTTCTACTATTCCACCAACGAATCAGAAGTGGAGATAGACTTCACCGTCCAGACCGAAAAGCGTGTTATCCCCATTGAAGCCAAGGCCGAAGAGAACGTAAAGTCTAAGTCGTTGAAGACCTACATTGACGAACATCCCAACCTAAAAGGTCTCCGACTCTCGATGCTGAACTACATTGACCAGGGTTGGATGGAGAACCTTCCGCTGTACGCAATCGAAGGATATCTCCGCGCCGAAGGGATTCTTGTTCCGGAGCAGGGAGAGTAGAACAAAAAGAATAACCCGCTCGGTTTGAGCGGGTTTCTGTGGTGCTGGGAAGTCCATTTTTAGGGAAAAGCGGGGTTTAATATGGTCTTATAAGTTGCTGATAATCATAAATATAGGCAAACGAAATAAATCAAAGTTTATTTGGATATTAGAGTAATTATGCGTAATTTTGTGCGTAAGAAATAAACGTACTGAGTTATGGCAGTCAATTACTTTTTGGAGAAAAGGGCAAACAAGGAAGGCGAACTTCCCATTCGTGCCCAGATATGCGTAAAGGGCGTTACGCGCATATCTACTTTTGGTATCAGCATAGATCCTGACGTGTGGGATGGCAACCGTGTGAGCAAGGGTACCTACCGCAATTCCAAGCGGCTCACTGGCGCTGAAATCAACAAGCGCCTGAACAATATCGAGAACCACTTCATGGACTGGGACAATGAGCTGACTCATCGTCCCACCAAGGATGAGATCAAGGAGCAGCTGGACAAGGCCCTGAACAAGGAGGAGACCACCCCTCCGGCAAAAGCGAAGAAGGCCCGGAAAAAGACCTTCTTCCAGATGCTGGATGAATTCACGGCGGAGCAGGGTGCCGTGCAGCAGTGGGCCTATGCTACCAACCAGTGCTGGCTTACCTTCAAGCATCATATGGAGAATTTCAAGCCGGACGTTACCTTTGAATTCTTTGACGAGACCGGCCTTAACAAGTTCGTCACGTATCTGCGCAAGGACAAGGGCCTGGAGGATAACAGCGTCCGCAAGCAGTACAAGAACCTGCTGTGGTTCACGAACTGGGCG
>JAFZBH010000018.1 GCA_017561865.1 Bacteroidales bacterium | reverse complement strand
TCGGGACGTGCCGCTTCGGGGCGGCGCGGCGGATGCGGTTGATGACGGGGCGGCTGACCGACGGGCGCAGGACGAAGGCGTTGCGTTTCTGATCGTATTCCTCCACCGTCCTGAACGCGAGAAACAGGTCCTTGAAGCGGTAGAAGATGCTTGCGAGGGCATCCAGCTCTTGCTGCGTAAGTTCGTGGAAATCAAATTTATCCGCATTCGCGCGGACCTTGCCCAGCATCGCGTCCGACTGGATCAGCAGCGTCTGGCCGGTGGTTCGGTAGAGGATGTAGCGCAGGAGCGCGACCGGCTCCTCCGGGTGGACGCCCAGGCTCTCGCAGAGGATGCTGACGGCTTCCCGGTTGCGGAGCGCGAACAGGTCGAAGGGCTCGTCGGGATGCGCGGCCACGTGTTCGGCGACGGGCCCGCACAGGGCCCGGACCGTCTCGACCTTGAGGGCGGCGCCGCTGTCCACGACCGCGAGGCAGCGCCGGTAGAGTTCTTCCTGCGTGATGGGGACGATCATCGTGTACTCCGAGAAATCGGGCGCTTCGGCCCCGTCGTTGGGCACGTACCCGTTGCCTTCCTGCGTGTAGAGGGTCCCGTAGGTGCTGGCGTAGTGCATCACCTGGTCGATGAAGAGCTGGAAGCGGTCCCTGTCCAGCACGTCCTTCCACCTTTTGTAGAAGGTGGAGTTGACGTCGATGCTCTGCGTGGAGATGAAGGCCTCCAGGTCCGTGTTCAACAGGTCGGGATGGATGATGTAGCCGCTCTTGAGCGCGCGGTTGCGCAGGGCGTCCGGATGCTTCGACGCCGGAGCGCCGGGCACGGCCGCCTTGAAAAACTGGATGAGAATCGGGTTCATAACAAAAAAGACCGCGGAAAGTAAGTTTTCGAGAGAAAAATAGGAACTTTCTATGCGGTCTCGTTGCAAAGGTAGTTTATTTCTTCAAGGAAAACAAATAAAACAACTCTGTTTCCGATTTGCGGACCATCGGGCGGGCGGCCGTTCTGACTGAAAGAAAAAAACAAAAAAGTTATTGGCCCCGGGAAGTTCCGGTGGCGGTTTTTTGTTTATATTTGTGTTCGAAATGACCTCCGACAGCACACTGCTCCAGTACGATCTCGGCCCCGGCGCCGAAGCCTGTTCGACCCGGCGCGAGTCCGTCCTTCCTTTCCCCGTCGTCCAGGCCCACCAGGTCCACGGCTTCCGCGTGGCCGTGGTGGACCGGCCGGACATCACCCGGGATGCGCTGGGTGACTACGACGCCCTCGTGACGGGCGTACCCGGCTGCGCCGTGGGCGTGCACACCGCCGACTGCGTCCCGATCCTGATCTACAACCCCGTCCGGCGCGTCGTCGCAGCCGTGCATTCGGGCTGGAAAGGGACGGTGCAGCGCATCTCGCAGAAGGTCCTCTTCGTGATGAAGCAGGAGTTCGGCAGCCGCCCGGAGGAGCTGCGCGTCGCGATCGGGCCGGCCATCGGCCCCGACAGTTTCCAGGTCGGCGAGGAGGTGGTCCAGTTCTTCAAGGAGCAGGGCTTCCCCCTGGAGGAGATCTGGCATTTCCGCCCGGGACGCAGCGGCATCCCGATGGCGGACGGGCACCACATCGACCTCTTCAAGGCCAACCGCTGGCTGCTCGAGGAGGCGGGCGTGCCGGCCTCGGCCATCTCCGTCTGCGGGATCGACAGCTACACCGACCCCAGCTTCTTCTCCGCGCGCCGCGAGGGCCTGTCCTGCGGGCGCACCATCAGTTGCATCCGATTAATCTAGCATATGAAAAAGATCCTTTCCGTTCTGTCCGCCCTCACCCTCGGTGTGCTGCTGTGCCAGGCGCAGCCGGGCGGTATGGGTATGGGGGGCTTCCAGAGGCCCCAGGTCGACAATGTGAACTTCGACCCGTACGTGCCCGCTCCCGCGGGCTTCGACGCCGAGCGCGCCGGCATCCCGCGCGGCACCCTGGAGACCGTCGAATACAAGTCCACGACCGTCGGGACCGTGCGCAAGGCGACGGTGTATCTGCCGCCGAAGTACGACGCCGCGAAGAAGTATCCCGTGCTGTACCTGCTGCACGGCATCGGCGGCGACGAGCGCGAGTGGCTGCAGGGCGTGCCGAACGTCATCCTGGACAACCTCATCGCCGACGGCAAGGCCGAGCCGATGATCATCGTGATGCCCAACGGACGCGCCCAGGAGAATGACCGCGCCGAGGGCAACGTGTATGCCGGATTCCAGGCTTTCGCCAATTTCGAGTACGACCTGATCAAGGACCTGATCCCCTTCATCGAAGGCAGGTACAGTGTGGTCGCCGACAAGTTCCACCGCGCCGTGGCCGGCCTGTCGATGGGCGGCGGCCAGTCGCTGAACTTCGGCCTCGCGCATATGGACGTGTTCGCCTACGTGGGCGGCTTCTCCTCCGCGCCGAACACCAACACCCCGGAGGTCCTCGTCCCCGATCCCGAGAAGACCAAAGCCGAGAACACGCTCCTGTGGATGGTCTGCGGCAGCAAGGACAACCTGATGTACAACAGCGCCCGCCTGAAGGTCTACTGCGACGAGAAGGGCGTGCCCTGCACCCTGATCGAGTATCCCGACGGCGTGCACGACTTCGTCGTCTGGAAATACGGCCTGTACAACTTCGCGCAGCTGATCTTCAAAAAATAGCCTGAGAGATGAAACGGATCCATTTCGCCCTGGCAGCCCTCGCGCTGCTGCTTATGATGCCTGTCTGCCTGCGGGCGCAGGACGATGATTTCCCTGAACTGACCGACCACGGGGTCGCGCTCCAGCAGGTCATCAAGGAGTGGCACGACAAGGGGCTCTACACCGCCGGCTGGGACAAGAACCCCACGATACGCAACTATTTTGTGGGCCTGACCTACGCTTATCCGAGCGACCTTTTCCAGATGATCGTGAACAAGATGCTCGGCCTGGACGTGGAGGGTGGCTTGATGAACTATGTGCTGGACGTGCAGAACGGCTTCGTGACCGGCGAACTGGGCACGGAGACTTCGCCCTCGGTCCAGATGTGCTACTGGCGCTGCAACGACGGCAGCCGCCTGGTCGGCGTAGCCCTTATGGGCTATGAGTACAATCTGGAGGAGCCGGATCCTTCCTGGTCCGACGAGGAGGCGGACGAGAATATCTTCGTGAATCTGATTGATCTCGCGTTTTTCCGGATCAGGAGCGACGAATCGATCTGGCGACCCGCTTCCGTCCGGGAGGTCTGCGGCCGGGATATCAACTTCAAGGAGTTTGACGAAATCCGGCTTCCCCGTCAGGGCAAGGACATCGAGCTGGATGTCGTGGGAGAAGAAGTCCGGACGACGACGCTCAAGTGGAACGGAAACGGTTTCACGGTAGCCCGCTAGAGGTACTGAAAGACAGTTAGTTAGTAGTGTGTATATGACAGACAGCAAGGCTGTCCTGTTGCTGCACTGCCCCGACCGGCAGGGCATCATCACGGACATTACGGGTTTCATCACCCGGCATCACGGCAACATCGTCTATCTGGACCAGTATGTGGACCTGCTGGACGGCCGTCTCTTTATGCGCATCGAGTGGGAGCTGTCGGATTTCGACATCCCGCGCGCGCAGATCAAAGCGACCATCGACGAGCTTTTCGGCGAGCGTTATGCGCTCTACACCAGCCTGGCGTTCAGCGACGAACGTCCGCGGATGGCCATCTTCGTCAGCAAGATGAGCCACTGCCTTTACGACCTGCTGGCCCGTTACCGGGCGGGGGAGTGGGAAGTGGACATCCCCTGCATCATCTCGAACCACGAGGACCTGCGCTATGTGGCGGACCAGTTCGGCATCCCCTTCCACGTCTGGAGCATCGCGCCGGACAAGTCGAACCGCGCCCGGGTGGAGCGCGAGGAGATGGAGCTGCTGCGCCGCGAGCGGATTAGCTTCATCGTGCTTGCGCGCTATATGCAGGTGATCAGCGACGAGATGATCGCGGAGTATCCGCACCACATCATCAACATCCACCACTCTTTCCTGCCGGCCTTCGTGGGGGCGAAGCCCTACCACCAGGCCTATGAGCGGGGGGTCAAGATCATCGGGGCCACGAGCCACTACGTCACGCGCGAGCTGGACGCCGGGCCTATCATCGAGCAGGACGTGGTGCGCATCAGCCACAAGGACACGCCCGACAGCCTGGTGCTCAAGGGGCGCGACCTGGAGAAGATCGTCCTGAGCCGGGCGGTCTCCAAGCATATCGAGCGCAAGATCCTGACCTACAAGAACCGGACGATCGTGTTCGGTTAGGCGAGTCCCGGCTTGCAGGGGCGGCCGATGTTCCGCCGCCAGGCGAAGAAGAGTTCCTCCGTGGCCAGGGCCATCTTGGTCACGGAGAACTTTTCGTCCTCGGGGTAGATGTACCAGGTGTCCTGGAGGGTGTTGAGGTCGACGCAGTCGCCGTATTTGCCGAGGTATTCGTATTCGATGTGGCAGGAGTAGAGCGAAGGCACGGGGAGTCTCATCTCGAAGGGGTCGCCGTCGACGTCGGTGCCGCTGACGCGGAATCCGTCCATATCGTGCACGAGGGTGCCCTGACCCAGGCGGATGAAGGCCTTGGCGTTGGGCAGACTGTCGATGTGGACGTGCAGGGGCCCCGTGCAGTAGCGGCCTTCGGCAATCTCGGCGCGGACGTTCCCGCGCTCCCATTCGTACCAGTCGGGGATGTGGGAGAATTCCGTTTCGCCGCTGTCGGCGTGCAGTTCGCCCAGGGGGCTCATCGTCCAGGTCTTGCCGCAGTGTTTGCAGCGCAGCTGCACTCCTTCGGAGGTCATCTCGTATTCGGTGCCGCAGGCGGGGCACTGGTAGAGGACTTTGTGCAGGCCCTCGGCGCGCCTCTTGTAGCGGGTGATGATGCCGCGGGCTTTCTGCCAGGCGAAGTCGTCGTACTGGAAGGCTTCTACGAGCCGCTGGTTGATCTCATCCACGCTGGCGGCCTTGAGTTCTTCGGCCGTGTAGAGCAGGGTGAAGTCGGCTTCGGTGGGCTTGACGCCGCGTTCGTGGAGGTTCCAGAAGGGGGAGTTGACGTGGTGTCCGTGGCAGATGAGGGATGCGACCGGCACGCCCATCATCTTGCAGAGCTTCCCCAGGGACTCGGGCAGGACCGCCGTGGTGCCGCAGAGGGAGTAGCGGGCTTCGGGGTAGACGACGGCGATGTCGCCGTTGTCGAGGACTTTGCGGAGCTGGCGGACGAGGGTGGCGTCGTTGGTGAATTTGCGTTTGCAGATGCAGCCTACGTTGCGAAGGAGCCATTCGCGTCCGATGAAGCCGTCGATGGCGACGACGTAGTTGGCCTTGTCGGGGTAGATGACTTTGGTGGCCACCTTGAAGTCGAGGAAGGCGTTGTGGTTGCAGAGGAGCAGATACGGGGGCTTGAGGTCTTCGGTGCCGTGGCGGTGGATGATGGTCTTGTGGCGCTTGACGGCGGGGAAGCTGAGAAGGGCGGTGACGGGCTTGAGGTACCATCTCGTGCGGATGGGGTCTTTGGCCATGTCGAATCGTTCGAAGGGCATCTTCATCGGGTGGAGGTTTTAGCAAGGTGCAAGTTAGTAATTCTCCGGGTTTTGTGCAAGCGGGGGGTGCGGGGATGGGAATCTTTCGTTATATTTGTCCGTGTAATCAATCTTTCGGCTTATGAAGCATATCATCTTGTTTTTGGCGCTTATCCTGAGTGCGGGTTCGCTGACTATGTGCAGGCAGGAGAGGGCGGAGGCCCTGGTGAAGGAGTTTTTTGAGGAGCGGGCGGATGAGTATGTGGGGTATGAGCCGGTGTCTTTCGGGGAGCTGCGGGCGTTTTACCGGGATCCGAATTTTATACCGCCGGCACGGGATTTTCATTCGTGGGATGATGAGGAGGAGGAAGAGGAAGTGCTCCAGACTCCGCCGCTTTCGCCGAATGAGCTGAAGTTTGCCGGGTGGGATATGACCCATACGTTCCGTATTCTGAACGAGTCGGGAACGGCCGAACTTCAGGAAATGTTGTTCTCTTTCGACAAGGGCCTGACCCGGATCACGGACTGGAGGTGACCTTGCTCTGTCATTTCGAGCTTGTCGAGAAATCTCCTTCCCCGACAGGTCTGCGCCGGTCTAAATAGAAAAGAGCGCCATACCTTCTCAGGTCTGGCGCTCTCCATAGTTTGCATAAAATCAAGCTGACAGAGTCAGCATTAATAATCCACTGCAAAGATAGTGATTAAACCGGGAAGTCCAAGAAATAATGCTTACATTTGCAGTGGTCAATTAAGACGCAGTTTCTAGGGCTGATAAGCCATTGTACAAAAGTCCTCGTCTGGGCGGGGCCCACCTTTTAGGTAGACTAGAACTGTGCTTGACTGAGGCAAAGATATGAAGCACCTCACTTTGAGGTGCTTCTTTTTATTCAACTTCAAGAGCAGTAATTATTACGTCATCCCCGACCTGATCGGGGATCTCCTTTCGGCGAAGGCGACGGGGCTGCGCCCGTGCAGCCTGAAAACGGCCGCCCAGACGCACCCCGCGCCTTATCGCCTTCCAGCCCATTGCGCCAGCCGCCCCGCCCACGCTCCCCAC
>JAFZBH010000040.1 GCA_017561865.1 Bacteroidales bacterium | reverse complement strand
TTGTAGCCGGACTGATTGCCGGGAGCAAGGAAAGGATCCTTGCGATTATCTCTCTCAAGTAACATACTGCGGCGGTTATAGCGGTGTGGGACCACCTCTTCCCATTCCGAACAGAGAAGTTAAACGCACCAGCGCCGATGGTACTGCCCCACCAGGTGGGAGAGTAGGCCGCTGCCGCTTTTCGGAAGCCCGATCGAATCTTGTTCGATCGGGCTTCTTTCGTTGTGCGCCCTGCGGTCGCACACGAAAGTTCCCGAAAAGCGTCAGCGCCCTACGGGACTTGATGAACGAGGGGGCGTACCCCCTCGAGCACCCCTGCGTCGCTTCGCTCCGCAAACCGAAAAGTCAATTTTGCTGAAAAGTATTGCGGAGTTTTTCGTATCTTTGGGCTATGAGACGAATTGGCATCATTTTGTGCGTGTTGGCGCTGGCCGTGTCGGCTGTGGCGCAGGCCCAGGACCTCAAGCCGGTCCGCGACAGGCAAACCAGGAAATACGGCTATCAGGCGAAGAACAAAAGCTGGGTGATCGAGCCCAGATACGATGCCGCCAAGCGTTTTATCGACGGGTTTGCCATCGTGGAAGTGAATGGTCACGAGGGTCTGATCGACACCTCCGGGGATATGATCCTGCAGCCGGAATACGACAAGATCGGGAAGTTCGACGACAACGGCATCTGCGAGCTGATGCGCAAGGAAGGCAAGACGAAATGGTATGGCGCGGCCGACCAGACCGGCGCCATCATCGTGCCCGTCGAATGCACCGACATCCGTATTCCCAAGAAGGGCGGCTACATCGCCGCTGAGCGCATCGCTGACGTCGAGGGCTTCGACACTTCCTCACTCTGGGGCATCTACGACCTGCAGGGCCGGGAATTGTTCGCCCCGCAATTCCTCTCTTCCCCGTCCTTCTCCGACGGCTCGTTCATCGTCAAGTCCGCCAAGACCGGCCTGACGGGGCTGGTGGGCCAGGATGGCAGGCAATTGATCCCGTGTGAATACCTCTCTGTCGCGCGCCACGGAGGCGGCTACTACGCCCTGGCCACCGACTTTTCCCGCATCCACTTCTCCAATAGTTTTTACCGCGAAGAAACAATCCGTCAGACCGGCGCCATCAAGCCGTATGACCCGATGGGAGACCCCGTCCGGGCGGCTGCCTGGCACAGCGGCTGCATCGGCGTCCGGATGCATCGCAACAACATCAAACTGATGGAAAGACGCGACGCTTCGTCGCTCGCCTATTGCGGCGAACTGCGCGTGGACTGGGGCCGCGACCGTTTCCTGCGCCTCGAACCTTTCGAGGACCCGCAGCAGCACGAGGGTGCGATGCTGGACCCCGCGACCGGGAAATACTACACGCTCAAGGCCCTGCTCTATGAGGCTGACGGCACCCGGCCCCAGGTGGTCTCGCAGTGGGGCTGGCTGGAGGGAGAATGCGGCGCAGGAGCCGTCTACCATACCGATGCCGGCAAGGAGTGGATCCTGCTCGAGGATCTCAACAGCCCGGACGCGCCTTCCTTCAACCTGACGCTGTCGGGCTATAGGACCATCAGCCACGACAATGTCTACAACGGTCTGGGCATCCGCTCGGCCGAAGTGGAGCGCCTGGCCGACCCGCACCGCTTTGCCGACCGTCTCAAGGAGATCTGCGAAGGGGACAACGTGGGCCTGACCTCCTACACCGCCCCCACGACGGACCTGCGCCGTGCCCGTCAGGCGCGTGACCTGGTCCGTTCGCCCTTCTTCCGTTATCCTTATTCGATCGGGGAAGTGGTGAGCTGCAGCGTCAGCAAGCGCGGGGAGGATGCGGAAGTGACGCTCTATGAGGATCTGGTCTGCAAATTCGACGACCAGATCGAATACCCGTCCTACCATATGAGCGGCGAGGAGCAGATTTACTGGGGGCCCCACAACGGGCGTACCGTCCGGATGAGCCTTGTGCCCGCGTCGGGCGTGAGCGATTGTCTGGTGGACGACATTTCCGGCTCGAACGCCAAGTATGCGATCGCCCTGTCCCTCTACGAAGAGGACGGCTCGTGGCTTCGCACCCTCGCCGAGATTCCCTATGTTGACTACGTTTCCGACGGCGTGATGGTCTTCGAGCGTGCCGGCATCGCCGTCCTCACGCCCAATGCCAGCCGTTACCGTCACGACAGCTATGGCCGCAGCGGTCATAGCCGAAGCGGCCACGGGCCCGTGCAGCGCACCGTCAAGATTCCTCTTTCAAGGCGCCTGCCGCACACCCTGTCCGCCCTGAACGAAGCGGCGGGAAGCGTTCCCGACCACAGTTTCTCCGGCCGGCGCCAGTGGAACTACTGATTATTCGACAGACAGTAATACGAAGACCCTATGCCTACGATCAAGGGACATATTTCTCAGATTATCGGTCCGGTGGTGGACGTGCACTTCGACCTGAAGGGCCTGCAGGCGGAGAAGAACCTGCCCGCCATCCACGAAGCCCTGCGCGTGGAGCGCCCGGGCGGCCGTGCGCTCATCATCGAAGTCCAGCAGCATATCGGTGAAGACACCGTCCGCTGCGTGGCGATGGACTCCACCGACGGCCTCAAGCGCGGTCTGGAGGCCGTCAGCCTCGGCACGCCGATCACGATGCCCGTCGGCGCGCAGATCCGCGGCCGCGTGATGAACGTCACCGGCGAGACCATCGACGGCCTGGGCGGACTGCAGCGCGAGGGCGCCCTTCCCATCCACCGCGAACCCCCGAAATTCGAAGACCTGACCACCTCGCAGGAGGTGCTCTTCACCGGCATCAAGGTCATCGACCTGCTGGAACCCTACCTGAAAGGCGGCAAGATCGGCCTTTTCGGCGGCGCGGGCGTGGGCAAGACCGTGCTGATCAAGGAACTGATTAACAACATTGCCAAGAAGCACAACGGCTTCTCGGTCTTCGCCGGCGTGGGTGAGCGTACCCGCGAGGGCAACGACCTGCTGCGCGAAATGATCGAGTCCGACGTCATCAAATACGGCGAAGCCTTCTCCAAAGCGATGGAAGAGGGACATTGGGACCTTTCGAAGGTGGACCGCGCCGAGCTGGAGAAATCGCAGGTCTCGATGGTCTTCGGCCAGATGAACGAGCCGCCGGGAGCCCGTAGCTCCGTGGCGCTGAGCGGCCTGACGCTCGCGGAGTCCTTCCGCGACAGCGGCACCGCCGAGGGCCCGAAGGACATCCTCTTCTTCATCGACAACATTTTCCGTTTCACCCAGGCCGGCTCCGAAGTGTCCGCCCTGCTGGGCCGTATGCCTTCGGCCGTGGGTTATCAGCCGACGCTTGCCACGGAAATGGGCCAGATGCAGGAACGCATCACCTCCACCAAGAACGGTTCCATCACCTCCGTCCAGGCGGTCTACGTCCCGGCCGACGACCTCACGGACCCGGCCCCGGCCACGACCTTCTCGCACCTCGACGCCACCACGGTCCTCAGCCGCAAGATCGCCACGCTGGGCATCTACCCGGCCGTGGATCCGCTCGAGTCCACCTCCCGCATCCTCGACCCCAACATCGTCGGGCAGGACCACTACGAGACGGCGCAGCGCGTGAAGAAGATACTCCAGAAATACAACGAACTCCAGGACATCATCGCCATCCTCGGCATGGACGAGCTCTCCGAGGAGGACAAGGTGACGGTGAACCGCGCCCGCCGCGTGCAGCGTTTCCTCTCCCAGCCCTTCTTTGTGGCGGCCGCCTTCACAGGCTGCCCGGGCGTGATGGTGGAGATCGAAGATACCATCCGCGGCTTCAAGATGATCCTCGACGGCGAGGTGGACTACCTCCCCGAGCAGGCTTTCCTCAACGTAGGCACCATCGAAGAAGCCATCAAGAAGGGTGAAGCCCTGCTCGCGCAGGCCAAGCAGTAAGGCAATGAAAGACAAGACCCTGACCATCCGTATCCTCACCCCCGAGGGCACGCTGCACGAGGGGACGGCGCAGGCCGTGTTCCTTCCGGGCGTGGTGAGCCCGTTCGAGGTGCTGCCGGACCACGCGCCCATCATCTCCGCCCTGGAAGGTGGGGAGATCCGCGTAGTGGACGCTTCGGACGAGCGGCGCTTCCCGGTCCGCTCGGGGATGGTGATGGTCCGGGACAACGTAATCACGGTGTGCGCCGAGACGGAATGAGAAGGTGGCTGCTCATACTGACACTGCTGCTGCCAACGACATTGCTGGCGGAGGATTTCGACGTGTCCGAGTTCCTGTTCGGCCACGTCTCGGACGCCTACGAGTGGCACATCACGGCGATCAAGGGCAAGGAGATTTCCATCCCGCTGCCCTGCATCGTCATTGAAAACGGCATCCACGTTTTCACCCTCCATCACGCCGCCGAAAACGGCTACACGCTCAACGAAGACGGCAAGCTGGTCAATGCACAGACCGGAAAGCGCCCGCTGGACATTTCCATCACGAAGAACGTGCTGGGCCTGATGATCGACAGCGTCCTGCTGGTGCTGCTGATCCTGCTCTGCGCCCGCTGGTACAGGCGTCACGATGTCCTGAAAGAAAAACCCACCGGCATCGCGGCCCTGATGGAGCCGCTCATCGTGATGATCGAACAGGACGTGATCAAGGATGCGGTGGGGCCGGAATACAAGAAGTACTCGCCCTACCTGCTGACGGCCTTCTTCTTCATCCTGATCAACAACCTGATGGGCATCTTCCCGGTGTTCCCGGGCGGAGCCAACATCACGGGCAACATCGCCGTGACGGGCGTGCTCGCCTTGTTCACCTTCCTGATGGTGAACCTCTTCGGCAACAAGCACTACTGGAAGGACATCCTCTGGCCGGACGTGCCGCTTTTCCTGAAGGCCATCCCCATCATGCCGCTCATCGAGATCCTGGGGATGTTCACCAAGCCTTTCTCGCTGATGATCCGACTTTTCGCGAATATGCTCGCGGGGCATATCATGCTCCTGAGCGTGATCGCGCTGATCTTCTTGTCGGCAGCGATGGGACCCGTGCTGAACGGGTCGCTGACCGTCATCGCAGCGCTCTTCGGCGTCTTCCTGGACTGCCTGGAGCTGCTCGTGGCCTTCCTGCAGGCCTATGTATTCACGATGCTGTCGGCCGTGTTCATCGGCCTGGCGCATCAGCACCCTGAAACTGAAACCAACTAAAATGTCAATGATATGTTAGGAACTCTTCTTCAAGCAGTTGCGCTCGCCAAGTTCGGCGGCGCCCTCGGAGCCGGCATCGTGGCCATCGCGGCCGCTTTCGGTATCGGCAAACTCGCCCAGTCCACGATGGAGGCCTCGGCCCGCCAGCCGGAGATTTCCGGCGGCCTGCGGACCACCGCCATCATCATCGGCGCCCTGATCGAGGGCGTCTGCCTCTTCGGTGTGCTCGTCTGCCTGCTGGCGGTCCTCCGCGCGTAGCCTATGTCGCTGATCACACCGGATTTCGGCCTCCTCTTCTGGATGGTCGTGATCTTCGGGATCGTGTTCTTCCTGCTTGCGAAGTTCGGTTTCCCGGTGATCACGAAAGCCGTGCAGAAGCGCTCCGACCATATCGCCGACTCGCTCAAGGCCGCAGATGAGGCCCAGGCGCGCCTGGCGGGAATGGCCGAGGAGCACGCGCGGATGATCGAGGAGACCCGTCTGGAGCAGAGCCGTATCCTGAAAGAAGCCTCCCAGGCGCGCGAGAGCATCATCGCCCAGGCGCGCGAGGAGGCTCGCGAGGAAGCGGCCAAACTGCTCGAGCACGCCAAGGTGGAGATTGCCGCGGAGCGCGAAAGCGCCATCCGCGACATCCGCCGCCAGGTGGCGATGATTTCGGTGGAAGTGGCGGAAAAGATCGTACGCAAGGACCTCGACGAGGCGGGGGGCCAGAGCGCCCTGCTCGACCGTCTGGTCGATGAGGCGTCACAGGCGCAGATCCCCAACTGACGGACGCGATGAACACGGGAATCATAGCTTCCAGGTATGCCGCAGCCCTGCTCCGCTATACGCAGGAGACGGGCGGCGGGGAACGGGTGTGCGCCCAGGTGCGCAGCCTGCTCGAACATCCTGAGCAGCGTCCCGGCCCGCTCGAGCCCGAGCTGGAGCGTTTCGTCCGCCTGCTGATGAGGAACGGCCGGCTCGAGGACGTGCGCCTTGTTTTCCGCAGTTTCCTCACTCAGTATTACCGCTCCCGCGGCATCCGGGTGGCCCGCCTGACCACCGTCGTGCCGTCTCCGGAGCTGGAGAAGCGGATCCGCGCGATGCTGGAAAAGCAGCTGGGCGGCGAGATCCTGATAGAATCGGCCGTGGATCCCGACCTGATCGGCGGCTTCACCCTGGAGGTGGGGGACTACCTGATGGATGCCAGCGTCCGACGCCAGATCGAGACCATCCGCAGGCAGTTCGTCATCTCTAACAACAGAATCGTATAATGGCGCAGAATACCATCAAGGCGAGCGAGATTTCGGAGATCCTGCTGGACCAGCTCCGGGGGATCGACAACTCGCTCCAGTATGAAGAAGTCGGGCACGTGCTGACCGTCAGCGACGGTGTGGCGCGCATCTACGGCCTTGCCGGGGCCGAGGCCGGGGAGCTTCTCGAATTCGACAGCGGCGTGAAGGCCGTCGTGATGAACCTCGAAGAGGACAACGTCGGAGCCGTCCTGCTGGGCCCCACCGACCTGGTGGGCGAGGGGATGAACGTCCATCGTATGGGCCGCATCGCCGGCATCCCGGTGGGTGAGGGGCTCGTAGGTCGCGTGGTCAATCCGATCGGCGAGCCGCTCGACGGCCTGGGGCCGGTCGAGGGTGAGACGGTGAGGATGCCGCTGGAGCGCAAGGCGCCGGGGGTGATTTACCGGCAGCCCGTGAGCGAGCCGCTCCAGACGGGCCTCAAGGCCATCGACGCGATGATTCCGATCGGCCGCGGTCAGCGCGAGCTGATCATCGGTGACCGCCAGACCGGCAAGACGGCCGTCGCCATCGACACCATCATCAACCAGCGCAGCGAGTTCCTCAAGGGCAAGCCCGTCTATTGCATCTATGTGGCCGTCGGCCAGAAAGGCTCCACCGTGGCCTCCATCGTCCAGACCCTCCGCGCCAAGGGTGCGATGGACTACACCATCGTGGTGGCCGCCACGGCCGCCGATCCCGCCGCCCTGCAGTACTATGCGCCTTTCGCGGGCGCGGCCATCGGCGAGTATTTCCGCGACACGGGACGTCACGCCCTCGTGGTCTATGACGACCTGTCCAAGCAGGCCGTGGCCTATCGCGAGGTGTCGCTGATCCTGCGCCGCCCGTCCGGGCGCGAGGCCTATCCGGGCGACGTGTTCTACCTGCATTCCCGCCTGCTCGAGCGCGCTGCCAAGATCATCGGCCAGCAGGAAGTGGCCGAGCAGATGAACGACCTGCCGGAGTGCCTGAAGGGCAAGGTCCGCGCGGGCGGATCGCTGACGGCCCTGCCCATCATCGAAACGCAGGCCGGCGACGTGTCCGCCTACATCCCGACGAACGTGATTTCCATCACGGACGGCCAGATCTATCTGGAGTCTTCGCTTTTCAACGCGGGTTTCCGGCCGGCCATCAACGTGGGCATCTCGGTGTCCCGCGTGGGCGGCGCCGCGCAGGTGAAGTCGATGAAGAAGGTGGCCGGTACGCTGAAGATCGACCAGGCGCAGTACAACGAACTGGAAGCCTTCTCGAAGTTCTCGTCCGATATGGACCGGGTCACGGCGATGACCCTCGACAAGGGTCGCAAGAACAACCAGCTGCTCATCCAGCCGCAGTACAGTCCGATGCCGGTGGGCGAGCAGGTGGCCATCCTGTATTGCGGCACGCACGCGCTGATGGCGGATCTGCGCATCGACCAGGTGATCGAGTTCCAGAGTCTGTTCCTGGACCGGATGCGCGCCTCGCACCAGGATATCCTCGACGGTCTCGCCGACGGGAAGATACCCGACGGGGCCGCCGCCGTCATCGAGCAGGAGGCGGCCGACCTGTGCCGTCTGTTGACCAGCAAAGCATAAGGAGACAGGGCAGCCGTGGCATCACTTCGGGAGATCAAAGACCGGATCGGATCGGTCCGCAGCACGCTGAAGATCACTTCGGCGATGAAGCTCGTGGCGTCCGCGAAGCTCCGCAAGGCGCAGCGGGCCATCGAAGCGATGCGGCCGTACGAACGGACGCTCGCCGAGATCTTGGCTGCTATTGGGCCGGCGGCGGAGTCTTCCAGACGGGCGGCCGGAAATTATTTTTCGGACAAGTTTGCCGAAAAACCAATTTCCGCTCCGCTGTCCGCCGCCGACCCGGGTAAACTTCTTTCTTCTCCGTCTGCCACTGAGAGAACCGCAGTGGTTGCGATTGCGTCGAATTCGTCCCTGTGTGGCGGCTTCAATGGGAATGCGGTGCGGAAGGCGCTGGAGACGATACGCTCGTGCGAGGGTGAGGTGGAGGTGTATCCGGTCGGGCGGAAGATGGCGGACGGGCTGCGTCGGGCGGGTTACGCCGCGCAGGGCGACTGGAACGACCTGATCGGTCATCCGTCGTATGAGAAGTCGGTCGCCCTGGCCCGGTCGCTTTCGGAGCGTTTCGAGGCCGGGGAACTGTCCCGCGTGGTGCTGGTGTACAACCGTTTCCGTTCGGCCTCAAGTCAGGAGCCGGTCGCGGAGCAGTATTTGCCGTTCGCAGCGACGGAAGGCGCAAAGGATGAGATCCTTCGACAGGATCAGGAAGACAAGGTTGAATACATTCTCGAGCCGGATGCGGAGGCGCTTATCGCCCAGCTGCTCCCGCAGGTGATGATGCTGAAGTTCCACGCAGCGATTCTCGATTCCGCCGCGGCGGAGCAGGCTGCGCGTACGATTGCGATGCAGACGGCCAGCGACAATGCCGAGGATCTGCTCGGCGAGTTGACGCTCGAGTACAACAAAGGGCGGCAGCAGAAGATCACTTCCGAAATTCTCGATCTCTTAGGCGGAGCGCAGTAATCTCAGAAAGAATATGTAAGTCCGGCGAGGACGGAGCCGCCGAGGGTCGGGGAGGCGAACAGGACGGCCACGTCAATCCCTAATCCATTAAATAACAATCCGATACCGCCGGAGGCGAAGGAAGGAAGCCCCTGGTCGGCAAGCCCGATGTGGTATCCTCCCCGCAGGCATAAGACCGAAGCCAGCCAGCATTCCGCACCCAGGCAGCCCATCACGCCGACTTCGGAAAGGTAGTCCGCTTCTGCCGTCAGATTCAGGATGTCGGTGGAATAGCCCACGCCGCCCTTGAAGAGGAGCGGGAGGTCGTAGGACGCGTCGCCATAGCTGATCTGGCCGCCGAGGTTGCAGGCCGCGAGGCCGAGGCTGAGCCCCCCGATCCGGTACATCGCCGACAGGTCGGCGCAGAGGGCGGCCCCGGTGACTTCCTCGCTGAGCGAGGAGGCGATCATCCGTGCGGTGACGCCCAGGGAGAAACCGTTCGCCGGGCACCAGGCAAGGCCTGCCGCGAGGGCGATGTCGGAAGGCTCGAAACTGCCCGTAGTCTGGCCGGAGGGGCTCACCACGTCATAGGGCCGGGAGAAACTCCCCTTGGCCGCCAGGCCGAAGGCCAGACGGTTGGAACGGTACCAGCCCCCGGCGTTGAAACGGGTGTCCGGAGCGGGTTTCGGCGCCCAGTAGTCATAGGCGGCGCCGATGGCGAAGGTACCGGAAGTCAGCGCGGTCGCAGCGAAATTGTTGTCCAGCGACCAGGCATCCGCTTCCAGGGTGGCCCCGGCGCCGCCCAGGGCGGCCGAATGCGGATCGGTCGGGCAGTAGAGCAGGGGCAGGGTCTGGGCGCCCAGCGGAGCGGCCAGGGCTGCCAGTATGGTCAGGGTCAGAAGTCGTTTCATGGGCTAGTATTTGACGATGTTCTGGGTCTGTTGCTTACCGCCGAAGTCCACCTGGAGGGTGTACGTGCCGGGGGCGAGATGACGCACGTCGATGGTGTAGGGCCTGAAGGGGCCCGCCGAAGCGTTGGCACCGAAGACCTTGGCTCCGGCGCGGTTGTACAGCGCTATGGCCGTCTCGCAATCGGTGGCCGGTCGCACGTTGAGATAGTCCGTGACAGGATTGGGATAGACGTCGAGTTCCTGGTAGGTGTTGCGGGCGAGCAGCTGGAAGGAGGCCGTGCAGGATTCGCCCCGGGCGTCCTTGGCCGTGAGGCGGATCACGGCGAGCCCGTAACCCTTCGGCGTAAGGGTCAGCAGGCTGCCGGAGAGGGTGCCGGAGACGATGTCTCCGTCGGAGACGGTGCCGCTGTACACGGGCGTCTCCCCGTCCGGATCCGTGAAATGCTCCGACAGGTCGATGCTGAACGAAGCGGCGGAAGCGGCGTTGACGATCTGGTCTTCCAGCCTCCGGACCAGCTGCGGAGCGTGGTTGGGCAGGATGGTGAATGAGAAATCATACCGGGCGGCGGAACCGACCAGGATCGAGGCCGTGTAGTCGCCGCTCTGGGCGTGGAGGGCGTCGATGCGCACCTGGACCTGGGATGTGGAGCAATCAGCCTCGGCGCCCGGACAGTCGGAGGCGAAGCTGACCGGCAGGCGGGCTTTGTCGTTGCCGATGATACGGACGTTGAACTGGACCGTGACATGCGAGAGGATCTTCCCGTCGCCGTCGTAATCGTTGGAGAAAGTGATTTCAACGGGACCCGTGGAAGGGGTGCCGCCAAGGTACTCGAAGGAGCCCAACGCATCCAGCTTTCCGCCTCCGGCCTTGCGTCCCTGCAGGTCGATAACCTCCTGTTTGGCGCCGCCCAGCAGGGCTTCCTTCAGTTTTTCACTCGTGAACCCGGGGCCGCCGAAATAGGAGACCAGCAGCGCGGCCACGCCCGCGGCGTGCGGGCAGGCCATCGACGTGCCGGCCATGAAGGCATAAGGGGCGTAGCCGCTGTCGTCGTCCGGGACGCAGCTGAGGATCCACTCTTCGGCCTCGGTGTCCGAATCCGAGCCGCCCGGGGCGAGGATGTCCACCCAGGGACCATGATTGGAATAGAAGGGCATCTTGCCGTCCGGGCCGAAGGAGCCCACGGCCACGACGCGGCTGTATTCGCTCGGAGCGTCGTGGTTGAACCCGTCGTTGCCGGAGGCGAACAGCACCAAGCCGCCCTTCATCGGGCCGGTCTGGTTGCCGTTGGCATCCGTCCCTGCATAGTCGATGAAATAGTCGATGGCGTTCTTGGTGGGGGAACGCTGTTTCTCGAAATCCTCGGCCATCTGTTTGGCATCTTCTTCGGAATCAGCCACATAGCCCCAACTGTTGTTGGCAATCACGGCGCCGTGGTCCGCCGCCCAGACAAGGGCCTCCGCTTCTTCGGATCCCGAGCCTTCGGTTTCCTCATCCTCGTCGTCCGTCAGGATGACGCAGGAGAGGAGCCGCGCGCCGCCCTTGCCGTCCCGTCCGCCCGCAATGCCGCAGACGCCGGTGCCGTTGTCGTTGACGGCGGCGATGATGCCGCCCACGTGGGTGCCGTGTTCTCCGGCCGTGAGCAGCGAAGGGTTGCTTTTGATGAAGTTGCGGCTGCCTTCAGAAGCCGTCAGCACGACACCCCCAAGGTCTTCGTGCCCGGGGTCGACGCCGCTGTCCAGGACGGCTACGATCACGTTTTTGCTGCCTCCGGTATATGACTTCCACACCTCTTCGACATTGATGTCGATACCGCTCTTGAAATGGCTCTTGCCGCCGGCGTTGCGCAGATTCCACTGATAATCGTCATAAAAGCGGTCGTTGAAAACGCCGCGCGAGGCCTTGCGCCGCGGGAAACTGACGGCTTCCACGCCGGGCAGCGAGGCCAGGTCCGCTCCGGCCTTGGTGCGGGAGACGGACGGGTCGTAGCTGACCCGGTACCAGCGGTGCAGGCCGGCGGCGCGGTGCC
>JAFZBH010000039.1 GCA_017561865.1 Bacteroidales bacterium | reverse complement strand
CGCCCCGGTTTCAAGTTCGCCGAATGGGAGCTCAAGGGTGTGCCCGTCCGCCTCGCGATGGGTGCCCGGGACCTCGCCGCCGGCACCGTGGAGGTGGCCCGCCGCGACACCCTGACCAAGGAGACGATGGCCCTCGAGGGCATCGAGGAGCATATTTCCCGCCTGCTCGACGACATCCAGCAGAGCATCTACGACAAGGCGCTCGCCTTCCGTGACGCCCACATCGAGAAATGCGACGACTGGGAGGAGTTCAAGGTCAAGATCCAGACCGGCAAGTTCCTGCTCTGCCACTGGGACGGCACCGTCGAGACCGAGCAGGCCATCAAGGACGCCACCAAGGCGACCATCCGCTGCATCCCCATCGACAGCTATGTCTGCGAGGAGGAGGGCCGCGACATCTTCTCCGGCAAGCCTTCGCAGCGCCGGGTCGTATTCGCCATCTCGTATTAACCGCCACCGCATATGAAGAAGCTAATGATCCTCACCGCGGCCCTGCTGGCCGCCAGTTTCGGCGCCCGCGCCCAGGGCGACGTCCAGAAGGCCGCCGCCGAAGCCGCCGCCGCCTACTCCCAGGCCCCCGAGGCCCAGGAGGTGGTCGAAAAGCCCAACTACTGGAAGAAGTACGCCGTGTTCGACCTCGGATTCAACCAGACCTCCCTGTGGAGCTGGGCTTCCGGCGGTTACAACAGCGCCACCCTGCGCGCCGGCATCGACGCCAACGCCAACTATGAGCGCGACCTCGCGTCCTGGACCAACCGTCTCCAGCTGATGTACGGCTTCCTGTGGTCCGCCGACAAGGAGAACCTCATCCAGAAAAGCGCCGACCTGATGCAGTTCGAAAGCCGTTTCGGCTACAAGACCTCGCCGGAGAGCAAATGGAAATACACCGCCGACCTTACCTTCAAGTCGCAGTTCTCCGACAGCTACGATTCCTACAAGCAGGGCACGGACGGCAAGTGGACCGGCACCCTCAAGTCCGGTCTCTTCTCTCCGGGCTACCTGACCTTCGGTCTGGGTATGTCGTGGGATCCGGCCCCCTGGTTCAGCCTGAACCTGTCGCCCGTCACTGGCGGCTACACCTTCTGCCAGATTCCCGACCTGCGCAAGGGCTACGGCATGCATCTGAGAGAGCCCCAGCTGGACCCGCTCCTGGGTGACAACTACTACAGCGCCCTCTTCCAGCTCGGTGCCCAGCTCAAGGCGAACCTCAAGACCTCCATCAACGACGTCTTCACCTACGAGACCCAGCTCATCCTCTTCACGGACTACCTCAACCATCCGTTCGTGTGGAACCGGGTCAACTGGGACAACAAGTTCGGCCTGATGGTCGGCAAGTACATCAAGCTCGCCCTCGACACCTGGCTGATCTACGACCCGATCGTGCTGGTCGCCGGCAAGGAAGGGACCGATCCCCGGCAGCGCGTGCAGTTCAAGGAGTTCTTCTCCATCAACTTCACCTACACCCTCGGCACGAAGTAGCCCTCCCGATGCGCATCCTTCTCGCCGTCAGCGGGGGCATCGACTCGATGTACCTGGCAAACCGGGCCCCGGAACTGTTTCCCGGAGCCCGGTTTGCGGTGGCGCACTGCAACTTCCGCCTGCGCGGCGAGGAGTCGGACGCCGACGAGGCCTTCGTGCGGGACTGGTGCCGGGAGCACGGGCTGGAATGCTTCGTGCGCGCTTTCGACACCCGGGACTACGCCGCCTGTCACGGCATCAGCATCGAAATGGCTGCACGCGAACTGCGCTACGCCTGGTTCGCCGAACTGTGCCGCGAGCAGGGGTTCGATGCCGTCGCCGTCGCGCATAATGCGGACGACAACGCAGAGACGCTGATTCTCAATCTTTTACGCGGAACCGGGACGCGCGGCCTGCGCGGAATGGGCGGACGCGAAGGCGTCTTGCGGCCGCTGCTCGACACTCCCCGCGCCGAGATCCGTGCCTGGATGGAGGCGCACCGTTGCGCCTGGCGCGAAGACAGCACCAACGCCGACTGCGCGCCCAAGCGCAACCGTATCCGCAACGAGGTTTTCCCCGTCTTCGCCCGCATCAACCCTTCCTTCATCCAGACCCTGGGCGCCGACATGGTCCGCTTCGCCCGGGTCGACGACATCGCCGAGGCGTGGTTCCGCTCCGTGCGTGACGGCCTCACCACGGACGAGGGAGCCGTGCGCATCCCCGCCGTTCTCGCCCTCGAGCACTGGGAATACGCTCTCTGGCGCCTGCTGGAGGGGTGCGGTCTCAGCGGGCCGACTTTCGAGAAGCTCGTCGCCCTGCTGCGCCGCTACAAGACGGAGCCGCGGGGCACCGTGACCATAGGCGGAAAGACCTTCGAGGGCAACGGGAAGGTCCTGATAATCGAAAAGGAATTAATTCTTATTCAGTAAGATAGACGTCGTCGCCCGGCTCGGCGAACTGGAACTGCTCCCGGGCATAGCGCTCGAGCGTGTCGCGGTCGAGCGTCATCGTGCGGATCCGGCGGTCCAGCTCTTCGTTCTCCCGCTGGTACTGCTCGATCTGCCGCTCCTGGCGGCGCAGCGTGAAGCCCGCCTGCACCCAGGTGACGATGCTGTCCTTCTTCAGCAGGAGGAAAAGCAGGAAAAGGGCCGTCGCCACGATGGCGTAGCGAAGGAACGAGCGCTGCTCCTTCCTGTTCCCGTCCTTGTCGCGGTCCCAGAGATCTTTGGTGTACTTGGCCATAACTTTGCACAAAAATAGTTATTTTTGCGGAAGAATCTAAATCTATCGTCTATATGAAACCTACCCTTCTCGTCCTCGCTGCAGGAATGGGCAGCCGCTACGGCGGGCTCAAGCAGATGGACGGACTCGGCCCCGGCGGCGAGACCATCATCGACTATTCCATCTACGATGCCGTACAGGCCGGATTCGGCCGCGTCGTCTATATCGTCCGCGAATACTTCCTGGACGCCATCAAGGAGGCGGTCGCCCGCAAATACAGCCACGTCACCTGCACCGACGGGACGCCCCTCGAGTTCGTGTTCGTGACCCAGGAACTGGACAAGATCCCGGCCCGCTTCCTGCCCGTCAACACGGAGCGCCAGAAGCCCTGGGGCACCGCCCACGCCGTGCAGATGGCCGCCAAAGTGATCCGCGAGCCCTTCGTCGTGATCAACGGCGACGACTTCTACGGCCGCGAGTCCTTCCGCATCGCAGGCGACTGGTGCCGCGCGCACCGGGACAGCAAGGACGTCTATGCCATCGTCGGTTTCGAGCTGGACCACACCCTGAGCGAGTCCGGCGGCGTGTCCCGCGGCATCTGCCACTACGACGCGTCCAACCAATTGACCGACGTGGTGGAGCACCTGAACATCATCCAGGGCCCCGACGGGGTCGTGCGCGGGGACAATTCCGCGACCGGGGAAAGGGTCGTGCTGCGCGGCAGCGACCTCTGCTCGATGAATATGTGGTGCTTCACGCCCGACTATTTCACCAAGAGCGCCGCCATCTTCGAGACTTTCCTGGAGCAGAACGCCCTGGAACTCAAGAAAGAGTACTACATCCCCTACGCCATCGACTGCATGGTCCGGGACGGCAGCACCCGCTGCGACGTCCTCTCCACCCCGTCCCGCTGGTTCGGCGTGACCTACAAGGAGGACCGTCCCGCCGTCGTCGCGAAATTCGCCCAGCTCGCCCGCGAGGGCGTCTATCCCACCCCGCTTTACCGTTAAGACCATGGCCAGACGCAGAAGACCCAGGAATTACGGATTCCTACAGAAATTCAACTACTACATCCCCGGCGTGGCAGACATCTTCATCCTCGTCGCCCTGCTGCTCGCAGGCGCCCTTGTCGGCAGCCTCGTCTCGCTGGTTTTCATGGCCGCATTCGGCCAGGAAGCCGGCATGGAATACAGCATGTTCATCTCCTATCCGCTGATGTTCATCCCGCCGATGCTCTATGCCAGCATCAAGAGCCGCAACAACAGTTTCACCCGGGAAGGACTGCAGTTGGACAACAAACACTTCAGCCCGCTGGGCGGCGCCCTGTGCGCCCTGCTCGTGGTGCTCGCCACGCTCGCGGCCGGCTTCTGCTCGGACGCCATCCTCGCCTATATGCCCGAGATGCCGTCCTGGCTGGAAGAGGCGCTCTCTTCGCTGACGCAGGGCACCATCTGGGTCAACTTCCTGCTGGTCAGCATCTTCGCCCCCTTCTTTGAAGAATGGCTCTGCCGCGGTATGGTGCTGCGCGGGCTGCTGGGCAACAAGGTGAAGCCCGTCTGGGCCATCGTGATCTCCGCGGTGTTCTTCGCGATCATCCACCTCAACCCCTGGCAGGCCGTGCCGGCCTTCCTGCTCGGCTGCCTGTTCGGCTATGTGTACTACAAGACCGGTTCGCTCAAGCTCACGATGCTGATGCACTTCGCCAACAACACCTTCTCGCTGGTGATGTCCAACGTGGATGGATTCGAGAATATGGAGTCCTGGCTGGACGTGCTGCCCGGGATGCGCTACTGGATCATCTTCGCGGCCTGCATCCTGCTGATCATCCTGATCGTGCGCGCCTTCTCCCGCATCCCGCAGGAGCGTGAGGAAGGGAACCTGGATCCGGTCCCGGCGCTATTCGACGAATAGGTGTCCCTCCACGACGCCAGCGCGCACCGTCCGGATTGCGGCAGCGACATCGTGTACCCGAAGTATATCCGCCCCGTGCTCCAGCGCGAGGCGGTGTGCTTTTTCCGTGTCGCCGCCCGTGAAACGCTTGTCGGCGGCGCCGATCAGGATCGGACGGCCGAAACGCCGCAGCCGCTCCAGCTGCTCCAGGATCTCCCAGTTCTGCTCCGCGCTCTTGGCAAAGCCCAGGCCCGGGTCCAGGATCCATTCCGAAATCCCGTATTCCTCCGCCTTGAGGGAAAAGTCCTTGAAATAGCCCTCCAGCTCCGCCACGACCCCGGCGGGATAGTCGGTCTGCGCATCCATCGTGCGGGGGTTCCCCCTCTTGTGCATCGCCACATAGGGAAGGCCCAGCCGAGCGACGGTGGCGAGCATATCCGGGTCGTCCTCCCCCGCTGAAATGTCATTCACGAGAAAGGGCCCCGCGTGCTCATACACACGCCGGACGATCTCCGCGCGGGTCGTGTCGACGGAAAACCGCACCGGGAAAACCCAGTGCCGCACGACCGGACAGAGGCGGCGCCACTCTTCACGAAGACTGACATCCGCCGCGCCGGGCCGCGTCGAGACGGCCCCCAGGTCGATGATGTCTGCGCCCTGCTCGCAGAGTTCCCGGATGCGCTCCTGCGCCTTCCCGGCGCGGACGCGGCTGGGCGCCCAGAACGAGTCCGGCGTCAGGTTCACGATGGCCATTATCTGAGTCATAGCACAAAAATAGAGAAAAAATCCATATCTTTGTCCTGATATGCTAATCGTCCTCGAAGGCCTGGACGGGGCCGGCAAGTCCACCCAGGTCAGAATGTTCCGCGAATACCTCTCCGGCGTCTGCCAGACGCTGGAATACATCCATTTCCCGCGTTACGACGCGCCCGTCTGGGGCGAACTGATCGGCAAGTTCCTGCGCGGCGGTTTTGGCTCCATCGAGAGCGTGCATCCGCAGCTGGTGGCCCTGCTCTTCGCCGGGGACCGGCACGACGCGGCCCCGCAGATCCGCCGCACGCTGCGCGAGGGGGGCACGGTCCTGCTGGACCGCTACGTCTACTCCAACATCGCCTACCAGTGCGCGAAGCTCGCCTCCGACCAGGAAGCCGAGGATCTGCGCGAATGGATCAACAACACCGAGTACGGGCAGTTCGACCTCCCGCGTCCGGACCTGAACATTTTCCTCGACGTGCCCATCGGCTTCGTCGAGAAGAGCCTCGCCGCCCAGCGGGGCGGCTCCGACCGCGGTTATCTCCACGGCCGCCAGGACATCCACGAGGCGGATATCGCCTTCCAGCGGCGCGTCCGCGATATGTACCGCCGACAGGCGGCGCTGGACCCGCGCTTCATCGTGGTGGACTGCAGCGACGCCGAAGGGGGGATGCTGCCGCCCGAGGACATTTTCGCCAAAATCAAAGCCGTCTATGAGGGTTGTCAGAAGGATTAGCGCCGTCCTGATCGGCTTCGTCTTCTTCCTTTCCGGCATCCTCAAGATCATGGATCCGGTGGGGGCGAAGCTCGTGGTGGAGGAATACCTGAAGTTCCTTCACATCGGATTCCTGTCGGGCCTGTCCGGGCTGATCGGCACCGGGATGGCCCTGCTGGAGGCCCTGCTCGGCGCGGCCCTCATCACGGGAGTCTGGCGCAAGGTCACGGGCGTGGTCACGGGCGTGGTGATGGGCTTTTTCACCCTGCTGACCCTGCTTCTGTACATCAAGAATCCTTCGATGGACTGCGGCTGCTTCGGGGAGATCGTCCACCTGACCCACCTGCAGAGCCTGCTCAAGAATGTCGTCCTGCTGGCCCTGTGGGCCCTGGCCTTCATCCCGCTGAGCAAACAGGAGCAGACCCGCAAGATCAAATACTTCAATTTCCCGGTCGCCGCCGCGGCCATCCTCGCCTTCCTGGTGTACTCGCAGCTGAACATCCCGCTGGTGGACTTCACGCCCTTCAAGCCGGGAGCGGAGCTGATGCTCCCCGAGGACATCGACCGGCCCGAGGACCGTTCCCCCACCCTGCCGCTGAGCGACGCCTCGGGCGAATATGTCGACGAGATCCTGCTGGACGGGACCCTGCTCACCGTGTCGGTCTATGAGCCCGACAGGCTGAAGCCCCGGCAGTGGGAAAAGTTGGTCGCCCTGTTGCAGGACGCCGCTTCAACCGGCTACAAGCCGATGCTGCTGGTCGCCGCCACGCCTTCGATGATGGAACAGTACGGCCTGCCGCCCGAGGTCCTCGCGTCCACCTGGTATGCCGACCGCAAGCAGCTGCTCACCCTCAACCGCGACAACGGCGGGGCGACCTTCATCCAGGACGGACTGATTGTCACGAAATGGGGCATACGGCATCTGCCGGACAGCGAGAAGCTCACCGCCCTCGCGGGCACCGACGTCACCGAGTCGCTGCTGTCCGAGAACAACGGCGACCGGATGAAGTTCCAGGTCTACGTCCTGGCCGTCTTCGCGATCCTGCTATTGGTCTAAGAAAGCGAGGATCCCGGCGATATCGTCTTTCGGGAAGGTCCTCTGTTCGCCCGAAGAGAGGTTCTTCAGGTTCACCACCCCCTGCTCCCGCTCGGATTCGCCCGTGATGGACAGGAAGGGAATGGCCTTGCGGTCGGCGTAGTCGAACTGCTTCTTGAGTTTGGCGGCGTCGGGATAGATCTCCACCGCCAGCCCTTCGCCGCGCAGCGCGCGCGCAACGGGCAGCAGGTAGCGGACTTCTTCCGGCCCCATGTTCGCCAGCAGCAGGCGCGTGGCGCTGCCCGTTTCCCTGGGGAACTTGTCCAGGCCCGAGAGCACGTCGTAGATGCGGTCTGCGCCGAAGCTCACCCCCACGCCGGACATATCCGGCAGGCCGAAGATGCCCGTGAGGTTGTCGTAGCGGCCGCCGCCGCAGATGCTGCCGATCTGCCAGTCGAGCGCCTTGACCTCGAAGATGGCGCCCGTATAGTAATTCAGCCCGCGGGCCAGCGAAAGGTCGATCTCGACCGGGGCTTCGATCCCCGCCGCAGCGATGAGGGCGAAGAGCTCCTCAAGCTCGTCCAGGCCCTTGAGGCCGGTCTCGGAGGCGCCCATCACGGTGCGCATCCGTGCGAGTTTCTCTTCATTGCTGCCGCTGAGGGTCAGCACCGGCTCCAGGACGGCGATGGCCTCATCGGTCAGGCCCTTTTCGCGCATCTCGTCCTTGACGGCCTCCAGGCCGATCTTGTCCAGCTTGTCTATGGCCACGGTGATGTCCACCACCTGGTCGGGGAAGCCGCAGATCTCGGCGAGGCCCGTCAGGACCTTGCGGTTGTTGATCTTCACAAGCACGCGCACGCCCAGGCGGCGGAACACCTCGTCCACGATCTGGACCAGCTCCAGTTCGCACAGCTGGCTGCGCGAGCCGATGGCGTCCACGTCGCACTGGTAGAACTCGCGGTAGCGGCCTTTCTGCGGGCGGTCCGCCCGCCAGACCGGCTGGATCTGGTAGCGCTTGAAGGGGAAGGACAGTTCACCCTGGTGCTGCACCACGAAACGGGCGAAGGGCACCGTCAGGTCGTAGCGCAGCCCCTTTTCGCACACCTGCGGGGTCAGGGGCCTGGTGGGGTCCACGTTCGCGAAGGCGTCGCCGGAATTCAGGATGCGGTACAGGAGCTTGTCCCCTTCCTCGCCGTACTTGCCCAGCAGGGTGGAAAGGTTCTCCATCGCCGGCGTCTCGATCTGGGCGTAGCCGAACGTGCGGAACACGGAACGGATCGTGTCGAAGATATAGTTGCGCCCGGCCGTCTCCTGCGGTCCGAAGTCGCGCGTCCCCTTGGGTATGGAAGGTTTCTGTGCCATCGCGGTTTGAATTATTGTGCAAATTTACCTACTTTTGTGAGATTTTCCGTTTATCGCAATGAAAGATTTTCTTAAAATGGTCCTGGCCGTGATCTGCGGCTTCATCATCCTCGCTGTCATCGGTTTCATCCTCACCTTCGGACTGCTCGGCTCGCTCGCCGCCGCCGGTAGCAGCAAACCCGTCCTGCCCAAGTCGGGCGTGCTCAAGATCGACCTCGGCGAGATCGTCCTCGGCGAGCAGACGCAGGAATCCTCGTTCTTCGGCTCGGCGGATCCCCTTTCCCTGCTCCAGGGCGGCAGCGTCTCTTCCGAGACCGTCGGCCTCTGGGACGCCGTACAGGCCGTCAACGCCGCCGCCACGGACCCGGCCGTCAAGTATATCTACCTCCTGACGGACGGCAACGCCTCCAGCATCGCCGCCCTGGGCGAGCTGCGCGAAGCCCTCAAGCATTTCCGCGCCGCCAGCGGCAAGCCCGTCGTCACCTATATGGAGAATCCCGGCACGGGCGGCTATTATCTCGCTTCCGTGTCCGACAAGATCTACCTCAACTCCAGCCTGGGCGGCACTTACCAGTTCACCGGGATCGGTTCCCAGATGTTTTTCCTGGGCGACCTGCTTGGCCGCCTCGGCGTCAATATGCAGCTGATCCGCCACGGCAAATACAAGTCGGCCGGCGAAATGTACACGCGCAGCTCCTCCAGCCCTGAGAACCGCGAGCAGTACCAGCGTATGATCGACTCGATCTGGGAGAGCATCGGGGCCGAGATTGCCGAGGCCCGCGGCATCAGCCTGGAGGAGCTTGACGAGGCCATCTCCGGGCTCAAACTCCGGCTGCCGCAGGACTTCGTGGACTGCGGGCTCGTGGATGAGCTGCTGGACCGTAACGGCCTGCAGGACAAGCTCGCCGCCCTCGCCGTCGTGGACAAGTACAAGGACGTCAAGTGGATCTCCCTGCCCGCCTACGTCGACGCCAGGGTCGTGCCTTCCAAGGCCCACCAGAAGATTGCCGTGATCTATGCCGACGGCAACATCATCGACGGCAAGGCCAAGTCCAACGTGGCCGGCGACCGCTTCGCCTCCGTGATCGCCAAGGTGCGCGCCGACTCCACCGTCAAGGCGGTGGTCCTGCGCGTCAACTCCCCCGGCGGCAGCGTGATGGCCTCCGAGAAGATCAAGAACGAGCTCGACCTGCTCAAGGCCGACAAGCCGCTCGTGGCCTCCTACGGCGATTATGCCGCTTCCGGCGGCTACTGGATCTCCAACAACTGCGAGAAGATCTTCTCCGACGCCACCACCCTCACCGGCTCGATCGGCGTGTTCGGCATCATTCCCGACCTCTCCAAGACCGCCAAGGACATCGCCCACGTCGGCGTGGAGAGCGTCATCTCGCACAAGCACGGCGATATGTATGGCGGGATGCGCCCGCTCGACAAAGACGAATACGACTATATGCTGACCGGCATCGAAGCCGTCTATGACCGCTTCACCACGATCGTTTCCGAGGGCCGCGGCATCCCGAAGGAGACCGTCGACGCCATCGGCCAGGGACGCGTGTGGACCGGCGCCGACGCGCTGAAGATCAACCTCGTGGACGAGATCGGCACCCTGGAAGACGCCATCCGCTATGCGGCCGTCGCCGCCGGCGAGCCCGACCTCGACCAGTGGAACGTCAAGGGCTACCCCGCCCCGCCCACCCCGATGGAGCAGGTCCTCGAAATGGTCGGGAGCAGGAAGAACACCGAAGACGTGATGGTCTCCACCCTGCGCCGTCTCACCCGCCCGCAGTTCTTCGCGCGCCTTGACACCGACATCAAGATTCAGTAATAATCCGTCATCCCGGGCTTGACCCGGGATCTCCAATTATTTTTGGACTTTCAAAAAATATTGCTACCTTTGCAGTCCCAAACATCGCGGGATAGAGCAGTTGGTAGCTCGTCGGGCTCATAACCCGGAGGTCGGTGGTTCGAGTCCATCTCCCGCTACGAATGAAGAAAGTCGCTGAATATCCGCGAATTTCTTCATTCGTAGCCAACTCTCCAACCCCCTGTCGCTGCGCGACATCCCCCTATTCAGGGGGAATGCGCCCTCCACTCCCGTTCCGGGCGGTCCCTCCGCTGCTTCAACTTTCTGCGAAAGTCTCGCTGACGCTCCGGCACGGCGGCTGACGCCGCCTTCGGCCCTCCGGGCCTCAACCACCAGCAAACATTATCCTTCGCCGTCCCCCTTCGGTCGGCCTGACTGCCTCCGAGTTTGGATAACTACGCCAAAATCTTTAACTTTACGAAATAGAGTTTGCCAAGAACCATCGTATCCTGGACTTGCATGGTATTAGCGGCGATGCTGTTGGTTAAGTTTGCCGCATTCGCATAAGTTCTATCGTTGAATCCGACTGTCGAAAAAACGGCAAGTCCTGCGATTATGAGTATGGAAAAACCTTTCATATCTGTGTAAGTTACGGTAAAGATAGCAAGAAAAAACAATATCCTTGTGTCCCCAAAAATGAGACACAAAGCGCACTCGGCCCAAATAGAAGAAAATGATGGGTGCTATTGTATAATTGCCTGAAAAAACGTATACTTGCAAAGTAAAGTTGTAGTGTACTCTCTATGGAAAAACAATCGAAACTTTTATACAAGCCTCCGGTAGCGGAGGTCATCGAAGTCCAGACCGAGGGAACTATCCTCGTGGCAAGTGTAGACCAGTATGAATCCATCCCGTGGTAAACCTTTAAAGCAAGTATCATGAAAAAGATTTTCTATCTCATCGCCGTCCTTGCTCTGGGTTTGACCGCTTGCAGCAAGAACGAAATCCAGGCCCCTGCCGAGGGCGCATCCGACGCTCCGGTCTGT
>JAFZBH010000038.1 GCA_017561865.1 Bacteroidales bacterium | reverse complement strand
TCAACCTCGGAAGCCGTTATTAATAAGGATATTAAATATCGAAGAAAGATACTCCTTGAAATCGGTCGTGACACTATTATCCGCGACGTATCGGATATCTGCTATATCTTTTCAGAGAAAGGGAATACCCGTGTTTTCGTATCTGACGGGATATGGGGAAGTATTGACAACTCGCTCATCGATATTATCCATAGCCTTCCACCATCCGTATTCTATCGTGTCAACCGCCAGGCTCTTGTAAATATCAATTGCATAGACAGGATAGTCCCTGGTTTCGGACGCGAGTCATACGTCTGTTTGAAAGCGCCCTTTAACAAGGTGCAACTCAAGATTACCCAGGATATTAAAAAGGCTTTACTGAACATTCTAATGTCATAGCGGATTAGGGGAAGACTATCCTATCCATAAACCGCATCGATAAAGCCTCGCAAAGTTAGGTAGAGATTCCTGCTTATTCTCAGAGTAATTTGTTACACATTTTGATACATTATAATAGAAAAACCCATCCTAGAACATTCTAGAATGGATTTTCGTGGAGATGGGCGGAGTCGAACCGCCGTCCAAACAAAGTCCCAGGTAGCTTTCTACACGCTTATCCTTTCTTTGATTGTCGGCCCGCGGCTGCCGGAAGGCAGGCCACCGGGGGCTTATCCTCTGAAAACTTAGCGGATCCTAGAGGCGTCCGAGCCGCGCATCCGGTTTTGATGATACCCCTGGATCCAGACTGAACCGGCCTAAAGCTGGAGGGATATACGTCGTGCCGCAGCCTTGGCGGCATCGATTAATGCGTAATCTCTGAGAGATTAGCAAGCGTATGAATAGTTGTAGTTGCCAGTTATGGCTCGAAGACTGGGATTAACGGGTCAGCCTCCTACACCCGGCGTGCTTACCATCCGAAATCAGTGCTGTCTAAACCAGAACATCCCCGGATTGTAAAAAGTCTTTCTCAGAACAGTTTGGTCAAGTTGTATGTCTCGACCGTCCCGGTGTACCCGAAACGGAAATGTTTCGCCTGTGCGTCCAGGTCCACGTCCACGCTCCAGCTGTCGTCTCCTTTCCGGCTCAGTCGGAGCAGCCCGTCGCTGACCTGATATTCCACCACCTCGTTCCCAAGTTCGGTGCGCAGCTGGACAACCGAATGTCCCAGCGCGAGCGTATAGGGATCCGTCGCATCCGATCCGGTGTACGTGCCGTCCGGCAGGAGTCCCTCTTCGCCGGCGGGAGCGCCGATGATCAGGTGCGCCACGGCACCCGGCGAGATCAGCATCAGTTCGTCGTCCGTGCGCCCCTGCACCAGCGTCAGGTCATAGACCTGCACCGTGCCGGATTCGTCCGGCCCCAGATAATAGGCAGCCACCCACTCCGCCTCGAATTCCTCCTGCACGTCCGGCCCCGTTTTCGAACAGGACAACAGGGCTGCGAGTGACACAGCCGCCGGAATCAGCCACCTGAGAATCATTTTCATACCCCCAAGATGCAGATTCTCCTGCAAAGATTGCATTTAATTTGAAAAAAAACGAATAATTTGGCAGGCAAGCGAAAAAGTCCTATCTTTGCAACCCCTGAGACGGGAGATTAGCTCAGTCGGTTTAGAGCACTTGCCTTACAAGCAAGGGGTCGACGGTTCGAATCCGCCATCTCCCACAGAAGAGCCTGCGCCCGCAGGCTCTTCTGCGTGAGATACCCGCTCCCGCTATGACTGGGGGGCGTTCCCCCCAGACCCCCTGCGTCGCTTCGCTCCGAACTGCAACAATTTGCCAGTTTATTCGTATCTTTGCGGCAATATGAGCCACAAACTAATTACCATTATTTGCGGTTGTGCCTTGCTGATGTGCGGGCAAGTCTCCGCACAAATCAGGATCAGCCAGCTTTATTTCGACACCCGGGCGTCCTTCCACCAGGAGGTGGCCGACGGGCAGTACAACAGCCAGTTCACCGGCGACCATTTCAACCTCAATATCCGGGGATCCCTCACCGACAGGCTCGATTTCCGCATCCGCCAGCGGCTCAACAAGAAAGTCTTCGACGAGCGCAACATGTTCAACGCCACGGACTTCCTGTACCTGAAATGGCACGCGACCCAAAAGCTTTCTTTCACCGTCGGCAAGAACGCCCTCTATATCGGCGGCTACGAATTCGACGCCGTCCCGATCGACGTCTACTACTACAGCAATTTCTGCAACAACCTCTACCAGGGCTTCTCGTTCGGCGTCAACGTCGACTATGAGTTCCTCCCGGGACAGGTGCTCGACTTCCAGTTCTGCAACTCTCCCCTCTCGCTGGGATTCCAGAACCTGTATGCCTACAACTTCGAATGGATCGGCGGTTGGGCGCCCTGGTGGAATACCCTGTGGAGCGTCAATTTCGTACAGGACGAGTTCCACCGTACCGTCAACTACATCGCCTTGGGCAACCGCTTCATCTTCGGCGACCTGGCCGTGGATGTGGAATGGATGAACCGCGCGGGCCGCGGCCAGGAGCGTTTCTTCTCGGACTACACGCTGATCTCCAAGATCATCTGGACCGTCGGCAAGTGGAACCTCTGCGCCAAGGGAGGCTACGAGAGCAACGACATCGCCAACGTGGACGCCCTCGGCCGGGCGCTCGACCTGGCCGTGGCCCCCGGTACCCGCAACATCTACGCCGGCTGCGGCGTGGAGTTCTTTCCCCTGCCCGACCGCGACCGCCTGCGCCTGCACGCCGTCTATTTCAAGAGCAGCTCGATCGGCGTGGACAATTTCGACATCGGCATTACTTGGCGATTAGATGTAATTAATAAATAGCATTTGCAACCCGGTTGCAAGAAAATAGCGGGACATTTGTGAAGATAAACCAACGCTCATGTCCCGCAAAGAAACCGTCATCGCTTCCATCCTGATCGTCCTCTTCGGCGCAGGAATGCATTTCGTGCACCATATGCCCTTCTTCAACCACTTCTGGGGCTATATCTTTCCCGTCACGGAAAGCGTGATGGCCCATATGAAGATGGTGTTCTATCCGATGCTGCTGCTGGGCATCTACCTGGTGATCAGCCGGAAGGACATCAAGGAGTTCGGTGCGCCCCTGCTGGGCGGCCTGGCGGTAATGATACCGATGGCCGCCGTGTTCTTCTCCTACTGGGTCTTCGTCCGCCACGAGATCCTCGTGCTGGACATCATCATCTACACGGCAGCCATGATCGGCGCCGTGCTGTTGGCCAAACGCTGGAGAAAAAGTCGTTTCGTGCGCAGGATGTGGCCGCTGTGGATCGCCGTAGCCGTGATCGGCATCGTGCTGACCGGCTATCTGACCTATCACGCGCCGGACTGGCTCATCTTCGCGGAAATCTAAGCGCTACCTTTTCCGGAATTCATCCAGCTGCCTGAAGCAGCAGTCGTTCAGGATCCCCTGCAACGGACGGTCGAAGTTGCGGCGGACGCTGCACTCGTAGTCGAAGATGAAGCATTCGCCGTTCTCCGGCGTATAGGGCTGCCACGCCGGCAGGCCTTCCACGTTGGGATCGCCTGTGATGGCGAAGTTCGCCCAGCTGCGGCTCATGTTCCGGGCCAGCGTCCAGTCGGCTTCCGTCGGCTCGGGCAGCACCCGGCCGTGCAGGTTCGGCGTGTTGAAGCAGAAGTTCAGCTCGTACCCGTGCACCGATCCCTGGTCCGCGGGCGACTTCCAGGTGAACATATACATCCAGGTCGGCGCCTTGCGCGTCGTCGCCACCGCATCGGCGGTGATGAGGGTCTTCGGACGGAACATCATATCAATGGACAGGAGGTCCTGCGGGGTGTAGTCGGGCCAGGCCTGGGCAAACGCTTCGACATACTCGTCGACCCGGTCGCCGAAGGTCGGCCGGAGCTGCGCCTTGGCCTCTTCCAGGGTCAGGGGCGTGCCATACACCCGGCGCTGGAGCTCGTTGAAGGTGGTGCCTATCATCAGGGGGACGTCGGATGAGACATCCGCGAAATCCGGCTGGAACGGCTGCTGGAGCAGGACTTCCCCGTCCGGCGCGGGGCCGAAGCCCCACATCATCGGCGTGCCCGGAGAGCGGGTGCCGATGCTGGCGGCCATCGCCCGCTGGCCGGCCGCGACCAGGTCTGCATAGGACACGTCC
Organism: Bacteroidales bacterium; assembly: GCA_017561865.1. Taxonomy (GTDB): domain Bacteria; phylum Bacteroidota; class Bacteroidia; order Bacteroidales; family UBA932; genus Cryptobacteroides. The sequence continues at coordinate 3,355 of JAFZBH010000038.1, read as the reverse complement.
GCCAGTTTGTCCAGCTCGTCCGGGCCGATGCCCAGCTGCTCCACGACGGCGCGGCCGAGCTCCTCGGTCATCGCCTTGGTATTGACGTTCAGGATGGTGCCGCTCATGATGATGGCCTTGTGGAAGAGACCCTTCGCGGCGGGCATACACATCAGGGTGCCGACCTTGCCGCCGCCTCCGGACTCGCCGAAGATGGTCACGTTGCCCGGGTCGCCGCCGAAGGCCTTGATGTTGTCGCGTATCCACTCCAGCGCCTGGACGATGTCGAGCATCCCGACCATGCCGGAATGTTTATACTTCTCCCCGAAGGTCGAAAGGTCCAGGAATCCCAGGATGTTGAGCCGGTGGTTCAGGCTCACCACGACCACGTCCTGCTTTGCGAGGCCCATCCCCGGATTGCCGGCGGCGGAGCCCGAATCGAAGCCCCCGCCGTGAATCCACAGCATCACGGGCTTGGACGACTTCGTGTCCGTGGTCCAGACGTTGAGAACGCAGGAATTCTTCTCGGACATCATGCTCTCGGGCATAGGACGCCGGCCGTTACCCTGCATCACCTGCGGGCCGAAATGGTCGCAGACCATCACCGTGTCCCATTTGTCCACGGGCAGGGGCGGCATGAAGCGCTCCACTTTCGCATAGGGAATGCCTTTGAAGGCAAACGTGCCTTCTTCTTCAATGCCCCTGACCAGGCCGGATTTCGTACGGACGGTCAGCGGGTCGGACGGCGCACAGGCGCTGGCGGCAGCCAGGACGGCTGCGGCGAAAAGGATCAGGTTCAAGTGTCTCATACCACAAATATAGCATAATTCCGAAATAATCCTTATCTTCGCGATAACTAACCACATAATGGATCCTGTCAGAATTATCGAGATCAAGAAAAGCGTCTTCGCGGACAACGACGCCGATGCCGCCGCGCTCCGGCGGGAACTCAAGGACAAAGGAGTGTATCTGCTGAACCTGATGTCCTCGCCCGGCAGCGGAAAGACCACCACCCTCATCCGCCTCATCAGTCTGCTCAAGCCGTCTGTACGCATCGCCGTGATGGAAGCCGACATCGACGGCAACGTCGATGCGGTCAAGATCAGGGAGGCGACAGGGGTTCCGTCCATCCAGCTCCATACCGGCGGGATGTGCCACCTGGACGCGGAAATGACGCGCCAGGGACTCGACAACGTCGACCTCGCCGGCGCCGACCTGGTCGTCCTGGAGAACGTCGGGAATCTCGTCTGCCCCGCCGAATTCGACACCGGCGCCGTGCGCAATGCGATGATACTCTCCGTGCCGGAAGGCGACGACAAGCCGCTGAAGTATCCCCTGATGTTCTCGGTCTGCGACGCCGTGCTCATCAACAAGATGGACGTGCTGCCGTATTTCGATTTCGATCTCGGCAAATGCCGGGAATACATCCGCCTGCGCAATCCCAAGGCGCAGGTTTTCCCCATCTGCGCCAAGACCGGCGAAGGCCTGGATGCCTTCGCCCGCTGGCTGCTGGAGGAAATCCGGGACTGGAAGAAACAATGACAAGACAATAGCCTATGCCTGAGATGTCCACCAAGTTCGTCCCCAAGCACAAAGGGGACAAGAACCCGAACCCGAAGCTGATCAAATTCGTCCGGGCGGTGACCGACCGCGTGCCCGGCAAGATCAAAATGACCACCGACGACCCTGAATACTGGGGTCTGGCGTGCATCTTCGAGGACGAGATGGACCCCAAAACCCGCGAAGCGGCGCTGGACCTGCTCCTCGACCTGCTCTCCAAGAAGTTCCTCCAGGTGCGGGAACACCATAAGTATCAGGAGCTTGTGGAGTGGAACCGCAAGAAGCACTATACCGACAGCGACAAGGAGTTTGACGAGCTGCTCGACCGACTGGCCTATTTCGGAATGGTCGAATACGATTACGGCGACAAATACACGAAGGACGGCCCGGTGCCCGGCACCACTTATCATCGCGAGGACCGCGAATACTGGGTGCCGATGTTCGTTCCCGGCTCGGCCGAGTACACCAACATGAACACCGACCTGATGGACAGGCATCCGGAGCTGGCGATGTTCTTCGAGCGGATGACTTTCCTGCCGCTCGAAAAGATCACCCCGATGGTCCCGCCGGGCGGCGGCGGCATCGGGATGCACGTCATCCCCGTCGAGAAGGCCATCTCGATGGAGAACCAGACAATGGACATCGAGCATCTCTCCTACTGGCTCAAGCGTTACGAGGGGCACCTCGGCGTGGGCATCTGCTCCTGCCGCTACGGTCGCAAGAAGATGGACGAGGGCTGCGCCGATGACTACCGCGACTGGTGCATCGGCGTGGGCGACATGGCCGACTACTGCGCCGAGACCGGCCGCGGCCACTACATCACCTACGACGAGGCGATGGCCATCCTGCAAAAGGCCGAGGACCACGGCTTCGTGCACCAGGTGACCAACATCGACGGCGAGGGCAAGATCTTCGCCATCTGCAACTGCAACGTCAAGATCTGCAACGCCCTGCGTACATCGCAGCTGTTCAACACGCCCAACCTTTCGCGCAGCGCGTACGTCGCGCGCGTGGAGAAGGAGAAGTGCGTGGCCTGCGGCCGCTGCGTGGAATACTGCCCCGCCGGCGCCGTCCGGCTGGGCCAGAAACTCTGCACCACGCACGGGGAGCAGACCTACCCGAAACAGGAGCTGCCCGACGCCGCCAAATGGGGCCCGCACAAATGGAACGAAGATTACCGCGACCGCAACCGCATCAACTGCTACCCGACCGGCACCTCCCCTTGCAAGACGGCCTGCCCGGCGCACATCGCCGTCCAGGGCTATCTCAAGAAGGCCGCCGAAGGCAAATACCGCGAAGCGCTCGAACTCATCAAGCGCGAGAACCCCTTCCCCGCCGTATGCGGACGCGTGTGCAACCGCCGCTGCGAGGACGCCTGCACGCGCGGTACTATCGACCAGCCCATCGCCATCGACGCGGTGAAGAAGTTCATCGCCGAGCAGGACCTGAGCGCGGAAAACCGCTTCGTGCCCGAAGTCAACATCTGCTCCAACGTCCAGGAGCGCTGGGAGGAAAAAATCGCCGTCATCGGCGGCGGTCCGGCCGGCCTGAGCTGCGCCTACTACCTCGCCACGATGGGCTACAAGCCCACGGTCTTCGAGAAGAATCCCGAGCCCGGCGGCATGCTCCGCTACGGCATCCCTTCCTATAAGCTGGGCAAGGACGTGCTGGACGCCGAGATCGACGTCCTGCGCGAAATCGGGGTCGAGATCCGCACCGGGGTCGAGGTCGGCAGCGACGTCACCATCGCCTCGCTGCGCGAACAGGGCTACCGGGGCTTTTACGTGGCCATCGGCTGCCAGGGCGGCCGTCTGCC
>JAFZBH010000037.1 GCA_017561865.1 Bacteroidales bacterium | reverse complement strand
GGCAACCAGATCGGCCTCGCCACCACGCACGTGCGTGAAATCTATCATCCCGGCTATACGGCCAAGCGCCTGGAAGTGGGCGCGGTCGTGGGGGCGGTCAAGGCGGACAACGTCCGCCGCGAGAGCCCTTCGCCGGGCGACGTGATCCTGCTGCTGGGCGGCCGCACGGGCCGCGACGGCATCGGCGGCGCCACGGGCTCCTCCAAGGAGCACACGGGCGCTTCGCTGGAGACCTGCGGCAGCGAGGTCCAGAAGGGCAACGCCCCCGAGGAGCGCAAGCTCCAGCGTCTCTTCCGCCGTCCGGAAGTGACGCGTCTCATCAAGAAATCCAACGACTTCGGCGCGGGCGGCGTGAGCGTCGCCATCGGTGAGCTCGCCCCCGGCCTGGACATCTGGCTGGACCGCGTGCCCACCAAATACAGCGGCCTGAACGCCACGGAGCTCGCCATCAGCGAGTCCCAGGAGCGGATGGCCGTGGTGGTGGAGGCGGGCGACCGGGAGGCTTTCGAAGCTTATTGCGGCAGCGAGAACGTCGAAGTGACGCACGTCGCCGACGTGACGGACCGCGGCCGGATGCGGATGTTCTTCCACGGCGAGATGGTCGCCGACCTGTCGCGCGCCTTCATCGACAGCGCGGGCGCGAAGCATTATGCGAGCGCGGTGGTCGGCGCGGTGGAGGACATCGACCCGTTCCGCCGGGAGCCGGCGGGGAAGACCCTCCGCGAAAAGATGGTCGCGACCCTGTCCGACCCCAACGTGGCTTCGCAGAAGGGCCTGGTGGAGATGTTCGACTCCACGATCGGCCGCTCGACCGTGCTGATGCCGTACGGCGGCGCCATGCAGGCCACCGAGACGCAGGTTTCCGTGCAGAAGCTGCCCGCGGACGGCTACACGGATTCCGCGAGCATGATGGCTTTCGGCTACGACCCGTTCCTGTCCAGCTGGAGCCCGTACCACGGGGCCGCGTATGCCGTCGTGGACGCCTGCGCCAAGGTAGTGGCCGCCGGCGGCGATTGGTCGCGGATGCGTTTCTCCTACCAGGAGTACTTCGAGCGGATGACCGCCGACCCGCACAGCTGGGGCAAGCCCCTCTCCGCGCTGCTCGGCGCCCTGAAGATGCAGCTCGCCCTGGGTCTTCCGTCCATCGGCGGCAAAGACTCGATGAGCGGCACCTTCGAGCACATCTCCGTCCCGCCCACGCTGATCGCCTTCGGCGTGGCGATGGTGGACGCGCGCCGCGTCATCTCCCCGGAGCTCAAGTGGGAGGGCAACCGGCTCTATCTCATCAAGCATACCCCGCTGCCCGACCGGATGCCGGACGTGGAGCAGCTCAAAGCCAATTGGAACTACGTCCGCGCCCAGATTGAGGCCGGCAACATCGTATCCGCCTGGGCCCTGGGCCGCGGCGGCGTCGCGGAAGGCCTCGCGAAGATGGCTTTCGGCAACCTGTTCGGCGTCGACGTCAAGCTGGACGAACGGGAACTGTTCGACCTCGGCTACGGCTCCATCCTCGTGGAGACGGAAGGGAAGCTCGATTTCCCGCAGGCAGTGCTGCTTGGCAAGGTGACCCCCGGCGAGGACGGAGTGCTGCACATAGACGGCGAGCGGATCTCGCTGGACCGCCTGATGGATGCGAACGCCGCCAAATACGGCAAGGTCTATCCCGCAAAGGTGAAGGCGGCCCATACGAAGATGTTCGGCCGGATCAAGACGGAAGGGAAATACGAAGCGCCTTATTGGAAAGGCGCCCCGGTTGAAAAACCTTTGGTCTATATTCCGGTATTCCCGGGAACCAACTGCGACTACGACACCGCGAAAGCCTTCCGCAAGGCGGGCGCCGAGGTGGAATTCGGCGTGTTCCGCAACCTGACCGGCGAGGACGTGCTCCGCTCGATTGACGAGATGGGGCGCGCGATCGACCGCTGCCAGATCCTGATGCTCGCGGGCGGCTTCTCCGCCGGAGACGAGCCGGACGGCAGCGGCAAGTTCATCGCAAACGTGCTGAACAACAGCCGGATAGCCCAGGCCATCGAGGGCCTGCTGGAGCGCGGCGGCCTGATCCTCGGCATCTGCAACGGCTTCCAGGCGCTCGTCAAGAGCGGCCTGCTGCCGTACGGGCACCTCGGCCTTGTGAGCCGCTCTTCGCCGACCCTGTTCCGCAACGACATCAACCGCCACATCTCCCAGATGGCGACCACGCGCGTGGCTTCGACCCGCTCGCCCTGGCTCGCAGGCCTGTCCGTCGGGGACCTGCACACCATCGCCGTCAGCCACGGCGAGGGTAAGTTCGTCGTCGGCGAGGCGCTCGCCCGGGAGCTTTTCGCCCACGGGCAGGTGGCCTTCCAGTACGTGGATCCCTTCAGCGAGGAGGCCACGATGGAGGCCCCGTACAATCCCAACGGTTCGTTCTACGCCATCGAGGGCATCCTCAGCCCGACCGGTCAGATCCTCGGCAAGATGGGCCATACCGAACGCTGGGAGCCCGGCGTATTCAAGAACATCGAGGAAGAGCTCTGCCAGCCCCTCTTCGACAATGCCGTCCGATATTTCCACAGAGACTCTAAAACACTCCAATGATATGGTTGCAAAATCTTACGAAAAAGCAGGTGTGAACCTGGAAGCGGGCTACGAGGTAGTCCGCCGCATCAAGGCCCACGTCGCCACGACCTCCCGCCCGGGCTATATGGGCAACATCGGGTCGTTCGGCGGTATGTTCGACCTCTCTTCCCTGGGCTACAAGGAGCCGGTCCTGGTGAGCTCGACCGACGGTGTCGGCACCAAGCTCAAGATCGCCTTCGCCCTCGACAAGCACGATACCGTGGGCATCGACGTCGTGGCGATGTGCGTCAACGACGTGGTGGCGCAGGGCGCCGAGCCGCTCTTCTTCCTGGACTACGTGGCGATGGGCCACAACATTCCGGCGAAGACCGAGATGATCGTCGCGGGCGTGGCGGAAGGCTGCCGTCAGGCCGGTTGCGCCCTGGTGGGCGGCGAGACGGCCGAGATGCCGGGTATGTACGGGAACGACGAATATGACCTCGCGGGCTTCACCGTGGGCGTCGTGGAGAAGAGCAAGCTCATCAACGGCACGCGCGTGCGCGTCGGCGACGCCCTCGTCGGCATCGCCTCCACGGGTGTCCACTCCAACGGCTTCAGCCTCGTGCGCAAGATCGTCCTCGACGGGGACCATTTCTATTCCGAGCGCGTGCCCGAGCTGGGCGGCAGGCGGCTGGGCGATGTCCTGCTGACTCCGACCCGCATCTATGTCAAGCAGCTGCTGGACGTCTTCGCGCACTGCGACGTGCACGGCGTGGCCAACATCACGGGCGGCGGTTTCGACGAGAACATGCCGCGCGTGCTGACCGAGGACCAGGGCCTGGAGATCAAGGAAGGGACCTGGGAGATCCCGCCGATCTTCGACGTCCTGCAGGACTGGGGCGGCATCCCGCACCGCGAAATGTTCAACATCTTCAATATGGGTGTCGGCATGCTCCTGGTGATGGATCCTTCCGAGGCACAGACGGCCATCGACATCCTCGCCAAGCACGGAGACAAGGCCAGCGTGATCGGCCGCGTGACGAACGTCCCCGGCGTCAACATCATCTAGGATGCCCGGGAAACTGGCTGTGTTCGCCAGCGGCTCCGGGACGAATTTCGAGGCCATCGCCCAGGCCTGTGCCGACGGGCGCCTGGACGCGGAAGTGTCCTTGATGGTCTGCGACAAGCCCGGAGCCGCGGTGGTCGCACGCGCGGAGCGCTTCGGCATCCCGTCTTTCGTCTTCAATCCGAAGGATTATGCCTCCAAGGGCGACTACGAGCGGGAGATCATCCGCCGTATGGACGCCCTTGGCATCGATCTGGTCTGCCTGGCCGGGTATATGCGCATCGTCTCCGACGTGCTGCTGGAAGCGTACGGCGGACGCATCATCAACATCCATCCTTCGCTCCTGCCGGCCTTCCGCGGATCGCACGCCGTGGAGCAGGCGGTCGAGTACGGGGTGAAGGTCTACGGCATCACGATCCACTATGTGGACGGGGTGCTGGACGGAGGCAGGATCATCGCCCAGCGTGCCTTCGAATATGACGGGAACGACCCGGAGGAGGTCCACCGCATCGGGCAGAAAATCGAACACGCCTTGTACGTGGAAACCATAGCGAAGTTATTGAAGAAATGAGAGCGTTAGTCAGTGTAAGTGACAAGACCGGGCTCGTGCCTTTCGTGCAGGGCCTGCAGGAGTTGGGTTGGACCATCATCGCCACGGGCGGTACGCAGAAGCTGCTCGAACAGAGCGGCGTGAAGACCGTCGGCATCAGCGAGGTCACGGGCTTTCCCGAGATCCTGGACGGCCGCGTGAAGACCCTGCACCCCAAGGTGCACGGGGGGATCCTTGCGCGCCGCGACCTGCCTTCCCATATGCAGGTCCTCGAAGAGCAGGGGATAGGGACCATCGACCTCGTGTGCGTGAACCTGTATCCTTTCCGCCAGACCATCGCGAAGGAAGGGGTGAGTATGGAAGACGCCATCGAGAATATCGACATCGGCGGTCCTTCGATGGTGCGCAGCGCCGCCAAGAACTGGCGCGACGTGACCATCGTCTGCGATCCGGCGGATTACGGCCGTGTGCTGGACGAACTCCGCACGAACGGGAAGACCTCCGACGAGATGCGCCTGCAGCTGTCCGCCAAGGCCTACACGCACACGGCCGAATACGATATGTGCATCGCTTCCTGGATGCGCGAAAAGGCCGGGCTGAATGAGAAACTGTTCCTGGAATACGACCTTAAGCAACCTCTCCGCTACGGGGAGAACCCGCATCAGGCGGCGAAGTTCTACGCCGCCCTTCGGCCGGAACCGTATTCGCTCGCCTTTGCCCGCCAGATCCAGGGTAAGGAGCTGTCCTACAACAACATCCAGGACGCGAACGCCGCGCTGAACGTGCTGCGCGACTTCGACGAGCCCTTTTGCGTGGCGCTCAAGCATATGAATCCCTGCGGCGCCGCGGTGGCCTCTTCTGTCGAAGAAGCCTGGAAGGCCGCCTACGAGGCCGACAAGGTCAGCATCTACGGCGGCATCGTGGGCGTGAACCGCGAACTGACCGCCGAGGTGGCGCTCGGGATGAAGCCCATCTTCCTGGAGATCGTGATCGCTCCGTCTTTCACCCCGGAGGCGCTCGAGATCCTCTCCGCGAAGAAGAACCTCCGCGTGCTGGAGGTGCCGATGGCACCCGTGGAGAAGGCCCCGATGCAGTATGTCGGCGTGAACGGCGGCCTGCTCGCCCAGAGCCTCGACACCGCCGTGGAGAAGGTGAGGGCGGAAATGTGCGTGACAAAGGTGCAGCCCACGGCCGCGCAGTTGGTCGACCTCGACTTCGGCTGGCGCATCGTCAAGCACATCAAGTCCAACGCCATCGCCGTGGTGCGTGACGGCCACACGATCGGGGTGGGCGCCGGGCAGACCAACCGCGTCGGCTCCGCCGAAATCGCCCTCAAGCAGGCCCGGGAGGCCGGATTCACCGAAGGGCTCATCCTCGCTTCCGACGGCTTCCTGCCGTTCGACGATACCGTCGCGCTGGCTGCGCAGTATGGCGTGAGCGCCATCGTCCAGCCGGGCGGGAGCATCCGCGACGCGGACGCCATCGCCAAGGCCGACGAACTCGGCATCACGATGCTCTTCACCGGAGTCAGACATTTCAAGCATTAGACGCATATGGCCAAGGACAAGAAAGTGCTCGTGGTGGGCGGCGGCGGACGCTGCCACGCCATCGTGGACGCGCTCAGCCGCTCCCCGCAGGTGGAGAAGATCTTCTGCGCCCCCGGCAACGCCGGCATCGCCGCGCAGGCGGAATGCGTCCCCCTGAAGGATACGGATGTGGAGGGGCTGCTCGCCTTCGCGAAGGAGCAGGGGATCGACCTTACGGTCGTGGGTCCCGAGGCGGCGCTGTCGGTAGGCATCGTGGATGCCTTCCGCGCTGCCGGGCTGCGCATTTTCGGTCACACCCGCGCCGCTACGCGCATCGAGAGCAGCAAGGAGTTCGCCAAGGTGCTGATGGATAAATATGGCATCCCGACTGCCGGCTACCGGAGTTTCGATGACTTCCAGGCAGCGCTGGACTTCGTGAACGCCAGGCCCTTCCCGGCCGTGCTCAAATACGACGGCCTGGCCGCCGGCAAGGGCGTCGTGATCGCGGCCAACGCGGCCGAGGCCGAGGCGGCGCTGCGCAGCATGCTGCTGGACGAGACCTTCGGCAAGGGCCGCGTGGTGGTGGAGGATTTCCTGACCGGTCCCGAGTTCTCCTTCATGGCCTTCGTGGACGGGGAGCGTGTCTATCCGATGCCGCTCTCGCAGGACCACAAGCGCGCCTTCGACGGCGACAGGGGGCCGAATACCGGCGGAATGGGCGCTTATACGGGCCTTCCCTTCATCACGGAGGAGGACCGCGCCTATGCGCAGGAGCATATCCTCGAGGCGGCCGCCAAGGCGATGTGCGAGGAAGGCTGCCCGCTCTCGGGCGTGCTCTATGGCGGACTGATGAAGACCCCCGACGGGATCAAGGTCATCGAGTTCAACGCCCGTTTCGGCGATCCCGAGACGGAGGTGGTGCTGCCGCTGCTGGAAAGCGACATTTATGAGGTTTTCGAAGCCGTGGCGGAAGGCCGCCCGACGGCGGAGCCTTCGTGGAGGCAGGCCGTGACGCTCGGCGTCGTGCTGGCCTCCAAGGGCTATCCCGGAAAGTATGACAAGGGCGCAGAAATCATTGGAGTAGAGCAGATTGACGCCCGCGTGTACCATATGGGGACCCGCCGAGAAGGGGAGCGCCTGCTGACGGCCGGCGGCCGCGTGATGATGGTCGTCGCCGAAGGGAAGGACATCCGCGCCGCCTGGCGGAAAGTGTACCAGGAGGTCGGCAAGATCGGATGCGATAACCTCTTCTTCCGCCGCGACATCGCGCACTGGGCGCTGGACGGCCGCCTGCTCGACGGCAAGGCGCTTTCCGCCTCCATCAAGGAGGATCTCAAGGACCGCGTGAGCAAGCTGGAAGTCAAGTACGGCCGCAAGCCTTCGCTGGCCGTGATCATCGTGGGCAGCAATCCCGCGAGCCAGGTCTATGTCCGCAACAAGGTCAAGACGGCCATCTACGTGGGGATGAACTCCCGCCTCATCACGATGGCGGAGGATGTCTCCGAAGAGGCCCTCCTGCAGATGATCGACACGCTCAACCGCGACCCCGAATTGGACGGCATCCTGGTCCAGCTGCCGCTTCCCAGGCAGATCAACGAAGCGCGCGTGATCGATGCCATCGCCAAGGAGAAGGACGTGGACGGCTTCCACGTGCTCAACGTGGGCGACCTGTGGCTCGGCCGTCCCTGCATCATCCCCTGCACGCCGAAGGGAATCCTCCGCCTGATCGACGAAAGCGGGATCGACCTCACCGGCAAGACGGCCGTGGTCGTGGGCCGCAGCAATATCGTCGGCAAACCCGTGGCGAAACTCCTGCTGGACCGAAACGCGACCGTGATCGTGGCGCATTCGCGCACGAAGGATCTCGGGAGCGTGACCCGGCAGGCGGACGTGCTCGTGGTGGCCGTGGGCCGTCAGAACGTGGTCACGGGCGATATGGTCAAGCCCGGGGCCGTGGTCATCGACGTGGGGATGAACCACGACGCAGAGGGGCGCCTTTGCGGTGACGTCGATTTCACCCAGGCCCGCCTGCGCGCCTCCTGGATCACCCCCGTGCCGGGCGGTGTAGGCCCGATGACCATCGCGATGCTGATGGAGAACACGGTGGAGTGCTTCCTCGCCCGCCTCGGTGCGTGATGGGGGAGTACCGCTATACCCTGGCCAAGTTCCTGAAAGACTGGGCGCTCATCATCGGAATGATCGTGGGCGCCAGTCTTTATCTTCTGTATCACGCCATTCCGGCGCTGCACCCGGCGGGGCCGGCGCTCGAACGCATCGTCAAGGAGGTGCAGCCGGCGCTGCTCTTCGTGATGCTGTTCCTGAGTTTCTGCAAGATCGAGCCGCAGCAGATGCGGCCGCACAAGTGGATGATCTGGCTGCTGCTCATCCAGGCGGGCCTTTTCCTGGGGCTTTCCCTGCTGCTGTACTTCCGGCCGGACATCCCGCTGCGCTATGGGCTCGAGGCGGCGATGCTCTGTTTCATCTGTCCTACTGCCACCGCCTGCGCCGTGGTCACGGGCAAGCTGGGCGGCAACATGGCGGGGGTGGTCACCTATACGGTGCTGATCAACCTGGTGGTGGCCCTGCTGGTGCCGCTGATGGTCCCGCTCATCCATCCGATGGAGGGGCGCAGCTTTTCGGAGGCTTTCGTGAGGATCCTCGCCAAGGTGTTCCCACTGCTGATCCTGCCCTGCTTGACGGCCTGGCTGGTGCGCTATCTGCTGCCGAAGTTCCACGCCTGGCTGCTTCACTACACGGACCTGTCGTTCTATGTCTGGGCGGTCTCGCTGACGCTCGCCATCCTGATGAGCACCCGCGCCATCGTGCAGAACGAATCCGGAGCGCTGGTCCTGCTGGAAACCGCCCTTGCCTCGCTGCTGGCCTGCGTCCTGCAGTTCTGGGCCGGCCGCCGCATCGGCCGGCGCTACAAGTGCCCGATTTCGGCCGGCCAGGCTCTCGGCCAGAAGAACACCGTCTTCGGCATCTGGATGGGCTACACCTTCCTCACCCCCGTCGTCTCCGTTGCGGGAGGATTCTACACCATTTGGCATAACGTATTTAATACCTGGCAGTTATACAGAAAGCGCAAAGCCGACGAAGCTGCCCGCAGCGGAAAATAGCTGAAGTAAACGGAACCAGCCCCCGGAAAGCGTTTCCCGTCAGGGTTCTTTTCAGCTTTCCGGGGGCTGGCTCCGTTTCGGCCAGGAAGACTGTTATTTCTTCTTCTGGTTCTTGACCTCCTCTTCCGAGCGGGGCCCGAAATTCACGGAGATGTCGCCCGCGCTGCCCTTGCCGAACTCGTAGTCGTTGCCGGGGAGCACGGCGTTGAGGATGATGCCCGTAAGGGCTGCGACGGCCAGGCCGCTCAGCGAAGTGAAGCCGAGGCTGATGGAGTCGTTGGCGCCATACTTGATACCGATCGCAAGCACGAGGATGAGGGCCGCGATGATGAGGTTGCGCGAAGAGGTGAAATCCACCTGGTTCTCGACCACGTTACGCACGCCGACCGCGGAGATCATACCGTAGAGCACCAGCGACACGCCGCCGATGGTCGCGGCGGGCATCACGCCGATGAGCGCGGCGAACTTCGGGCAGAAGGCCAGCACGATGGCGAAGCAGGCCGCGATGCGGATCACGCGCGGATCGAAGACCTTGGTGATGTTGAGCACGCCGGTGTTCTCGCCGTAGGTCGTGTTGGCCGGGGCGCCGAACAGGGCGGCGATGGCGGTCGCGAGACCGTCACCCATCAGGGTGCGGTGCAGGCCCGGATCACCGAGGTAGTTGATCTCCGTCGTGGAAGAGATGGCGCACATATCGCCGATGTGCTCGACCATCGTGGCGAGCGAGATCGGCAGGATGGCGATGATGGCGGCCACGATCAGGCCCCAGTCGGGATTCTTGAACACGGCGAAGGCGGTATTCTCCCAGGTGAACGGCAGGCCCACCCAGGCGGCTTCCTTCACCTGCGTGAAGTCCACCTTCCCGAAGCAGGCGGCGACGATGTAGGAGCCGAGCACACCCAGCAGGATCGGGACGATCTTGATCATCCCCTTGCCCCAGATGTTGCACACCACCACGATCAGCACGGCCACGAGGGCGATCCACCAGTTCTGGCTGCAGTTCTGGATGGCGGAGCCGGACAGCGTCAGACCGATGGCGATGATGATCGGACCCGTCACGATGGGCGGGAAGAAGCGCAGGACCTTCTTGGTGCCGAATGCGGCGAACAGGCCCGCCAGCACGAAATACATCAGCGCGGCGAAGAACACGCCGATGCAGGCGTACGGCAGGGAATGCGCGAGGTCGAGCCCCTTCTCGGCCCCCATCTGCGTCACGGCTGCATAACCGCCCAGGAAGGCGAAGGACGAACCGAGGAAGGCGGGGACCTTCATCTTGGTGAGGAGATGGAACAGAAGCGTGCCGATACCTGCGAACAGCAGGGTCGCGGAGACGGAGAGCCCGGTGATCACCGGGACGAGGACGGTGGCCCCGAACATCGCGAAGAGATGCTGGAGGCCGAGCACGGTCATCTTGCCCGCGCCGAGCGGACGGGCATCATAGATTGCCTGGTCTTTCTGTACTTGAGCCATTGCTATTATGAATTAAAAATGTTTACTCCCATTCGATGGTCCCCGTCGGCTTCGGCGTGAGGTCATACAGCACGCGGTTCACGCCCGGGACTTCCGTGATGATGCGCTTCGTGATGTGGTGCAGCAGCGGGTAAGGAATCTCCTCGACGGTCGCGGTCATCGCATCGCGGGTGTTGACGGCACGGATGATGACCGGCCAGTCCCAGCTGCGCCTGCCCTCCTTGACCCCCGTCGACTTGTAATCGGGGACGACGGTGAAATACTGCCACACCTTGCCTTCCAGGCCGTTTTTGGCAAACTCCTCCCGCAGGATGGCGTCGCTCTCGCGAAGGGCCTCCAGGCGGTCGCGGGTGATGGCGCCGGTGCAGCGCACGCCCAGGCCGGGACCCGGGAACGGCTGGCGGTAAACCATATTGTCAGGCAGTCCCAGCTCCTTGCCGACCACGCGGACCTCGTCCTTGAAGAGCAGCTTGATGGGCTCCACGAGTTCGAACTGCAGGTCTTCGGGAAGGCCGCCCACGTTGTGGTGCGACTTCACGGGACCGGACTCGATGATGTCGGGGTAGATCGTTCCCTGGGCCAGGAAACTGATGCCTTCGAGCTTCCGGGCCTCTTCTTCGAACACGCGGATGAATTCCGCGCCGATGATCTTCCGCTTCTGCTCGGGATCCGCCACCCCGGCCAGCTTGTCGAGGAAACGGTCCACGGCATCCACATAGATCAGGTTGGCATGGAGCTCGTCGCGGAATACGCGCACCACCTGCTCGGGCTCGCCCTTGCGAAGCAGGCCGTGATTGACGTGGACGGAGACCAGCTGGTCGCCCACGGCCTTGATGAGCAGGGCCGCGACCACGGAGGAATCCACGCCGCCCGACAGGGCCAGCAGCACTTTCTTGTCGCCGATCTGCGCACGCAGTTGCTTGATTTGTTCTTCGATGAAGGTCCGGGCCAGGGCGGCCGTCGTGATGCGCTCCATATTCGCGGGGCGAACGTTTCCTGTTGTCATACGCTATAATTTAATTCTTAAGTTTCTCGGACATGACGCTCAAACGGATAGCATAGTTGTCTTTCAACAGTTTGACCGCCTCTTCAAAAGACATGTTCTCGTCCCCGTTGATGATGTAGCCGCCATTCATGGAGGCATCTTCGGCGGGGTTCCACAAGCGGAAATTGTACTTCGCGCTCTCGGACAGCTGCGCCTGCAGGGCGTCCATATAAGCCGGAATCGTCTCCAGCTGCGGAAGCAGCTCCTCGAAGCGGCTTCTCACCTTTTCCCTGAAGACGGGGTCCTGGAACAGGCGGGCGTACCAGATGGCTTCCCCGTTGATCAGGCCGGTCTTGCCCTGTGGGGAGGTGCTGTAGGAAAGCACGCCCCAGTCGAAATCCCAGCAGGGACCTGCCACCAGTTTCCCGCCCCGGTCCTTGTGCATATATACGCTGCCGGGATTGCCCAGTTCGTGGTTTCCCATCACTTCGAACACAATCCAGTAGTCCACGAAGGAATCTACGTCGATATACCGGGCATAGCCCTTTTCCGGGTCGGTGAAATCCGCTCCGTACAGGGCCTCCGCCGTATCGGAAACAAACAGCTTGATGTAGTCCAGCTGCGCCTGGGTGAGATCCTCCACGTCCGGATATTTGACGCTGAAGGGGATGCCGCCGTCCTTGCCCCATTGCACACAGCCCCCGTGCGGGTCGGTCCACTGGACCTCGTTGTCGAAATGGAAATCACATTCCAGCAGATAGCCGCCCGTGACGGCCTCGCCCGTATTGTCTTCCGGGCTCATCTCCGTGATATCCACGCGGTTCTTGTCCACCCGCACCTGCTCGATGAGCAGGTAACTGCCCTTGTGAATCCCGTTCAGCACCAGCTCCACCGGCTCGCAGCGGGGCGTCCAGGCAAGGCTGGTCATCGACGCCACCTTCATCGAGACCAGATTCCGCATCAGGGTCCGGTCCATGAAATTGGCCAGCAGGATCCATCTTTTGTGCTTGGGCATCCCGAGCACCTTCTCCTTCTTGTCCAGTTTGATCAGGTAGGGCTTCTTGGGCCATTCCCAGGTGGTGTTGCCCCGGCCGCGGATGGAACAGGCCACCTGTTCCATATCATATCCTCCGTCTGTCAACTTGACAGTCAGGGCGGCAGGCACATACTCCTCCTTGGACACGATGCGGGCGCCGTTCTCCGTGTCGACATAGACGGTGGCCAGGCCCGTCTCCGGAATCAGGAAGCCCGGAGAGAGCCGTTTCAGGCGAACCGTAACGGACGAAGAGAAGACGAAGGACTCCACCCCGGTTTTTTCCCGTATCCCCAGCCGCACGGAATGCTCGTATTCTTCTCCTTTCCCGCTGTCGGACAGAGTGGCCACGTACTGGCCTTCTCCGGTCGACCGGACCCCGGTGAGCGTAAACGCTTCGGGCTGCGGGGACAGGATCACGTCGGACGCCGGGTCGAAGGTGAACTTCCTGTCGTCCACGGTGAAAGTCAGCTCCACCTTCCCATCGGCAGGGATTTCCACCGAAGCGGACTGGACCTGAACCGAGCGGAGCTGAGGGGTCAGGACCACGGTCTTTCTCTCTTCTTCCTTCTGACAGGCAGAGAAAGACAGCGCGAGGGCCAGGACGGCGAAAAGGCGGCGGAGCTTCGTTCCCATCATTCCCACTCGATGGTTGCAGGCGGCTTGGACGAAATGTCGTAGACGACGCGGTTGACGCCCGGGACCTTGTTGATGATTTCGTTGCTGATATCCGCCAGGAAATCATAGGGGAAGCGGAACCAGTCGGCCGTCATTCCGTCCGTGGAGACCACGGCGCGCAGGGCGACGGGATGCTTGTAGGTCCGTTCGTCTCCCATCACGCCGACGCTCTTGACCGGCAGAAGGATCACGCCCGCCTGCCAGACGGCGTCGTAGAGGTTCGTGGCCATCACGCGCGGATCGGAAGCGCAGGGGAACCCCATCCCGCTGCAGTCGTAGCGCCTCAGGCCGCGGATGAAGATCTCGTCGGCATCGCGCAGGGCGCTGAGCTTGTCTTCGGTGATCTCGCCCACGATGCGGATTGACAGGGACGGCCCCGGGAAGGGGTGGCGTCCGACCAGCTCCTCCTTGATGCCGAGAGACCGGCCGACCCGGCGCACCTCGTCCTTGAAGAGCATACGCAGCGGCTCGACAATCTTCAAGTCCATCTTCTCGGGCAGGCCGCCCACGTTGTGGTGGCTCTTGATCTTGGAGGCGATGCCCGGGATGCCGGCGGACTCGATGACGTCCGGATAGATGGTCCCCTGGGCCAGCCAGCGGGCACCCTTGATCTGTTGGGCGTAGCGGTCGAAAGTCTCGATGAACAGGCGTCCGACGATCTTTCGCTTCTGTTCGGGATCCGTCACGCCCTTGAGCGCCTGGAGGAACTCCTTCGAAGCGTCGGCGCCGATGACGTTCAGGCCCATGTCGCGGTAGGACTCGAGCACGTCCTCGTATTCGTTCTTGCGCAGCAGGCCGTTGTTGACGAAGATGCAGGTCAGATTATGCCCGACGGCCTTGTTGAGCAGTACGCCGGCCACGGTGGAGTCCACGCCGCCGCTCAGGCCCAGGATGACCTTGTCGTCGCCGATGCGCCTGCGCAGGTCCGCCACCGTCGTCTCGATGAAGGAGGCGGGGGTCCAGTCGCCTGCGAGTCCGCAGATATTGAGGGCGAAGTTGGACAGGATCCGGGAACCCTCCGTGGTATGGTACACCTCCGGGTGGAACTGGACCGCATAGGTCGGCTCTCCCGTGAACTGGAAAGCGGCGTTGGTCACGTCCGCGGTTGAGGCGATCACCTCGGCGCCCTCCGGCAGCCGGGAAATCGTGTCGCCGTGCGACATCCAGACCTGCGAGCGGGCGCTGACCCCCCGCATAAGTGGAGAACCGGGCCGGACGAGGTCCAGCATCGCCCGGCCGTATTCGCGGGAATCCGTCTGTTCGACCTTGCCCCCGCAGCGGTGGGCCAGGTACTGGGCTCCGTAGCAGATCCCGAGCAGGGGCAGCTTCCCCCGGAAGAGGGACAGGTCCACCTGCGGGGCGTTCGCATCCCGCACCGAGCAGGGACTGCCGGAAAGGAT
The DNA here is from genome assembly GCA_017561865.1 of Bacteroidales bacterium. GTDB lineage: Bacteria > Bacteroidota > Bacteroidia > Bacteroidales > UBA932 > Cryptobacteroides. Next base: position 788 of record JAFZBH010000037.1, on the reverse strand, counting down.
GACGCCCTTGACGGAGTCGTCCAGGACGGGGACCTGGTTGTAGGGAAATATTTCGCAATAAACGTTCAGCTCCCGGAGGCGCCGGCCGATCAGCTGGGTCACCTGGGAGCCGAAGTCGAGGATCAGAATCTTATTCACCGCGGGAATAGTTGGGCGTTTCCTTGGTGATGGTGATATCGTGCGGGTGGCTTTCGGCCATGCCGCTGGCGGTCACGCGCGTGAAGCGCGCCTTCTTGAGGGCGGCGAGGTCGCGGGCGCCGCAGTAACCCATTCCGGAGCGCAGGCCGCCGACGAGCTGGTACACCGTCTCGGAGAGCGTCCCCTTGTAGGGCACGCGGCCGACGATCCCCTCCGGGACCAGTTTCTTGAGCTCGACCTTGTCGTCCTGGAAGTAGCGGTCCTTGGAGCCCGCCGCCATCGCGTCGATGGAACCCATCCCGCGGTAGGACTTGAACTTGCGGCCGCTGTAGATGATGGTCTCGCCCGGCGACTCCTCCGTGCCGGCGAACATCGAACCGCACATCACGCTGTCGCCGCCGGCCGCCAGGGCCTTGACGATGTCGCCCGAGTAGCGCAGGCCGCCGTCGGCGATGAGGGTCGCGCCCGTGCCCTTGATGGCCTGGTACGCATTATAAATGGCGCTCAGCTGGGGCACTCCCACGCCCGCGACAATGCGGGTCGTGCAGATGGAGCCCGGGCCGATGCCCACTTTCACGCCATCCGCTCCGGCCTTCACGAGGTCGCGTGCACCTTCCTCAGTGGCGACATTGCCCACCACCACGTCCAGG
>JAFZBH010000036.1 GCA_017561865.1 Bacteroidales bacterium | reverse complement strand
GGAGGGCCCGCTCCGCGCCCCCGCTGCCCGATTTTATCCCATTTTTCCGCCAGAAATGCCCCAAATGACCCTTATTGAAAATCAGGGCGCGGGGTGACCTGCCCCAGAGGGCACTGTGAGCCATATTACCCCGCGCTGTGAGGGCCTCAGGTCCTCAGTGAGCGGGGTCACCCCCTCCACAATGGCGCCAAACGCATCTTGCCCCGCGCCCTGATTTTGAAAAGCCCTGCGGGGAGGGAGCGTCCGGCAAGTGAAGCGCGACAGGCAGTGCCGCAGGCGAAAGCGTGCCACCCGCGGCACGTAAGCGGGAGGGGCCCGCTGGATGTGGAGACGCCGGACAAGCTTGCTTGTTTGGCGGCACCACAGACAGTGGGAGGGATGAGCGAAGCGAACTTTCGCGGCGGCAGCTGCCTGCAAGCGGAACGGCGGACGCGCGTCCGCCAGTCTGCAGGGAGAGATCCCTCGACTCCGCTCGGGATGACAAGAGGAACGCTCGGGATGACAAGAGGAGCGCTCGGGATGACAAGAGGAGCGCTCGGGATGACAGATTAAAGATTGACGTAAGTGCGGACGTCGTCCGCGCTGACGGGCTCGCCGCCGAGGATCAGCAGGCGGTCCACCACGTTGTCCAGCTCGCGGATATTTCCCGGCCAGTGCTTCTGTTTCAGCAGTTCCACCGCCTGCGGCGAAAAACTCCGGGGCTTGCCGCCATCGGTATATTTGGCCTTGAAGAACTCGATCAGCTGCGGGATGTCGTCGCGCCGCTCGTCCAGCGACGGCACGCGGATCACGATCACGCTCAAACGGTGATACAGGTCCTCGCGGAAAGTCCCCTTCTCGATCTCCTTCGCCAGATCCTTGTTGGTCGCAGCGACCACCCGCACGTCCACCTCGATATCCTTGTCGGACCCCACGCGGGACAGCTTCTTCTCCTGCAGAACGCGAAGCACCTTCGCCTGCGCGGCCAGCGACATATCGCCGATCTCGTCGAGGAAAAGCGTGCCGCCGTCGGCCTGCTCGAACTTGCCCTTGTGCTGCTTGATGGCAGAAGTGAAAGAGCCCTTCTCGTGGCCGAACAGCTCGCTCTCGATCAGTTCGGAAGGGATCGCGGCGCAGTTCACCTCCACGAAAGGCATCCCGCTGCGGGCGCTCAGCTGGTGCAGGTTGCGCGCCACCAGTTCCTTGCCGGACCCGTTGGGCCCGCAGATCAGCACGCGCGCGTCCGTCGGCGCCACCTTGGCGATCATCTCCCGGATGTGCTCCATCGGGGCGGAGGTACCCACCATGTCGGCACCATAGACCTTCTTCTTGAGGGCCTTGTTCTGCGTGGTCAGCGTGACCCGCTCCGAGGCGTTCTTGATCGTGATGAGGATGCGGTTCAGGTCGAGGGGCTTCTGCACGAAATCGAAGGCCCCCTTCTTGATGCATTCCACGGCCGTGACTATGTCGGCGTGCCCGGAAATCATCACCACGGCGGCATCCAGGCCCATTTCCGTGAACTTCCCGAGCACCTCGACGCCGTCCATTCCGGGCATCTTGATGTCGCAGAAAATCACGTCGTATTTCTCTTTCTCCACTTTCTGGAGCGCCACGGCTCCGTCTTCGGCGGTGTCGACCTCGTAGCCTTCGTCGGTGAGGATCTCCCCCAGCGAATTGCGGATCGCCCGCTCGTCGTCAATGATCAGTACTTTCATAACGCTGCCGCTTTATCCAACAATCGCGCCATTGCAGACGGCCTCCTCGGGGGTGATGAAACGCATCGAGCCGTCGCCCTGCTTGGCCATCAGGATCATCCCGCGGCTCTCGATGCCGCGGATCGTGCGCGGCTGGAGGTTCGCCAGGATGCATATCTGCTTGCCGACCATCGCCTCCGGCGTGTAATACTCGGCGATGCCGGACACGATGGTGCGCCGGTCGATGCCCGTGTCAATAATGAGTTTGAGGAGCTTGTCCGTCTTGGGGACGCGCTCCGCCTCGAGCACCGTCGCCGTGCGGATGTCCATCTTCTCGAACTCGTCGAAGGTGCACTCCCCCTTCTGCGGGACGACCTGCCTCGCGGCTTCGGCCTTTGCGGCGGCCTCACGCTCGGCGCGGATGCGGTCGAGCCGCGCCAGCTGCGCGTCGATGGCCGGATCCTCGATCTTCGCGAATAGCAGCTCCGCCTCGCCCAGGGCGTGGCCCGCAGGCAGCACCTGCGGCCGGCCGAGGATCTCCCAGTCCAGCGGGGACCCGAGCATTTCCCGGAGCCGCTTCGCGGCGAACGGGGTGAAAGGCTCGAAGGCGATCGCGAGGTCTGCGCAGATCTGCAGCGACAGGTTCAGGATGGTCGCCGTGCGGTCCAGGTCGGTCTTCGCGACCTTCCAAGGCTCCGTGTCGGAGATATACTTGTTGCCAAGGCGGGCGATGCCCATCGCGTCCTTGAGCGCTTCGCGGAAACGGAAACCCTCCAGGTTCTTCTCCATCGAAGCCTTCAGCAGCGGAATCTCGGCCAGGACCTCCTTGTCGATGTCCTCCAGGGTGCCGCAGGGCGGGACCTTACCGGCGAAATACTTGTGCGTCAGGACCATCGCCCGGTTCACGAAGTTGCCGAACACGGCCACGAGCTCGTTGTTGTTGCGGTTCTGGAAATCCTTCCAGCTGAAGTCGTTGTCGGAAGTCTGCGGGGCGTTGGCCGTCAGCACGTAGCGAAGCACGTCCTCCTTGCCCGGGAAGTCCTGCAGGTATTCGTGCGCCCAGACCGCCCAGCCGCGCGAGGTCGAGATCTTGTCGCCCTCGAGGTTGAGAAACTCGTTCGCCGGGACGTTGTCCGGCAGGATGTAGCCGTCGCCGTAGGCCTTCAGCATCGCGGGGAACACGATGCAGTGGAAGACGATGTTGTCCTTGCCGATGAAATGCACCAGGCGCGTGTCGGGCGACTTCCACCACTTCTCCCAGCTGTCGGGCAGGAGCTCGATGGTATTCGAAATGTAGCCGATCGGGGCGTCGAACCAAACGTATAGGACCTTGCCCTCGGCGCCCTCCACGGGCACGGGCACGCCCCAGTCGAGGTCGCGCGTGACGGCCCGCGGCTGCAGGCCGCCGTCCAGCCAGCTCTTGACCTGGCCATAGACGTTCGTGCGCCACTCCTGGTGCCCTTCGAGTATCCATTCGCGCAGCCAGGGCTCATAGTCCTGCAGAGGGAGATACCAGTGGGTGGTCTTCTTCTTGATGGGGGCGGCGCCGCTGAGCTTGCTCTTCGGATTGATCAGTTCCTCGGGGCTGAGGGTGCTGCCGCATTTCTCGCACTGGTCGCCGTAGGCGCCTTCGTTACCGCACTTGGGGCAGGTCCCCACGATGTAGCGGTCCGCCAGGAACTGCTTCGCCTCCGGGTCGTAATACTGCTCGCTCTCCCGGGTGATGAACTTGCCCTCGTCGTAGAGCTTGCGGAAGAACTCCGAGGCGTTCTTCGCGTGCACTTCGGAAGAGGTGCGTCCGTAGATGTCGAAATGGATGCCGAGCCCCTCGAAGGAGTCCTTGATGATGCCGTGGTAGCGGTCCACGATGTCCTGCGGGCTGCAGCCCTGCTGGCGGGCCTTGATGGTGATGGGCACGCCGTGCTCGTCGGAGCCGCAGACATACAGCACTTCCCGCCCGCGGAGGCGCAGGTAGCGCACGTAGATGTCCGCGGGCACATAGACACCGGCCAGGTGGCCGATGTGGATCGGACCGTTGGCGTAGGGCAACGCGCAGGTCACGAGGGTTCTTTTGAATTCTTTGTCCATTATTTCGTGTTTTTTTCTCTTCCCAATTTCTGTTTGATCTTCCGCTGGGTAGCCTGGATCTTGACCATCTCCGTGAGGACGGCCTTTTCTTTCACTTCATCATTCAAGCCGGTCAGGGACTTGCGCAGGGCTTCGTAGCGGTCCTGCAGGCGCCGCTCCGCGTAGCCGAGGATAGCACGCGGGACCTGGACCACCAGCCAGGAGGAGGTGGTCGTCATCGCATTCTCAAAAGCCTGCACGGTCAGGCGGTATTTTTCCGTGGACAGCTGGGAGGCCACGCCGGCCACGCGCCGGTCCGGCGCGTCCAGCAGGCGTTTGACGATCTCCGGCTGGGACAGGCCCTCGTCGTAGAGGGCATAGTAAGCGTCATAGACGGCGGCATAGGCGCTGTTGACCAGCCGCGTGCCGTCGCTGAAAGCGTCGCGTATGAAATCCGCCACGCTCGGTTTGTCCTGCTCGCTGCCGCTGTAATAGTCCGAGTCGCTCTCGAAATCCAGCTCGTCGCAGCCGTGGCGCAGCAGGAAATAGAGCAGGTCCCGTTCTGCGGGCGCCAGAAGGGCATTCTCCTCGGTCCATTCAGCCGGACCGGGCGTCTGCTCCTGCGTCGGCTGCGGGTCGGAGACGACCGTATCATAGGCACTCGGCGACAGGCCGTTCCGCCGCCGGCGCTCTTCGCGCTCGGCTTCCTTGAGGATATCTTCCTGGATACGGCGGCGGGTGCGGGCGATGCGGTCGAAGAGGATAGCCACCTCCATCCCGAAACGCTGCGCCGTGGCTTCCGCATAGGTGGAGCGCTTGACGGCATCGGGAATCTGGGCGATCGTGTCGGCGATGTCGTTGATCAGGCCCGCCTTTTTAAGCGGGTCGCCCGCGGCCTGGGCGAGCAGCAGGTCCGTCTTGAAGACCACGAAGTCCTTTTCGTTCCCGGCAATATACGCCCGCACCTCGTCGCGCGTGTGCTTGCGCGAGAAGGAATCCGGGTCGTCCCCGTCCGACAGGGGCACCACGCGGGCGTTCATCCCTTCGGCGAGGATCAACGGAATGGCGCGCTCCGTGGCGTGGATGCCGGCGGAGTCGCCGTCGTACATAATGGTAATGTTCTCCGTGAACTTCTTGATCAGGCGCACCTGCTCCACCGTCAGCGAGGTCCCGCACGAAGCCACGACGTTGGTGATGCCGAGCTGGTGCATCATCACCACGTCCACGTTTCCCTCCACTAAAATACAACGATCCTCACGGGTGATGCTGGCTTTCGCGAAATAGATGCCCAGCAGGTTGCGGCTCTTGATGTAAATCTCGGTCTCCGGGGAGTTGACGTATTTGGCGGGGTTGTCCTGTTTGAGCGTGCGGCCGCTGAACGCGATCACGCGCCCGCTCACGGAATGGATCGGGAACATCACCCGCTCGCGGAACTTGTCCGACAGCGTGCCGTCCTCGTTCTGCACCGCCAGACCGGCGCCCAACAGGTATTCATCCTTATAACCGGCGGCACGGGCGGCCTCCACGAACGTGCTGCGTCCGCTCGGCGCCCAGCCCAGGCCCCAGCGCTCGATGGTCTCGTCCTCGATGCCGCGGGAGCGGTAATACTGATAGCCCACCGCGCGGCCTTCTCCGCTCTTGAGCTGCTCGGAGAAGAACTTCCGGGCGAACTCCGAAACCAGCAGCAGGCTCTCGCTGCGCTGCCGCCGGGCGATCTCCTCGGCGGACTCTTCCGCCTCGACGATCTCGATGTTGTATTTACGTGCCAGGTAACGCAGCGCCTCCACGTAGGAGCAATGCTCCTGCTCCATCACGAAGCCCACCGCCGTGCCGGCCTTGCCGCAGCCGAAGCATTTGTAGATGCCCTTGGAGGGCGAAACATAGAAGGAGGGCGTCTTCTCATTGTGGAACGGACAGCAGGCGACAAAATTGGCCCCGCGGCGCTTCAGCGTCACGTAATCGCTCACCACATCCACGATCTGCGCGGTGTCCAGAATCAGATTGACGGTCTCCTGCGGTATCACGATGCGATCTCACATAGGAACTTGAGCCGGACGAGGCGCACTTCGTTCTCGTAGTAGTCCGGTCCGAGGGCCTCGATGGCGGCCTGGACGTCGTCCGACGTCGCTTCCTCCTTGAAGTACCGGTAGATCTCCTCCACGATATCATCGTCCAGGTTTTCCCTGATATAATAGTCCAGATTCAGCTTGGTGCCGCTCGAGACGATGGCCTCGATCTCGCCCAGGAGCTCGTCCATATCCATCATCCGCGCCGCGGCGATGTCCTCGAGGGCCATCCGCCGGTCGATGCTCTGGATGATGGCCACCTTGGCGGCCGACTTGTTGGGCGTGGATTTCACCACGAAATCGTCCGGGCGCTCGATCTCGTTCTCCTCGACGTATTTCTTGATCAGCGCGATGAACTCGGCGCCGAACTTCTTCGCCTTCCCCTCGCCCACGCCCTGGCAGTTCTTCAGCTCGTCGAAGGTCTCCGGATAGAGGATGGACATATCCTCGAGGGCCGGGTCGCCGAAGATGATCCAGGGCTGGAGCTTGAGACGCCGGCCCAGGTCCTTGCGCAGGTCCTTGAGCATCGCGAGCAGCACCGGGTCGCCCGCGCCGCCGCCCGCCTTCATCGCCGCCGCGGCCGCGGTGGCTTCTTCGTCGTCCTCGTCGTCGTCGGTCCCGCCCGCAAACACGCGGTCCTCCACCAGGCGCAGCTCCCACGGGTCCTCGGCGAAGCGGTGGCCCAGAGGCGTGACGTGGATCAGACCGTACGCCTCGATCTCCTTGGAGAGCAGGTGCGCAATCAGGCCCTGGTGGATCACGGTGCACCAGAACTTCTCGGTGTGCGGCTTGCCGGCGCCGAAGAATTCGAGGTCGTCGTGCTTGTAGGACTTGGTCAGCGAATTGGACACGCCCGCGAGGATATTCGCCAGGTGGTCCAGCTTGAAATGCTCCGGCAGGGCCTCGATCAGGCGGATGACCAGCTGCATCTCCTTGCGGCCGTCATAGGTCGGCTTGGGATGCACGCAGTTATCGCAGCACTGGCAGTTCTCCTCCGTATAGTCTTCTCCGAAGTAATTGAGCAGCAGCTTCCTGCGGCACTGGCTGGACTCCGCGTAGGCGAGCACTTCGGAGAGCAGCTGGCGGCTGATCTCCTGCTCGGCGATGGGCTTGCCCTGCATGAATTTCTCCAGCTTCTGGATGTCCTTGTAGCTGTAATACGCGATGCAGAGCCCCTCCTGTCCGTCGCGGCCGGCGCGCCCCGTCTCCTGGTAGTAGCTCTCGATGCTCTTGGGGATGTCGTAGTGGATGACGAAGCGGATGTCCGGCTTGTCGATGCCCATCCCGAAGGCGATCGTGGCCACGATCACCTGCACCTCCTCCATCAGGAAGCGGTCCTGGTTCTCGGCCCGCACCTTGGCGTCCAGCCCGGCGTGGTACGGCAGGGCCTTGATGCCGTTGATGCACAGCAGTTCGGCCATCTCCTCCACCTTCTTGCGGCTGAGGCAGTAGATGATGCCGGACTTGCCGGGGTTCTGGCGGATGAACTTGATGAGGTCCTTTTCCGGCTCCACCTTGTCCCGGATCTCATAATAGAGGTTGGGACGGTTGAACGAGGACTTGAAGACCGCGGCGTCCGGAATGCCCAGGTTCTTGAGAATGTCGCTCTGGACCTTGGGCGTGGCCGTGGCCGTGAGCGCGATGATGGGCGCGCGGCCGATCTGGTCCACCAGCGAACGGATGCGGCGGTATTCCGGACGGAAGTCGTGCCCCCATTCGGAAATGCAGTGCGCCTCGTCCACGGCGTAGAACGAAATCCTGACCTCGCGCAGCAGCTGGACGTTCTCCTCTTTGGTGAGCGACTCCGGCGCCACGTACAGCAGACGCGTCTTGCCGGCGAGCAGGTCCTCGCGGACCTCGTCGATCTGCTGGCGCGAGAGCGATGAATTCAGGAAATGCGCGATGCTCTCCTCCCCGGCCACGAACCCGCGGAGCAGGTCGACCTGGTTCTTCATCAAGGCGATGAGCGGGGAGATGATGATCGCGGTCCCTTCCATCACCAGAGCCGGCAACTGATAGCACAGCGACTTGCCGCCTCCGGTGGGCATCAGGACAAAGGCGTCACCCCCTCCAATCAGGTGCGAGATGATCTTCTCCTGGTCCGCCTTGAAGGCATCGTAGCCGAAGAACTCCTTGAGAGTCTTGTGAATCAGTGCCGGGTCGGGTGTCATACGGATATCAGTCTAAGGTGTGGATGGCAAGTCCGGAACGGAGCTTGGGCTCGAACCAGGTCGTCTTCGGCGGCATGATATTGCCGGTGTCGGCAATATTGATGAGCTGCTGCATGCTGACCGGGTAGAGGGCGAAGGCGACCTTCATCTCGCCGGAATCCACGCGGCGGGACAGTTCGCCCAGGCCGCGGATGCCGCCGACGAAGTCGATGCGGTCGGAAGTGCGGAGGTCCTTGATGCCCAGGATCTTGTCGAGCACGAGGTTCGACAGGATCGTCACGTCGAGCACACCGATCGGGTCGGCGTCGTCGTAGCGGCCGGGCTTGGCGGTCAGGCTGTACCAGACGCCCTCGAAGTACATCGAGAAATTGTGCAGGGCCGCGGGCTTGTAGATCTCCGAGCAGGAGCAGTGGCAGGGGAACTCGCATTCGCACACGCCGCCGTCCTTGGTGCAGTCGCACTTGCACTCGACGACGAAGTCCTCCTGCAGGGCCTTGAAGAAGTCTTTGGCGCTCAGGCCGTTCAGGTCTTTCACGACGCGGTTGTAGTCGATGATGGCGAGCTGGCTCTCCGGGAAGCAGACGGCCATGAAGAAGTTGTACTCTTCGTTTCCGGTGTGGTTCGGGTTCTGGGAGCGTTTTTCCGCGCCCACGCGGGCGGCGGCTGCCGTGCGGTGATGGCCGTCGGCGACGTAGAAGGCGTCGACGTCTTTCGTGAAGATCTCCGTGATGCGCTCATTGACGGCGTCATCGTCGATCACCCAGAAGGTGTGGGTGAAGTCATTCTCGTCCACGAACTTGTATTCGGGAGCGCCGGCGGCCGTCTTCGCGATGATTTCGCCGAGCTCGGCGTTGTCCTTGAAGGCGAAGAAGACGGGCTCGATGTTGGCGTTCTGGATGCGGACGTGGATCATCCGGTCATCTTCCTTGTCCTTGCGGGTCAGTTCGTGTTTCTTGATGATGCCGGCGGCGTAGTCGTCCGTGTGTGCGCACAGGACGAAGCCATACTGCGTGCGGCTGCCCATCGTCTGGGCATAGACGTAGTATTTCTCCTTGTCCTCGCGCACCAGCCAGCCGTTGCGCTGCCAGGTCTTGAAGTTCTCGACAGCGCGGTCGTAGGTGCGCTGCTCGTGCTCCCCGGCGATCGGAGTGAAGTCTATCTCGGGTTTGGTGATGTGAAGCAGGGACTTTTCCCCGGCCATCTTCCTGGCTTCTTCGGAGTTCAGGACATCGTAGGGCGGCGCCGCGACTTCGGTCACGATGCCTTTGGGCGGCCGCAGGGCCGCAAACGGTTTGACTCGTACCATATTTCAATCAAAACTATACCCGAAGATAACGATTATTTTGCAGAATACCAAAAACAATAACGCCAGATTTACCGGAAGGTTCGGGAAGCTGAAAACGCTTTCCCGAACCTTCCGGTAAATCTTTGGCTATCTGTTTTGGCAGCAGCCTTGCCTTCCCACTCTCACGCACGCCCCCCGACTGCGCGGGGCCACCGTGCTCAGGCCTGCGCACGGCCAGCGCACAGTCTGCTGCAAAACTGCTATTT
>JAFZBH010000035.1 GCA_017561865.1 Bacteroidales bacterium | reverse complement strand
GCCGTTCGGTCCTGTCGGTGCTCCGGCACCTGCCGTTCGTGCTGCGCACGGCGGCCCTGTGCCTGATCGTCGTCGCGCTCGCCCGTCCGCGCTCCTCGACCGAGGTGGAGAAGGTGGACTCCGAAGGCATCGACATCATCCTGGCGATGGACGTGTCGACGAGTATGCTCGCACGCGACTTCACCCCGGACCGCATCAGCGCCGCCAAGGACATCGCCATCGAGTTCATCGCCCAGCGGCCCACGGACCGGATGGGCATCGTGGTCTTCGCCGGCGAGAGCTACACGCAGTGCCCGCTGACGACCGACCGCGCCACGCTCATCAACCTGATGAAGGAGGTGCAGACCGACCTGATCGAGGACGGCACCGCCATCGGCAACGGCCTGGCGACCGCCGTGGCCCGGATGATGGATTCCGACGCGCCGAGCCGCGTGGTGATCCTGCTGACGGACGGTGTCAACAACAGTGGCGAGGTGGCCCCGCAGACGGCCGCCGAGATCGCCAAGACCTACGGCGTGCGCGTCTATACGATAGGCGTGGGCGCCAACGGGCTCGCCCCCTACCCGGTGATGACACCCTGGGGCGTGGAGATCCAGAAACTGCAGGTCGAAATCGACGAAGACCTGCTCAAGGCCATCGCAGAGACCACGGGCGGGCGCTATTTCCGCGCCACGGACAACACCAAGCTCGCGGAGATTTATTCGGAAATCAACAAGATGGAGAAGGCGCGCACCTCGGTGGACAGCTTCCCCGTCTATAAGGAACTGTTCGGGCGTTTCGGCATCGCCGCGCTGGTGTGCCTGCTGCTCGAACTCGTCATCAGACTATTAATCAGGAGGATGCCGTAGTATGTTGATGTTCGCCCGCGCCCATTTCCTGTGGCTGTTGCTGCTCGTGCCGCTGATCCTGATCGGATACGCGCTGCTTCGCCGCGCCCGCCGCAAGCGGCTGCGCCGATTCGGCGACGAGGCGCTCGTGCAGGCGCTGATGCCCTCCTGGTCCTCAGCCAAGGGCTGGTGGCGCACCGTGCTGTTCTGCCTCGGCTTCGCCTGCTTCGCCATCGGGCTCGCCCGCCCGCTGCTGGGCGCCAAGCTGGTGGAACGCGAGACCAAGGGGGCCGAGATCATGATCTGCCTGGACGTGTCCAACTCGATGCTTGCCCAGGACTACTCGCCCGACCGCCTGTCGCGCGCCAAACTGGCCATCTCCCGCATCGTGGACCGCCTCCAGGGCGACCGCATCGGCCTGATCATCTTCGCCGGCAGTTCCTTCGTCCAGCTGCCCATCACCACGGACTACGTGTCCGCCAAGATGTTCCTGAACTCGATCGACACCCAGTCGGTGCCCATCCAGGGCACGGCCATCGGCGACGCCATCCTGACGGCCGCCAAGAGTTTCAGCACCCAGAGCGAAAAGAGCCGTGCCATCATCGTGATCACCGACGGCGAAAACCACGAGGACGACGCGGTCGACGCCGCCCGGCAGGTGGCCGAGACCGGCATCCGCGTCTATACGGTCGGCGTGGGCTCCCTGCGGGGCCAGCCCATCCCCAAGGACGGCGACCTGATGAAGGACAGCGAAGGCAACATCGTCGTGACCCGCCTCGACGAGGAGACGCTCAAGCGCATCGCTTCCGTCGGGAACGGCGCTTATGTCCACGCGGGCGGCGAGGAATTCGGGCTCAATCCCATCCTCGACGAGATCCGCAAGCTCGAGGACGAGCGTTTCAACAGCGTCGTCTTCGAGGAATATGACGAACAGTATATGTATTTCTTCGCGGCCGCGCTGCTCTTCTTCGTGCTGGAGATGCTGCTGGGCGAGCGCCGCGCCAAAAGAAGCTTGTTCGAATGAAAAGATATCTGGTCATCCTCCTGCTGATGCTCTGCAGTCTGCCCGGCTTTGCCCAGGCGGATAAGCACGATGTTCGCGCCGGCAACCGCAAGTTCGGCCGGGAGCGCTTCAAGGAGGCGGAGATCGACTACCGAAAGGCGGTCCTCAAGGACTCCACCTCCGTGACGGCGCAGTACGACCTGGCCTCCTCGCTTTACCGCCAGCAGGATTACCCCGGCGCGGCGAAGGCGCTCGGCAGTGTCGGCGAGCAGCCGGACCTCCCGGCCCAGTACCACTTCAATGCCGGTGACGCCGCCCTGCAGCAGAAGGATTACAAGGCGGCGGTGGACGCCTTCAAGCAGGCGCTGCTGCTCGACCCGGGCGACCTGGACGCCAAGGAAAACTACATCTACGCCAAGAAGATGCTCGAAAACCAGCAGGGCGGCGGTGGCGGCGGGGACAACCAGCAGCAGCAAGACCAGAACCAGGATCAGAATCAGGACCAGCAGCAAGACCAAAACCAGGACCAGCAGGACCAGAATCAGGATCAAAACCAGGACCAGAATAAGGACGACCAGCAGCAGGACCAGCAGGATCAGCAACCGCAGATCTCTCCGCAGCAGGCCCAGCAGATGCTGCGCGCCATCCAAGCCAAGGAAAAGGACACCCAGGACAAGGTGAACAAGGAAAAGGCTGCGCTGCTGAAGTCCCGTCAGAAAGAAAAGAATTGGTGATGAAACGACTCATAGCACTCCTCGCGGCCGCCCTGTGCGCGCTGGCCGCATTCGCCCAGACTTCGATCAAGGTCCAGGCCCCCAACCTCGTGGGCGTGAACGAGCAGTTCAACATCACCTTCATCATCAGCGGGGAGCACGCCCCGACCGACTTCCAGTGGAATCCCGGCAGCGATTTCCAGCTGGTCTGGGGCCCCCAGAAAGGCACTTCCACCTCTGTCAGCATCGTCAACGGGAAGAGCACGCGCACCTCGCAGACGACCTACACCTACGTCCTGCTGCCCAAGAACACCGGGCGGTTCCAGCTCGCCGCAGCCGAAGCCACGGTCAAGGGCGAAAGACTGGTTTCTTCCCGCCCCACCGTCGAAGTGGTGACCGACGGAGCCGCCGCCTCCGGCCAGGCCCAAGGTCAGTCGCAGGGCAGGCAGGGACAGGCCCAGGGCGGCGGGAATGCAGCCCAGACGGGCACCGTTTCCTCGGACGACGTTTTCCTGCGCCTGTCGCTGAGCAAGCGCAACGTGATGGTCGGCGAGACCATTACCGCCACGCTCAAGCTTTACCAGCGGGTCAACATCGCCGGCTTCGAGGATGTCAAGTTCCCCGCCTTCAACGGCTTCTGGAGCCAGGAAGTGCAGGCTCCGTCCAATATCGATTTCCACCGCGAGAGCATCGACGACAAGATCTACAACGCCGCCGTGCTCCGCAGCTGGAACCTCGTGCCGCAGAAGTCGGGCGAGGTCACCATCGACCCCGCCGAACTGGTCTGCCTGGTGAACGTGCGCACCCAGCGCCGGCCCACCGGCAGCATCTTCGACGATTTCTTCCAGGACGATTATCAGACCATACGCAAGCGGGTGACGACCGCGCCGGTGACGATCCACGTGAGCGCCCTGCCCGCCGGGGCGCCCGCCTCGTTCGGGGGCGGCGTGGGTTCGTTCAAGATGAGCGCTTCGCTCACGCGCGATTCACTCAAGACCCACGACGCCGCCTCGCTGCGCGTCACGGTCACGGGCAGCGGCAACAGCACCCTGCTCGAAGCCCCCAAGATCTCTTTCCCGCCGGATTTCGAGGTCTATGACGTCAAGACATCCGACGTGAGCGGAGGCAAGGTCTTCGAGTATCCCTTCATCCCCCGGAGCTATGGCGATTTCACGATCGGACCGGTGGAATACAGTTATTTCGACCTCGCTTCGCGCAAGTATGTGACCCTGCAGAGCCCGGCCCTTCCGCTGCGGGTCGAGAAAGGCGCCGACCTGTCCGGCACCCAGGGCGGACAGCTGGTCCAGGGAGTCAGCCGCAAGGACGTGCGCGACGTGGGCAGCGACATCCGTTTCATCTCCACGAAACCGGGAACGCTCGCCGCCGCAGGCCATTTCTTCACCGGTTCGCCTGCCTTCTGGATCACCACCCTGATGCTGCTGGTGCTCGCCCTCAATGCCTGGTTCTTCCTGCGCGGGCTTGCCGCCCGGCGCTCAGACGTGGTCGGCAGCAAGAGCCGCGGCGCCACCAAGATGGCGCGCAAGCGCCTCGCCCAGGCGGGCGTCTTCCTCAAGGACAATCTCTACACCGCCTTCTACGAGGAGCTGCACCGCGCCCTGCTGGGCTTCGTGTCCGACAAGCTGAACCTCGACGCGGCCGAGATGAGCAAGGAGAACATTTCCGCCCGTCTGGCGGACAGCGGTGCCGGGGAGGCCCTGGCAGCTGAATTCACGGACCTGCTGGATGCGTGCGAGTTCGCCCGTTACGCGCCCGATGCCGGCCACGAGGCGATGAATACGCATTACGAGAAGGCGGTCTCGGTCATTTCCGCCATCGACGACAGAATGAAACGCAATCCCCGCAAGGGCGCCGGCACCGCCGCTGCCCTGCTCGCCCTGCTGCTGCTCGTACCCGCCCAGCGGGGCGCCGCCCAGCAGAAGGCTTATACCGATTCGCTCTGGACCGCCGGCGTGACGGCCTATTCCGACGGCAACTGGATGGCAGCCGAAAAAGCCTGGAGCGACCTGCTCGCCCTCGGGCTCGAGTCGCCCCAGCTGTATTGCAATCTGGGCGATGCCTGCTTCAAGCAGGACGACCTCGCCCACGCCATCCTGAACTATGAGCGGGCGCTCAAGCTGGATCCGTCCTATGCCGATGCGCGCTATAATCTGGGCTTCGCGCAGGAGCTGGTCCAGGACAAGATCGAGGCTGTGCCGGACTTCTTCCTGGAGGTCTGGGGACGCAAACTCTGCTGGCTGTTGTCGTCCGACACCTGGGCCGTCCTGTTCCTGGTGCTGCTGGCCGTGACCCTGGGCTGCGTGCTGCTCTTCCTGCTGGGACGCAGTGTGGCGGCGCGCCGCGGCGGCTTCATCGCCGGGATCGTGGCGCTGGTGCTGGCTCTGCTGTGTCTGTCTTTCGCCTTCTGGCAGCGCTCGGATTACCACAAGGCCGACAGCGCCATCGTCACGCGCGCCGTGACCACGGTCCAGAGCTCTCCGGGCAGCGACTCGGCCAAGGACCTCTTCGTGCTCCACGAAGGCACCAAGGTGCGGCTCCTGGACGAAGTCGGCTCCTGGCGCAACATCGAACTCGCCGACGGCCGCCAGGGTTGGTTGCCGGGCTCCGACCTCGAAGTCATCTGATTCCTCTCCCCGCTGCTCTACGGGCTTGCAGATACCAAATGACGGGGCATATCCCCGAACCCCTGCGGCGCTCAAGTCCCTTTCCAACTTTGCTGCGCAAAGTCCCGGGACCGCGCCGGTCGGCTGATGCCGACTCGGGCAGGTTTGCCGAAAAACCAATTTCCGCTCCGCTTTCCGTCGCCGGCGTACAGGTCTCCGCTGCTTGCAGGTAGCGCGACGAGCACCATGCAAGCCCGGAGAGCAGCGGGAGTATTTGACAGCGGCAGCTGGCGGGAAGGCGTGCGAGGGCCTGAGCACGGTGGCCCCGCGCAGTCGGGGGCCGTGCGTGGAGTGCGTCGGGGCGGCTGCCGCTAAAGACAAATGCCGGGAAAGATGGCAGGGTGCGAGCGGCCGGGCGTTTATAGCCCGGATGCTTGCAACCCTGCCATCTCCGGCAATATTCTTTTGTGTTTTTCGCCAAAATAATCGTATATTTGTACGATTATGCCTAACTGGGCAGAATTTTTGAATTTGTTGGTTAACCAATGTATCAGAATATGTTATTTACGCTCCTCCAGACCGACATCGCGCAGGCTGTTCCCGTGCAGCAGGAGATGTCGTATTCCCTCATCGAGATGGCCGCGAAGGGCGGCTGGTTGATGTGGGTCCTCCTCGCCCTCTCGATCGTCGCCATCTACATCTTCGGCAAGAAATGGTGGATCATCCGCCAGGCCGGCAAGATCGACAAGGACTTCATGGCGGACATCCGCGACTACATCCACGACGGCAAGGTCAAGTCCGCCCTGACGCTCTGCGGCAAATACGACGCCCCCGTGGCCCGAATGATTGAAGCCGGCATCGCCCGCCTCGGCAAGCCCGCCACCGACGTGCAGGCCGCCATCGAGAACGTCGGCAACGTGGAAGTGGCCCGGCTGGAGAAAGGCCTTCCGTATCTGGCCACCATCGCCGGCGGCGCCCCGATGATCGGCTTCCTCGGCACCGTGATCGGTATGGTGCAGGCGTTCTTCAACATGTCCAACGCCGGCAACAACATCGACATCACCCTCCTGTCGAGCGGCATCTACACCGCCATGATCACCACCGTCGGCGGTCTGATCGTCGGTATCCTCGCCTACTTCGGCTACAACTTCCTGACGGCCCGCATCTCCAGCCTCGTCTACAGCATGGAGAGCGCCACCATCAAGTTCATGGACATGCTGGGCGACCAGCCCGAGGCCCCTAAATCCGAATAGCGATGGCCCTCAAGCGTATCACCAAGGCGGATCCCAACATCGCGATGTCCTCGATGACGGACATCGTGTTCCTGCTGCTGATCTTCTTCCTGGTGACCTCCACCCTGGTCAATCCCAACGCCCTCAAGCTCCTGCTCCCCAAGAGCACCGGCCAGGTGGGCGCCAAGGCCACGGTGAGCGTCTCCATCAAGGACTGGGGCGGGGACCGCTATACCTACCACATCAACGGCGCGCAGGATCCCGTCGCGTTCTCCGAGGTGGAGGACGAGCTGGTGGACCTGCTCCAGAGCGAAGAGGATCCGACCTTCTCGATCTTCTCCGACGAGAGCGTGCCGATCGGCGAGATCGTCCAGGTAATGAACATCGCCAAACGCAACCACTATAAAGTCATCCTGGCCACGCAGCCAGAGTAAGCAGATATGCACGGCGACCAGATTATCAGGCAGAAACGCGAGCGCAACGCGAACATCACCGGCATCGTGATGTCGGGGGTCCTCCACCTGTGCGCGCTCGTGCTTGTCTCCTATTCCGGTCTGAAATATATCTATCCCCCGCCCCAGGAGCAGGCGATGCTCATCGACTTTACCGAAGAGGTGCTCTCCCCCGAGCAGGAGCCACAGGGGCAGGAGCCGCTCGCCGAGGAGGTCGACCTGACCCGTCCGGTCGAACTCGCGCAGCGCAGCGAGTCCCCTTATGAGGCGGACAGGCCCAACCTGACCCCGCAGACGCGCCCCGATCCGGTCGGCGACGTCGAGGTGCCGGCCACGGACCCCGAGGAGCCCGCGCTCGACCCCCGCGCCGCCTTCCCCGGGATGGCCAGAAAGGACACGAGCTTGACCGCGCCTCACGGCGCGCAGGATCCTTCGGGCAATCTCAAGGCCGGGCAGCCGCAGGGCAATACCGAAAACGGCCGCACGGACGGCAAGCCGAATGCACACGTGCAGGGACGCAACACCGTGGGCAACATCCCGCGCCCGGTGTACAACGTGCAGGAAAGCGGGATCATCGTAGTGAATATATGGGTGGACAACTACGGCAACGTAGTCAAGGCCGTGCCGGGAGGCGACGGTACCACCGTTTTGGACAAGACCCTCTCTGCAGCGGCGCGCAAGGCCGCCCTGGAGACGCACTTCAACATGAGCGCCGACGCTCCCGCCATGCAGGAGGGCACGATAACTTATTATTTTAATCTCAAGTAGTAATGGACCAATTTACTAAAGAAGGCCGAAAACTTAGACCGCGGAAAACGGCGGGCACGCGTCCCGCATCCGAAAAAGTAGAGTACACCCCCGGGGCGCACAGGAGCGAGTCCGGGGAGCATCACAGCAGTAACCATTATGGCGACCGCCGCGGCTACGGGGATAACCGCAGCTACGGTGAAGGCCGCTCCCAGCGCCCTTACGGCGGCGGACGCGAGCGCGACGGCCGGGACTCCGGCGAGAGGCGCAGCAGCTTCGGCGACCGGGAAGGCCGCAGTTTCAGCAACCGCGGAAGCAGCTACGGCGGCGGACGCGGCAATTACGGCGAGCGCAGCAGCTTCGGCGAACGCGAAGGCCGGGATTACGGCGAGAGGAGCAGTTTCAGCAGCCGCGGCAGTTTCGGCGACCGTGACCGCACCGGCTACGGCAGCGACGGCCGCAAGCCGCGCCCGTACGGCACCGCATCCCATAAGCCCCAGGGCGCAGGCAAGCCGAAAAGCAAGAAGCCGGGCCGCAAGCCCAATTTCACCCGCGAGTCCACCGAGGGCATCAACCGGATGATCAGCCGCAGGCCCGTGGTGAACGGCAGCGAAAACACCGAGACCCCGTATCCGTCCCCGATCCAGGACGTCGTCCGCCTCAACAAGTTCATCGCCAACTCGGGCGTCTGCTCGCGCCGCGAGGCCGACACCCTCATCCAGGCCGGCGTCGTGACTGTCAACGGCGAGGTGGTGACCGAACTGGGCACGAAGGTCAACATCTTCACCGACGACATCCGTTTCAACGGCGAGCGCCTCAAGGGCGAGGAGAAGGTCTACATCGTGATGAACAAGCCCAAGGGCTTCGTCACCACGGCCAGCGACCCCCACGCCGAAAAGACCGTCGTGGACCTGGTGAAGAACTGCCCCACCCGGGTATATCCCGTGGGCCGGCTCGACAAGAACACCACCGGCGTGCTGATGCTGACCAATGACGGCGAGATCGCCGAGCGGCTCACGCACCCCTCCTACGACAAGAAGAAGATCTACCAGGTCGCCCTCGACAAGCCGCTGAGCCAGGAGGACTACGACCGCATCATGACCGGCATCGAGCTCACCGACGGCCCCGTCAAAGCCGACGAACTCGAATATATCGACGAGAAGGACAAGCGCAAGCTCGGCATCGAGATCCACTCCGGCAAGAACCGCATCGTACGGCGCATCTTCGAGACCCTCGGCTACAACGTCAAGGCCCTCGACCGCGTGTATTTCGCCGGCCTGACCAAGAAGGGCCTGAAGAAGGGCGAATGGCGCTACCTCACCGAGGGTGAGGTCAACATTCTCAAGATGGGGGCATACGTATAATGGCGCACCGCTCCGGATTCGTTTGCATCATCGGCAACCCGAACGTCGGGAAATCGACGCTGATGAACGCGCTGGTGGGCGAGAAGCTCTCCATCGTGACCGCGAAGGCGCAGACCACGCGCCACCGCATCATGGGCATCGTCAACGGGGATGACTGGCAGATCGTCTATTCCGACACGCCGGGCATCCTCAAGCCCAACTACCGCCTGCAGCAGAACATGATGAATTTCGTCGACGGCGCCATCGGCGACGCCGACGTCATCCTGTACGTGACGGACACGGTCGAGACCCCCGACAAGAACAGCGAATACGTCGAGAAGCTCGCCCGCGTGGACTGCCCCGTGATCGTGGTGATCAACAAGATCGACATCAGCGACCAGCCGCGCGTGATGGAACTGCTCGACTACTGGAAGAAGCAGCTCCCCGCCGCGACGGTCATCCCGGCCTCCGCGCAGGAGAGGTTCAACCTCGAGAGCATCCTCGACGCCGTCCTGGAACGCCTGCCCGAGTGTCCGCCCTGGTTCGACAAGGACGCCTTCACGGACAAGAACCTCCGCTTCTTCGCCTCTGAGATCATCCGCGAGAAGATCCTGCTGAACTACAAGGAGGAGATCCCCTACTGCTGCGAGGTGGGCATCGAATCCTTCAAGGAGGGGGCGGAACGCTACGACATCGGCGCCGTGATCTACGTGATGCGCGAATCCCAGAAGGGCATCATCATCGGCCGGCAGGGCGCCGCCCTCAAGAAGGTCGGCACCCAGGCCCGCATCGATATGGAAGACTTCTTCCAGAAGAAGGTCTTCCTGCAGATTTACGTCAAGGTGGATCCCGACTGGCGGGAGAGCCGGCGTGAACTGCGCAAATTCGGATACGAAGACTAAACCTACCATATGGACGAAGAGAACATCATCACCGAGGAAGAGATCATCGAAGAAGAGGACAAGATCATCGATGCGGAGGGCGAGCCCTCGGGCCGGTTCGACAGGATGCTGGAGAGCGACGCACGCAAGTTCAAGCTCTCCGGCATGTTCAAGGACTGGTACCTGGACTATGCCTCCTACGTGATCCTGCACCGGGCCGTGCCGCATATCGCCGACGGGCTCAAGCCCGTGCAGCGGCGCGTGCTGCACGCGATGTACCGGATGGATGACGGCGCCTACACCAAGGTCGCCAACATCGTCGGCCAGGCGATGCAGTACCATCCGCACGGCGACCAGTCCATCCTCGGCGCCCTCGTCCAGCTGGGCCAGAAAGGCTTCACCGTCGACTGCCAGGGCAACTGGGGCAACATCCTCACCGGCGACTCCAACGCCGCGCCGCGTTACATCGAGGCCCGCCTGAGCAAGTTCGCCAAGGAGGTGGTCTTCGACCCGAAGGTGACCCATTGGATGACTTCCTACGACGGTCGCAACCAGGAGCCCACCGAACTCCCGGTGCGTTTCCCGCTGCTGCTCGCCCAGGGCACGGAGGGCATCGGCGTGGGCCTCGCCTCCAAGATCCTGCCGCACAACTTCAACGAACTGCTGGACGCCTCCGTGGCCATCCTGGAGGGCAAGCCCTTCGAAATATACCCCGACTTCCCCACCGGCGGCTCCGCCGACTGCAGCAAGTACTTGCAGGGCCGCCGCGGCGGCACCGTCAAGGTGCGCGCCCGCATCGAGAAGATCGACAAGAACACCGTCGCCATCACGGAAATCCCCTACGGGAAATATACCAAGGACATCATCGACTCCGTCCTGAGGGCCAAGGACAAGGGCAAGATCAAGATCAAGAAGATCGAGGATATGACCACCGACAAGGTGGACATCCTGATCCACCTGCCCAACGACGTCTCCCCCGACAAGACGATCGACGCGCTGTACGCCTTCACCGACTGCGAGGTCAACATCGCCCCGAACGCCTGCGTCATCAAGGACAACAAGCCGCAGTTCCTCTCCGTCCACGACATCCTCGAGTACGGCACCTTCCACACCCGTGACCTGCTCCTGCAGGAACTGCAGATCAAGCTCGACGAGCTGGAAGCCGACTGGCACTACACTTCGCTCGAGCGCATCTTCTTCGAGAACCGCATCTACAAGGTCCTCGAGCAGGACCAGAAGGACTGGGACACCCAGATCGGCGACATCTTCACCCAGATGAAGATGTACCAGGACCTCTTCCCCCGGGAAATCGTCATGGAGGACATCCTCCGGCTCGTGGAGAAGCCCGTGCGCAAGATCTCCAAGTTCGACACCAAGGCCATCGACGAGAAGATCCTCGCCCTTGAGGACCAGATGAAGGCCGTGCGGGACGACATCGAACACATCGACCGCTACACCATCGACTGGTTCAAGTCCCTGAAGAAGAAATACGGCAAGGACTATCCGCGCCGCACCTCCCTGACGGGATTCGAAGCCATCACCGCCACCAAGGTCATCAACAACAACGCCAAGCTCCAGGCCAACCTCGCGGAAGGGTTCGTGGGGATCGGGCTCAAGCGCGACGACGGCGGCGAGTTCATCTGCGACTGCTCCGACCTCTCCGAGATCATCGTCATCGGCCGCGACGGCAAATACCGCATCACCAAGGTGGAGGACAAGGCTTTCTTCGGCAAGGACCTGCTGTACGTGGGCCTGTTCAACCGCGGCGACACCCGCACCATCTACAACGTCATCTACCGCGAAGGCAAGTCGTCCGTCTATTACGCGAAGCGCTTTGCCGTCACTTCCGTGACGCGCGACAAGGAATACGACATCACCACCGGCCTGCCCGGCTCGCAGATCGTCTGGTTCACCGCCAACCACAACGGCGAAGCCGAGACCGTGCGCGTGCAGCTGCGTCCCAAGCCGAAGCTCAAGAAGACCAGCTTCGAGTACGACTTCTCCACCCTCGCCGTCAAGAGCAAGACCGTGCGCGGGAACCTCGTCAGCAAGTACGCCATCCGCAACGTCACGCTGCGGAGCAAGGGCGTGAGCACCATCACGGGCAAGGACATCTGGTACGACACCGACATCCAGAAGCTCAACGAGGACGGCCACGGCCTCTACCTCGGACAGTTCAAGGACGACGACAAGGTGCTGGCCGTATTCCGCGGCGGCACCTTCTACACGACCTCCTTCGACCTGGTCAACAAGTACCAGGGCGACGTGCTGCTCATCGAGAAGTTCGATCCGGACAAGACCTTCACCGCCCTCTACTGGGACGGCGCCGTGAAGAGTTTCTACGTCAAGCGCTTCTCCTTCGTCCTCAGCGACAACACCCCGCTCAGTTTTATCTCCGACGCCCCCAAGTCCTACCTGGTGGACCTCAGCGGCGACGCGCATCCGCGCTACGAGATCGTCTGGAAACTGGCCGAGAAGGAGCCGGAGGCCGTCGAGGCCGAGACCTGGATCGGCAAGAAGGGCATCGCCGCCAAGGGAAAGAAATGCGCCGAGCGCGGCGAAGTGAAATCAGTCCGCTTCATCGAGCCGCTGATCGTTGATGAACCGGAGGAAGAGGAGGAGGCTGTCATTCCGAGCGAGCCGCCTGTCATTCCGAGCGAAGCCGAGGAATCTCCGGCCGAACCCCCTGTCATTCCGGCCGTAGAGCCGGAATCCCCCCCCTCCCTCGACGAAGTCCCCGACTTCCCCGGCGGCCTCTTCGACGAGCCGACGCTATTCTAGGGATTGGGGGAGAGGCATAATTATGTACATCGTAACCTGGGCGGGAGGTGAACTATCGACTGTTTTGAAACCCAAAAGTGGCGGTACTGGACGTGATGATATAGGAAAGTATCACATCTATTGGTTGCTATACGATGCAGAAGTGATTGCTTTTGAAATAACGGGAGTTACGCACTAGAAGTATTCTTCTGCAGTTTTTCGAGGAATTGCGCCGGGGTGAGGACGGTTATCCAGGTGTTTCCTTGGAAATGACGGAGATTGGATGTGAGCAAGAAGTCACATTCTTTTATTTCTGCACACGAAATCTGCAAAGCATCTTCGAAATCAGGGCAAGGCGAATCCAGCGCATCAAAGATAAAGATGTCGCTCATTGAAAGAACGTCGCAAAAATGAAGCAATTCCCGGATAATCTCCTTCATCCGGGCCTTGTCATAATACTTTCGCAACACATAGGCGATATCGGCTACTGACAAAAAAGAAAGATATAACCGGATGTCATTCCCGAAGGATTCTCTCAAGTCCAGCAGCGAACGAGCCGCAGATTTGCCTTCACGTTCTGGAATATACAAATCCAGTATGATGTTGGTGTCCAGGAAAATCTTCGTCATTTCCCAAGGATGTAAGCAAGTTTCTCATCCTTTTCGATTTCCTCATCCGCAAAGGCAGGGACAATGTCAAGCATACGGCTGACACGTGCGGAATGAGGGATAGGAAAGGATACCTTGGGGTATTCCGGTTCATCTCGAACATCTGCCTTCAGCAGTGCTTCTACATAACCGTTCAAGCTTTTATTCTGCCTTTTTGCTTTTTTCTTCAGACGATTGAGCAAAGACTCATCCAGACGAAAGGCGGTTTGTATTCTGCGCGTGTTCTCCATCTTTCTTTTTTTTGCAAAGATGGAGAAAAGATAACACATTTGCAATAGTGTTATACAGAATTAGAACTTAAACAAATCCAGGCCAGTCTCTTCGTCAAATTCCCGTCCGACGGCGGTGTCGCCGAAGCTGTCCACGAGCAGTTCGCAGGCGCCGTTGATCCGGGCGCCGAGCAGGTGCCCGCCCACGCAGCCGTAGTCCGCGCGGCTGCAGGTCGCGTGGACGTGCAGATACGGCTTTCCGTCCATCCGGGAGATGTTCCCGGTGAGGTTGGTGATCTCCATCTGTTCGGTGAAGGTCTTGTCCACATACTGTTTCGTGGCCGGGTCGTACATCCGGAAGGTGGCTTCGCTGACGGCGCCGATGCCGCGCACCTGCCCGCAGTCGACGCCCAGCTGCCTGCAGAAGGCGCCCAGGGCTTCCATCAGGTCGACGTGGTTGTCCACACTGACGATGTAACGCTTGTTGGCGTCTTCCAGGAGGGTGGAACTGATTCTCCTGACTTTCTTGTATTTGAACATAGGAATGGGGGTTACAGGATGTCCTCCCGCTCGCGCATGTCGCGGATGCGCAGCTGGATGGAGGAGGAGCCGCGGTAGTAGTTCTCCACGATGGCGTAGCAGACGTCGATCGGGTTCCCTTCGCGGATATAGTCATAGTAATCCGCCATGTTGAAGGCGATCGAAGGGATCTGGTGGTAGGGCTGGGACTCCTGGATCAGGTCGAGCTTGAGGTGCACGCCGCCTCCGCCGACCTTGCGGCCCGCCCCGGCGTCGTAGACGTTCTCCGTCATGAAGATCGGATTGTTGTTCCCGGGGCCGAAGGGCTGGAACTGCTTGAGGATGCGGGAGAACTTGGGCGTGATCTGGGCGAAGTCCAGTTTGGCGTCGATCTCCACGATGGGCACCAGCATCTCCGCGGTGATCTTTCCGGCAATGAACTCGTCCATCCGGCGGGCGAACTCCTCGAGGTGCTCTTCCTTGAGGGTGAGCCCGGCGGCATAGACGTGACCGCCGAAATTCTCCAACAGGTCGGCGCAGCTCTCGATGGCCTCGTAGAGGTCGAACCCAGCGACGCTGCGGGCAGACCCCGTCACGAAACCGTTGGACTTGGTGAGCACGACCGTGGGCTTGTAATAGGCCTCCACCAGGCGGGAGGCCACGATCCCGACGACGCCCTTGCTCCACTTGGGATTGTAGACGATCGTGGCGTTCTCGTGCGAGAGGCAGCGGCCGGACTGGACCATTTCCAGGGCCTCCTGCGTAATCTCGCGGTCGATGTTCTTGCGCTCGTTGTTGTTCTCGTTGATCTTCTCGCCTATGCTCATCGCCGTCATCGTGTCGGTGGCCTTGAGCAGCTCGACCGCCAGGCGGCCGGACTCCATCCGCCCCGCGGCGTTGATGCGCGGCCCGATCTTGAAGACGATGTCGTCGATGGAGATGTGTCCCGGCTCCAGGTTGGACAGGGTGATCATCGCGGCGAGGCCCTTGCAGGGGTTCTCGTTGAGTTGCTTGAGCCCGAAATGCGCCAGGATGCGGTTCTCCCCGACCATCGTCACGAGGTCGGAGGAGATGCTGACCACCAGCAGGTCCAGCAGCGGAATCAGGCTCTCGAAGGGGACGCCGTACTGCTTGGAATAGGCCTGCACCAGTTTGAAGCCCACGCCGCAGCCCGACAGGTCGTCGAACGGATAGTCGCAGTCCTCGCGCTTGGGGTCCAGCACCGCCACGGCGGCCGGCAGCGACTCCTCGGGCAGGTGGTGGTCGCAGATGATGACTTCGAGCCCCTTGCTGCGGGCATATTCCACCTTGTCGATGGCCTTGATCCCGCAGTCGAGCGTGATGATCAGCGAAAAACCGCCGTCCGCCGCCCAGTCGATGCCCTTGTAGGACACGCCGTAGCCCTCGTCATAGCGGTCGGGGATGTAGAAATCCACCCGGTCGGTGAAGCGCTGGATGAACGAATAGACGAGCGCGACGGCCGTCGTGCCGTCCACGTCGTAGTCGCCGTACACGAGGATCTTTTCGCCCGAACTGATGGCGCGGTGCAGCCGCTCCACCGCCACGTCCATATCCGTGAGCAGGAAGGGGTCGTGGAGGGCGTCCAGGCTGGGCCGGAAGAAAGAACGCGCCTGCTCGAAGGTCTCGACGCCCCGCTTGACGAGGAGTTCGGCGAGCACCCGGTCGATGCCCACCTCCGTCGAGAGCCGGTCGACTTTCGCGGGGTCGGCCGGATCCTTGAGAATCCATTTGCATTCTTTCGCCATATCATACAAAGATAATAATTAATTCGGTTATTCCATCTATTTTGTATCTTTGTATGTGCTTTCGTTGCAAGGGTTTCATCTGTTCCTGATCATCATGGCGGTTCTCGCCGTGGTGGTTTTCATCTGCCTGTACCGCGTGGATGCCGGCTACGGCAAGTTCTACGCCCCGAAATGGGGCCCGTCGCTGGACAACCGGCTCGGCTGGATGCTGATGGAAGCCCCGGTCTTCGTCGCGATGCTCCTGCTGTGGTGGTTCTCGGCCCGCCGGGCGGATCCCGTCCGGGTGGTCTTCCTGCTGCTGTTCGAACTGCACTATTTCCACCGCTCCTTCATCTTCCCCCTGCAGATCCGCGGCCGCAGCCGGATGCCGGTCAGCATCGTGCTGATGGGCGTGCTGTTCAATACGCTCAACGCCCTGATGCAGGGCGGCTGGATCTTCTATTTCTCGCCTCAGGAGTATTATCCGGCTTCCTGGCTGAAGGGGCTGCCGTTCCTGCTCGGGACGCTGCTCTTCTTCGGCGGGATGGGCGTCAACATCTGGTCCGACAGCATCATCAGGCACCTGCGCAAGCCCGGCGACACGGCCCATTACCTGCCCAAGGGCGGACTGTTCCGCTACGTGACGAGCGCCAATTATTTCGGGGAGTTCGTCGAATGGGTAGGCTTCGCCGTCCTGACCTGGTCTTGGTCCGGCGCCGTGTTCGCGCTGTGGACCTTCGCGAATCTCGCTCCGCGGGCTGCGCGCATCTATGACCTGTACGCCCGCGAGTTTCCGGACGAACTGGACACCGCCAAGGTCCGCCGGATTCTTCCGTTCATCTATTGAAATGATTGATTCAAAGATATTTACCCCTGTCCAAATCGGCCCGGTCACCCTGCGCAACCGGGTGATCCGCTCGGCCGCTTTCGAGAATATGGCCTACGGCAACAGCCCTTCGCAGGACCTGTTTGACTACCACGTGGCCGTGGCCCGCGGCGGAGTCGGGATGACGACCCTCGCCTACGCGTCGGTCAACCGGAGCGGCCTGTCTTTCGACGGCCAGCTTTGGATGCGCGAGGAGATCGTCCCTGCGCTCAAGAAAATCACGGACGCCGTCCACGCACAGGGCGCAAAAGCTTCCATCCAGCTGGGGCACTGCGGCAATATGACGCACCGCGCCACCTGCGGGTGCACCCCGGTGGGCGCCTCGGGCGGCTTCAATATGTATTCCCCGACTTTCGTACGCAAGCTGCGCGAAGACGAGATTCCCGCCCTGGTGGAGGATTTCGGCCACGCCGTCGAGCTCGCCTGGCAGGCCGGCTTCGACTGCGTCGAGATCCACGCCGGGCACGGCTACCTGATCAGCCAGTTCCTCTCGCCCTACACCAACCACCGCCACGACCGCTTCGGCGGCAGCCTCGAGAACCGGATGCGTTTTATGCAGATGGTCATCCGTCGCGTGATGGAGGCGGCCGGAGACGATTTAGGTGTGCTGGTCAAGATGAACATGCACGACGGCTTCCGCAGAGGGATGCAGCGGGAAGAGTGCCTGGAAGTGGCGCGCGAACTGGAACGCCTGGGCGTGCACGCCCTCGTCCTGTCGGCGGGTTTTGTCAGCAAGGCGCCGATGGAGGTGATGCGCGGGGCGATGCCGCTGCGCACCCTCGGCTGGTATATGGATATGCGCAAGTTCTGGTGGCTCAAGGCGATGCTCCGCCTCTGCGGCAGGATCCTGATTCCCACGGTCCCCTACAGCGAAGGCTATTTCCTGGAGGATGCCAAGGCCTTCCGCGCCGCCGTAAAGCTGCCGCTGGTCTATGTGGGAGGCCTGGTCTCCCGCGAAAAGATGGAGGAGGTCCTGGATGCAGGTTTCGAAGGGCTCCAGATGGCCCGCGCGCTCATCCACGACACGGATTTCATCAACAAGCTGCACAGCGGTGAGCTCTCCTGCAGCAGCTGCCACCATTCCAACTACTGCATCGGGCGTATGTACACGCTCGAGATGAAATGCAACCACTGCGTGGAGGGGCTCCCGAAGCCCCTGCGCCGCGAAATCGACAAGGCGGAGGCGCGATGGTCGCACTGATCACGGGAGGCAGCTCCGG
The DNA here is from genome assembly GCA_017561865.1 of Bacteroidales bacterium. Lineage (GTDB taxonomy): Bacteria > Bacteroidota > Bacteroidia > Bacteroidales > UBA932 > Cryptobacteroides. The sequence continues at coordinate 586 of JAFZBH010000035.1, read as the reverse complement.
GATGGGGCTGGAGTTCGCCCGGCAGCTCGCCGCGCGCGGCTATGAGCTGGTGCTGGTGAGCAATCAGGAGCAGGCCCTCTCCGACGCCGCCCGACAGCTGGGCGAGTCCGTCGCGGTCCGCACCCGCTGCCAGGACCTCGCCGGGACGCAGTCCGCCGACGAACTCTACGCCTGGTGCCGGCAGGAAGGGCTCGAACCCGACGTGCTGGTCAACGACGCCGGGATGTTCTTTTTCAAGGAACTGCAGGCGGAGGACCTGGACCGCGTCCAGGCGATGATCAACCTGCACGTGACGACCGTGACCCGACTTTGCCTCCTTTTCGGGCAGAATATGAAAGCACGGGGGGCCGGCTACATCCTCAATGTCTCTTCGATGACCGCGCGCATCCCGGCGCCGGGTCTGACGGTCTATTCCGCCACGAAGGCCTATCTTCGCAATTTCGGGCGCTCCCTGTCCTTCGAGATGGAGCCCTACGGCGTGGGGGTGACCACGGTCTGCCCCGCCGCCATCGCCACGCCCCTGTATCGGCTATCCGACAAGGCGATGCGCCGGGGGCTGCGCGTCGGGCTGATCCGCACGCCGGAG
>JAFZBH010000034.1 GCA_017561865.1 Bacteroidales bacterium | reverse complement strand
TGAGACTTCTGCGGAACCGCACCGCCCGCCGTTTGACCACAAGGCCCATATATCAGGGAACAATCTTTTCGTGTCGGCGTATCATGGCTTCGCATTGATGCAGAATGAACACGTGCCGGAGCCGCAGGCTTTTCTGGCACCGCCTCCTTTCGCCGTTTCATTTGACCAAGTAATGATTGAAGGTGGCGTCCTACAGCTGCTGGTAGATGCGCATGTCTCTCCAGATCTCCAACCAGAGCGCTATCGTCTATATGCCAGGCTCCGGTTGACTGATCCCGGCAAAGGATATGGTGTCAGGGGGATGAAGGGATTCCTGGCGGAAGGGGACTGCTCGAGCAAAATGACTATCTCCATCCCTAAGTATGAAGAAAATTGGAGCCTCGGAGGGGAGGGAATACAGGTTCAAGCGATGTGTATTCTTCTTGATAGTAAAACTGGGTTCCGCAGCCAATACCAGCGCACAATCGCCGTCCTGGCGCTATAGGAGGCCGATTCCCGTTTCGCTTGGTTTTCGGGGGTAGAACACAATAGAAATACGCACAAACTTGGCCTTTATGTGCGCAGGTTTGTGCGTAAATCGCTTAATCGGTTGAATATCAACCGTGACGGCGGTGAGTGAGGGATTCGAACCCCCGGTACGTTGCCGTACACCTGTTTTCGAGGCAGGCTCCTTCAACCACTCGGACAACTCACCTGGGTTGGGATTGCAAAGGTATGAAAAAATTTGCGTATTTCGCAAAATTGGTCTATTTTTGCAGTCCCTTAAAGATAACAGGGGCGTAGCTCAGTTGGTTCAGAGCGCTTGAGTCACATTCAAGAGGTCATCGGTTCGACCCCGATCGTCCCTACCGGAAGCCGTCAGCAGTGAAAGTTGACGGCTTTTTTGTATATTTGGGCTTGGTATGAAACGACGTGATTTCCTCAAGACGGCTGCGGTGACGGGGGCGGGTGCGGCGCTGCTTGGCGCGGCCGGCGCCTGCGAGGCGCGCGGGGCGGCCCCGAAGCCCTACCGCGTGGGTGGCCGCGAACGGATGAAACTCAGCTGGGAGCCCTACGAACTCCAGCTCCGCCACACCTTTACGGTGGCCTCGTATTCCCGCACCACGACCCCGGACGTCCAGGTCGAGATCCGCTACGACGGCTTCACCGGCCATGGCGAAGCCTCGATGCCCCAGTATCTGGGGCAGACGGTGGAAAGCGTGTGCGCCTTCCTGCAGAAGGTGGACCTCTCGCAGTTCGCCGATCCCTTCCAGCTCGAGGACATCCTTGCCTATGTGGACAGCCTTTCGCCGGGCGACACGGCCGCGAAGGCTGCGGTGGACATCGCCCTGCACGACCTCGTGGGCCAGCTGCTCGGGCAGCCGTGGTGGCGCCTCTGGGGCCTTGACGCGTCCAAGGCGCCCGACACGACCTTCACCATCGGCATCGACACGCCGGACGTGGTGCGCGAAAAGACTCGCGAATGCGCCGCCGACTTCAACATCCTGAAGGTGAAGGTGGGCCTGGACAACGACTATGAGATGATACGCACCATCCGGGAGATCACGGACCTGCCCATTGCGGTGGACGCCAACCAGGGCTGGACCGACCGGCAGAAGGCGCTGGACGAGATCTGCTGGCTGAAGGAACAGGGTGTGGTGATGGTCGAGCAGCCGATGCCGAAGGAACGGCTGGACGACAATGCCTGGATCACGGAGCGAAGCCCGCTTCCCGTCTTTGCCGACGAGGCAGTCCAGCGCCTGTCGGACGTGCCCGCGCTCGTGGGCGCGTACACGGGCATCAATATCAAGTTGATGAAGTGCACCGGGATGCGGGAAGCCTGGAAGATGGCCAACTACGCCCGCGCGGCGGGCCTGCGCGTGATGCTCGGCTGTATGACCGAGACCTCCTGCGCCGTCACGGCCGCCGCCCATCTCTCGCCCCTGGCCGACTTCGCCGACCTCGACGGCAACCTGCTGATCTCCAACGACCGTTTCCGTGGGGTGACGGTCTCCGGCGGCCATCTCATCCTGCCGGACGCGCCCGGACTGGGATTGACCCGGCTCTGATTATGGTCCGGGGGCAGGATAGGCCTTTTCGCCCCCGGGATGAAGAAGAATAGCTTTGCGGGGTGCAAAACGGCTGTTTTTGCACCCCGTATAAATATTTTCAAAAATTTTGGTACTTTGTGATACAAGGTATTGAATTTTTTATATATCTTTGCAGTGTCAAAGTTCTAAAGAAATGAAAAAAGTATTGAACATCAGCCTTGGAAACCGGAGTTTCACCCTCGAAGAGGACGCCTACAAGCGCCTGAGTGACTATCTGGATCATTTCCGCACCCGGCTCGCCACCTCGGCGGGCACACCCTACACCCAGAACGCCGAAGTGATGGAGGACCTCGAGTCCCGCATCGCTGAACTGTTCGATCTGGAGGTCGGCAGCAGCGGCAGGGTGGTGACGATTGATATGGTGGACCGGGTCACCGGTCAGCTCGGGATGCCGGACGGCACGCCGGAGAATCCGGCGGCCGCGGAGGCGACCCCCGACTCCGACGCCCCGGTCAAGAAAAAGATTTACCGCGACTATGACAACCGCCGCATCGCCGGCGTCTGCGCCGGACTCGCCACCTATCTGGACATCGACGTGGTCCTGGCGCGCGTGCTGATGCTCGTGGCCGTGCTGGCCGGAACGGCCGGCTTCTGGGCCTACGTCATCTGCTGGATCGCGATCCCCAAGGCCGTCACGGCCACCCAGAAATGCGAGATGAACGGCCTGCCCGTCACCGCGGAGAACCTGGCGAAATTCGCCGCCAAACAAAAGAAGTAACGTATGGAGAACACAGTTGAAAACGTCCGCTCCCAGATGCGGAAGGGGTTGCTGGAATACTGCATCCTCTCCATCCTGGACAAACGCGAAGCGTATGCCTCGTCGCTCATCGAAGAGCTGAAAACGGCCGGGATGATCGTCGTCGAGGGCACCCTGTACCCCCTGCTGATCCGGCAGAAGAATCAGGGCCTGCTCTCCTACCGCTGGGAAGAGTCCACCCAGGGCCCGCCCCGCAAATACTATGTCCTCACGGATAAAGGCCGGGAGCAGCTCGCCCAGATGGACGGCGCCTGGCAGGAACTCGTCGAAGGCATCCAATCCCTGAAACGCGTATGAAAGAAGTAGAAAGAATCAGCCTGGGCGGATACGCCTTCACCCTGGACCAGGACGCGTCCGCCCTGGCTTCCGAGTATCTCGGAAAACTGGAAAGCCACTATGCGGGCCGCGAAGGCGGCGCAGAGATCCTGGAAGGGATCGAGGAGCGGATGGCCGAGCTCCTGCGGGAGCGTTGCGGCAGCGAGGGCGTGGGCTCCCGCAGCCAGATCGAAGAGATCATCGCCATCCTGGGCCGACCCGAGGACATTGAAGAGGAAGACGGCGAGCCTGAGGCCGCCGCCGGCGAAGCGGGGGAGAGCCCCCGGAAGGAAAGCCGCAGCGGGCCCGCCCGCAAACTCTACCGCGACCTGTCCGACAAGGTGGTCGCGGGGGTGTGCAGCGGCCTGGGCGCCTATTGCAACCTGGACACGGCCCTCTTCCGCATCCTCTTCGTGGCCGGTACCATCGCGATGGCCCTGCCCCGCTGGCGCGGCCACTGGGTCGTCCATATTTCCTTCCCGCTGATCTACATCATCCTCTGGATCTGTATGCCCGCGGCGAAGACCGCCCGCCAGAGGTGGGAGCAGCGCGGCGAGGACGGCACCGTCAACGGTATCCAGCACAGCGTCGAGAGCGGTGCGCGCGATGCGGACCGGAACCTGGGCATCGCCCCGCGCGACGAGAGCAAGGTCGGCCGGGTGATTGCCATCATCGCCGGACTGATCCTGCTGATCATCAGCTTCTCCGGGCTCTTCGCCGGAGGCGTCTTCTCGTTCGGCAGCGGCTTCCTGCGCGGAGGCTTCGGCCACGGTCTCCACGACTATGGCCTCTTCGGCCTGGGCCGCCTCTATGGCTACGGGATGTCGGAACTCTATGAGACGGTCCCCTCGCTTGCAGGCCTCCTGTCCACCGCCGGCATGCGCCTGTTGCTGCTGCTCGTGGTCTTCCTGCCCTTCGTGGGAATCCTGTACGGAGCCCTGCAGCTGCTCTTCGGCTTCAAGTCGCCCAAATGGCATCCGGGCCTGGTGATCTTCATCCTCTGGCTGCTCTGCGTCATCGCGGCAGGCATCCTGGTCGCCGCCGGATTTTTCGGCGCTACGTTTCTGACGGTCTGACGCTTACATCGTCCCTCCTGCCACCGTCCGTCCTGGAAGACGAAGACCGACAACTACTGGGCGCCCGAAATCGTGGGCGGCCAGCCGCTGCCGCGCTATCAGGATCAGACCATCTGGCCCTATACCGATATGATCCAGCACCGGCTCTATATGAAAAACGGCATCCACGGCAGCTGGTGCCGTACCACGCCGCTTTGGGGCCGGGGCCTGTCGAAGGTCAACACCGGGGCCGAGGACCGACTTCACGACGACCGGGCCCGGAACGTCATCGAGGCCATCATGTGGCACGGTTATAGCAGGCAGAGCGATGCCTATGAGTCCACGGAGAAGTTCTACAAACTGTCCAAAGAAGACCGCGACGCCGTCGTCGCGTTCATCGATGCCATCTGATAAGATCCTGAAATATGTGAGCTTCGGCTGCCTGGCGGCCGTCGTCGTGATGATGGTTGCGGCGACGGTCGTCGAGCGGCTGCACGGGACGCAGGCGGCGCTGAGCCATTTCTATCACCATCCCGTCTTTTTCCTGCTGTGGGCCTTGACGGCTGTCGCGGGTTTCTGGCTGCTGCTGCGCAGCCGGGCGGGGCGAAAGCCCTTCATCCTGGGGCTGCACGCAGCCTTGGTGCTGATCCTGGCCGGGGCGCTTGTGACGCACCTGACGAGCCTCAGCGGCGAAATCCACCTGCGGCAGGGGGAGGAGTATTCCTCCTTCCGGCTGGATGAAGGCCCCGCAGCCTCACTTCCCTTCAGCATCCGCCTGGAGGAATTTGCGGTCGAGCGTTATCCCGGCTCGACGATGCCGTCCGACTACCGTTCCGAGGTTACGTTCCTTCCGGAAGGGAAGGCCGTGACGATCTCGATGAACCATATCGCCAGGTACCGCGGCTACCGTTTCTACCAGGCGGACTATGACGCGGACGGCCTGGGCAGCATCCTCTCCGTGAGCCACGACCCCTGGGGCGTGGGGATTACCTACGCCGGCTACCTGCTGCTGCTCGTCTGTATGGTCGGGTACTTTTTCGAGAAGGATACCGCTTTCCGCGCGGCGCTGCGGCACAGGGATCCTGCGCGTTCGCGTCGGATCTGGACGATAGCGCTGTCAGTTGCGGCCGTTGCGATGCTGGTGGTCTGGCTGGTCGGCGTGTTCCCGAAAGGGCCGCTGATGCCGGTCCTGCGCTCTCCGCTGCTGGTCATCCACGTGGTCCCGATCATCATCAGCTATGCGCTGTTCGGCCTGACGGCTATCCTGGGCATCGTGGGTTTGGCCTTGCCGGAGGGGAAGGCGGAGCGCCTGCGGGACGTGAGCCTGGTGATTCTGTTCCCGGGGGTGTTCCTGCTGGCCTTCGGCACCTTCCTCGGGGGCGTGTGGGCCAATATCTCCTGGGGGAACTACTGGGCCTGGGACCCGAAGGAGACCTGGGCGCTGGTGACCCTGCTGGTCTATGCGGTCCTGCTCCACGGCAGTTCCCTGCGCTTCTTGCGGAAACCGCGTTTCTTCCACCTCTGCTGCCTGCTCGCCTTCCTCTGCGTCCTGGTGACCTATTTCGGGGTCAATCTCTTATTGGGCGGGATGCACAGCTATGCATAAAGCGGTGGGCCGTGATAGGATCACGCTTTCCAGGCCTTGAGCCCTGCGATGACGGCGGGCGTGAACCCCGCCTCTTCCATCGCGTTGAGACCCTTGATGGTGATGCCGCCGGGGGTCGTGACGCGGTCGATCTCCTCTTCGGGATGCGTGCCGCGCGCCTCCAGCAGGGCGGCTGCGCCCTTGACGGTCTGCAGCGCCGCCGACAGCGCCTCGCCCGGATAGAGCCCGAGTTCGACCCCGCCCTCCGCGGAGGCGCGCACATAGCGCAGCGCGAAGGCGGTCCCGCAGGAAGCCAGCATCATCCCGGCGTTCAGCCGTTTCTCGTCCACGACGGCCGTCCGGCCGACGGCGTCGAAAATCGCGCGTACGCTTCCGAGCGCCTGCGGGGAGCCGAGCAGGTCCAGGATGAACGTCATGCTCTCTCCCACTTCGACTGCCAGGTTCGGGATGACGGTGAACGCACCGCCCACGCCGGACCCTTCCAGCCACTCCTGCAGCTGGGCCGCCGGGATGCCGGCGGCGAACGAAACGAGGATCTTGCCCGGAAGGACCGGCTTCAATTCTTCCAGTACCTGGGCGACCAGCCAGGGTTTCACCGCGAGGATGACGAGCTCCGCCTCGCGTGCGGCGGCGAGATTGTCGAGCGAAGTCTGAAGGCCGCGTGCGGCATATTTCTCCAGGGTCGCGGCGTGCCTGGCCGTGACGGTGATCCGGGCTTCGGGCAGGGCGGCGGCGAGCCCCAAGGCGGTGGCACCGCCCATATTGCCGGCGCCGATGATTGCGATCGTCATCATATCGGGGATGAGTTTATTGCTTGCAAAGGTAAGTAAAAAGCACTTGCGGGTCAACCCCTTCGCGCACCCGCGTGCCGTCGGCCTCGAAGAGGTCCTGCGCCTCGACGCAGAGGTAGTCCACGTAGTCGTTCCAGCGGTCCCCGCTGTGGCTGCGGACCCACTCGAGGGTCACCTTCAGCGCGCGGTCCTGGCGGACTTTGCGGTACAGCTGGACGAGGTCCCAGTCCTTCTTGCTGCGCACCTGCCCGGTCAGCAGGGCGATGCCGTTCTCGCTGTCGCTGCGCACGAGCACGCTGCTCCCTTCCGGGACGTGCAGCAGGGCGTGGACGATGGCCGCGAGTTCCTGCCGGTGGCTGGTCGAGTAGCGGCTCACCTCGGTCCACTGGTAGAGGACCTTTTCGCATTGGCCGTCCAGCACGATGCAGGCCGACGCACCGAAGTTCTTCGGCACGAGGTAGCTCCCGTCCGTATAGGCGTAATAGTCGTATTGCGGTTTGCCGCTCTCCCGGTAGTCCCAATATTTCATAGGCAGCGACCGGAGACGGTGTCGCGATGCCGCAGGGCGTCCAGGCTGAAACGCAGCGAGAAGATCTGCTGCCAGCCCAGGAACCCTTCCCCGTTGAAATAGGCCCTCGCGGAGAGGCGCAGGTTCAGATAGCGCGTCAGCGCCGGCGTCCAGGCCAGCTCCAGCAGGTCGAAGAAGCCGTTGTAGCAGGGCGTGCCGAAATAGAGATTCGTGGCATAAGGCTGACCGGTGGGCTCAAGCCGGTGGAAATAGGGCATCAGGTCGTCGCCCAGGTAAGTCGTGTTCTGCAGGGCCACGTCCCAGCGCCGGACGGTCACCCTCGCTTCGCCGCCTGCCGGGATCAGGGGATTCAGCCCGGTCGCGCGGTCGCACTGGTAGCCGACCAGCGCTCCGGCCTGCAGCGAGAGTTCCTGCCAGGAGGTCTTGCCGGCGAAATCCAGTTTCAGCCAAGGCTCCAGCAGATGGTTGTCCACCACGTTGGAGGCCTTTTCCGAACAGGCATAATGGTAAAAACTGCCCGTCCAGCCCAGCGAAAGCCAGTCGGTGGCCTGCCAGCGGCCGGCGCTCATCACCTGGAAACGCTCGCGGGTGTCAGGGCCGTACCGGCCCATCCAGTCGCAGCCCAGTTCGGCGTAGAGCCGCGTCAGGCGCCACTTGAGCAGCACCCCCTCGAGGTTGCGGTCCGTGTTGCGGTACATCCCGGAATAGAACGCTTCGCCGTAGGATCCTTCCAGATAGCGGCGCGGGAACACGCCTGCCAGGCCTTCGAAGACGCCGCGGCGCGTCCGTACGTGTACGTCATAGAAGAGGAGCACTTCGCGCGGAAGGTCACCCCACACGTGCGAACCCATATCGTGGGCGAACTCCACGCCGGCCGTAAGCCGGTGATTCACCCGGCCGTCCTGCTGCACGCTGAAACCGACGGTGGGCGCGAAGACCACCGTGTTCATCGTCCCGGAGGGAATCCACGCATCCTGTGAATACGCGAATTCGCGGTTGTCGAAGAGGTATTGGAAATCTGCGTCGTATTCCCACGCGAAACGGTTCCGGCCGGAGAACTCTTCCGGCAGGAAGCGGTCGATTCGGGGCTGTTCTCCCTGCCGGCCCGGAGAGCGTCGCTGGGCCTGAACCGGAAGCACCGCCGCGCAGAACAGCAGTATGCAGAGTAGTTTTCTCATCAATATGCAAAGTTAAACGTTTAATGTTGAAAAGCAACTTGCATTTCCCGTCTGAATTCCCGATTTTTGGGACAAACAGACGCTTATGGAAAACCGAAAGTTCTTTCAAGGTGCGTGGCACCGCCCGGCGCTATCATAGCGTGTTGAGCAAATTGTTGATAATCAGCAAGAATTGAAAAGCGTGGGGGTCATTTCGACCCCCACGCTTTTCGTAAATAATACATTTTCAATTACTTCCTCATCACGCTATCTTCAGATTGCGGGATGGGGGAGCGCCAACGACTAATACTTGTTCAGCGGGACGCCGGCGGTCATCTGGTGGACGCGGCGGCGGACGTCGTCGAGGACGGCCTGGTGCCTGGCGAGGGATGCGTGCTGCTCGGCCGTGGGCTCCTCGTCCTTCTTAAGGGTGAGGGCGTCGATGTTCCTGGCGCAGGAGGTGAGCACATCGTCGATCAGGCCGACGATGTCGGTCATATCCTTTTCACCGAAGCCGCGGGAGGTCACCGCGGGCGTGCCGATGCGGAAGCCTGAGGTCTGGAACGGGCTGCGGGTGTCGAAGGGGACCATGTTCTTGTTGAGCGTGATGGCGGCTTTCTCCAGCTGCTGCTCGGCGATGCGGCCCGTCACGGCGTCGAACTTGCCGCGCAGGTCGATCAGCATCAGGTGGTTGTCCGTGCCGCCGCTGACGACCTTGTAGCCGCGGCGCAGGAACTCGGCGCACATCGCCTGGGCGTTGGCGATGACCTGCTTCTGGTAGCGCACGTACTCGGGCTGGCCGGCCTCGAAGAAGGCCACGGCCTTGGCTGCGATCACGTGCTCGAGCGGACCGCCCTGCACGCCGGGGAAGACGTATGAATCAAGGACCTGGCTCATCTTCTTGACGACGCCCTTGGGCGTGGTGCGGCCCTGCGGGTCGTCGAAGTCCTTGCCGATCAGGATCACGCCACCGCGCGGCCCGCGAAGGGTCTTGTGCGTGGTGGAGGTCACGATGTGGGCATATTTGACCGGGTTCTCCAGCAGGCCGGCGGCGATCAGGCCCGCCGTGTGCGCCATGTCGATCCAGAGGATGGCGCCGACGCGGTCGGCGATCTTGCGCATCCGCGCGTAGTCCCACTCGCGGGAATACGCCGAAGCGCCGCCGATGATCAGCTTGGGCTTGTGCTTGAGGGCGAGCTTCTCCATATTGTCATAGTCCACGCGGCCGGTCTCGGGGTCGAGCCCGTAGGCCACGGCGTTGTACAGGAGGCCGGAGGCGTTGACCGGGGAGCCGTGCGTAAGGTGGCCGCCCTGGCTGAGGTCCAGGCCCATGAAGGTGTCGCCGGGGTGGAGGACCGCCATCGTGACGGCCATGTTGGCCTGGGCGCCGGAGTGCGGCTGCACGTTGGCCCATTCGGCGCCGTAGAGCGCCTTCAGCCGGTCGATGGCCAGCTGCTCGATCTGGTCCACGACCTCGCAACCGCCGTAATAGCGCTTGCCGGGATAGCCTTCCGCATATTTGTTGGTGCAGATGGACCCCATGGCCTTGAGAACCTCGTCCGTTACGTAATTTTCCGAAGCGATGAGCTCGAGGCCGGCCTTCTGCCGCTCGTGCTCTTTCTTGATCAGATCGATGATTTGAATGTCCTGTTTCATACAGCGTGATTAATGTATCCACAAATATACAACTTTTCCTTATCTTTGCTCCCTATGAGCGACAGGAAATTATTAAATATAGAACTCGGGCGCGTACGCGCGGACCAATACCGCGCCCTTCCGCCCTCCGGGCTGGTGCTCGTGCTGGACAACATCCGCAGCGCGCACAACGTCGGCAGCGCCTTCCGCACCGGCGACGCGTTCAAGGTGGACAAGGTCTATCTGTGCGGCATCTGCGCCTGCCCGCCCTCGGCAGAGATCCACAAGGTCGCCCTGGGCGCGGAGCAGAGCATGCCCTGGGAGCACGTGGGCGACACGCTCGAGTTGGTGCGGCGCCTGCAGACGGAGGGCTGGACCGTGCTCTGCGCCGAACAGACCGAGCACGCCGTGCCCCTGCAGGATTTCCGGCGGGAGCCGGGGCGGCGCTACGCCCTGGTCTTCGGCAACGAGGTCGACGGCGTGCGGCAGGACGTCGTCGACGCCTCAGACGGGAGCCTCGTGATCCCGCAGTCGGGGACCAAGCATTCGCTCAACGTCAGCGTGTCCGTGGGCGTGGTCCTGTGGCAGCTGGCGGCCCCTGCGGCCGCAAAATGACAAAATGTCACTGGCACGGACATTGATTTTAATCCCGACGTCGCGGCCCCGCCGCGGCGTTTTGTGATTACAAGTCAAAAACGATATCATTATGATCAAACCTTTAGCAGACAGAGTCCTGATCGAGCCCAAGGAGGCTGAGACCAAGACGGCATCCGGGATCTACATTCCCGACACGGCGAAAGAGAAACCCCAGCAGGGCACGGTCCTCGCGACCGGTCCCGGCAAGAAAGACGAACCGATGGAGGTCAAGGTCGGCGACCAGGTCCTCTACGGCAAGTACTCCGGCACCGAGGTGACGGTCGAGGACAAGAAATATCTCATCGTGAAGCAGTCTGACATTTTAGCAATCCTGTAATTATGGCAAAGGAAATCAAATTCGACGTCGACGTCCGTTCCAAGATGAAGTCCGGTGCGGACGCGCTGGCCAACGCAGTCAAGGTGACCCTCGGTCCGAAGGGCCGCAACGTTGTGATAGAGAAAAAGTTCGGCGCACCCCAGGTGACCAAGGACGGCGTGACCGTCGCCAAGGAGGTCGAGCTGGAAGACCGTTTTGAGAACATGGGCGCCCAGATGGTCAAGGAGGTCGCCTCCAAGACCAACGAGCAGGCCGGCGACGGTACCACCACCGCTTCCGTCCTTGCCCAGGCGATCATCAACGTCGGCCTGAAGAACGTGACCGCCGGCGCCAACCCGATGGACATCAAGCGCGGCATCGACAAGGCCGTCGCGGCCGTGGTCGAGGACCTGAAGAAGCAGAGCCAGCAGGTCGGCGACGACTATTCCAAGGTCGAGCAGGTGGGCACCGTGTCCGCCAACAACGACGGCTACATCGGCAAGCTCATCGCCGACGCGATGGCCAAGGTCGGCAAGGACGGCGTCATCACCGTCGAGGAAGCCAAGGGCACCGACACTGAGGTGAAGGTGGTCGAGGGCATGCAGTTCGACCGCGGCTACATCAGCCCCTATTTCATGACCAACGGCGACAAGATGGAGGCCGAGCTCAGCAGCCCCGCCGTCCTGATCACCGACAAGAAGATCTCCTCGATGAAGGACCTTCTCCCGATTCTCGAGCCGATGGCCCGCGAAGGCAGGGAGCTGCTCATCATCGCGGAGGACGTGGACGGTGAAGCGCTGACCACCCTCGTGGTCAACAAGCTCCGCGGCGCCCTGAAGATCGCGGCCGTCAAGGCCCCGGGCTTCGGCGACCGCCGCAAGGAGATGCTCCAGGATATCGCCACGCTGACCGGCGCCGTCGTGGTGTCCGAGGACCGCGGCTTCACCCTGGAGAACACCACCCCCGATATGCTCGGTCACGCCGAGAAGGTGACCATCACCAAGGAGAACACCACCATCGTGGGCGGTGCGGGCGACAAGGAAGCCATCGCCGAGCGCGTGGAGTCCATCCGCAAGCAGATCGAGACCAGCACCTCCGACTATGACAAGGAGAAGCTCAAGGAGCGCCTCGGCAAGCTGGGCGGCGGCGTGGCCGTCCTGTATGTCGGCGCCACCACCGAAGTGGAGATGAAGGAGAAGAAGGACCGCGTCGAGGACGCGCTCAACGCGACCCGTGCCGCCGTGGAGGAGGGTTACCTCCCGGGTGGCGGCGTGGCTTACATCCGCGCGGCCGAGGCCCTCGCCGCCCTGAAGGGTGACAACGAGGACGAGACTACCGGTATCCATATCGTGGCCCGTGCCATCGAGGAGCCGCTCCGCCAGATCGCGGCGAACGCCGGCGTGGAAGCCTCCGTCATCATTGACAAGATCCGCGCGCACGCGGGAGATTTCGGCTACGACGCCCGTTCCGACAAGTACGTGGAGATGTACAAGGCCGGCATCATCGATCCGACCAAGGTCGCCCGCGTGGCCCTCGAGAACGCAGCCTCCGTGGCCGGTATGTTCCTGACCACCGAGTGCGGCATCGTGGACATCCCGGAGCCCGCTCCCGCCGCCCCGGCGATGCCTGCCGGCGGCATGATGTAAAAATATCTGCGAAATATTTGCAGGTTTAAAAAAAGTGAGTACCTTTGCGTCCCCTTTCCCAAACGGGGGGACGCAAAGTTCTTTTTATAGCACCGGATCACCCTAAATTTTTCAAATTTTCTTTTGAAAAGTTTGGAGATTCAAAAAAAGTGACTACCTTTGCAATCCCAATCGCAAGAGAGGGTTTGGCCATCAGCCGAGGAGGCTGGTTTTTTTAGCGCCAAATTTGAGAAGATCATTGAAAAGACTGACAAAACAAGTACAAGCAAGTACCGAGAAACTAAGAATCGAGAGCGTTGATTTCTTTGGAAATTGATAGGGTGTCAGGAAAGAACTTGAGATATAGAAATATACAAAGAAGAGTTTGATCCTGGCTCAGGATG